>JAFLDX010000052.1 GCA_017302215.1 Lysobacterales bacterium
TGGCGCGGCGTACACCACTGGAAGCCGGCGATGCAGGTCTTCCAGATCCTCTTCGGCGAAGAGCGCGTCCCGGTCAGCGCATGAGGTCACGAACGGCAGTTACACAGTTCGATTGACAGACCCTCGATTACCGAATCACCGCACCTCACTCCGCGGCCAGAGTAGAATAGTACACCAGTGGAAACTCCGAAATTCCGGGTCGCACCAACCTACGTCAAGAGGTAGGGGCATGGCGTCGGCAAGAGCTCGCCCTTGGACATCCAAAATCCGGTAGACGGTTACGTAGCGCCACTCACCTGCTGAAAGGCTTCTCAGGCCATTCAGCTTGCGAACGACCGTCATTGATCTGCTTGCGGCAACTAACCAGCGCCCGGCACCCGCTTCAGCTTCTGCAGTTTCTCCTTGGCCTCTGATATTGCCCGTTCAAACACTGCCAAGTCCAACTTGGTTGAGGTAGCCTGCTCCAACGGAGCAAGCTCAAGAAGGAACCGCTCAAGCTCCTCCTCTTGGCTGATCAGACCAACGAACTTGTCGCCGATATATATTTCAGCGACTAGATCTTCGTAGTCAGGAAGACTGCCGACGGTTATGTGGTAGAAGCCGCTCACGATCAAGGTTCCAGGAAACCCATGAGATTGCCGTTGGAATCGTATCGCACACCGCGCCCGTCTGGCGCCATGACATCAATGCCTCCGAATCTGTTGGATACATGATTTGCGCCGGGCGTCATAAGTATGTCGTCAACTACGCTCTGACCCACACGATTCAGGTTGCCATGGCCACTGACTTGCGGAAACGCGCTCCCCGCCCGACCTCCATGCTTCTGTAGTGCGCGCCCTGCCGCAGTTAGACCGTTTCTGTCGGCGGCGCTCGCTGCTCGTGAGAGGTCGTCAAGCAATCGTGCTCCCGCCCCTGCAGCAGTCCCTTCGACTGCCGCAGGCATTGTACTCACGCGCGGCACGCCTCTACCCAATGCTCCAGCGAGAGGTATAGAGGCGGTCCGAATCATCGGCCCCATCGGCGGTGGCTCGTCGTTCATGAACGCATTGGCGATGGAGACCAGATCGTTGAGTATGTTTTTCACTGTGTTGACACCCGCCTCGATCAGCAAGTCTGACGGATTTTGCGTCCGCATCTTCTCCTTGGCGTAGTACTGACACTTGTCCTCGTGCTTGCTCGTCATCGCCGCGCAGCGACCATCGGGATCGATGAACGTGTACGGATTGTTGTTGGCGTACCAGTAGCGGTTGAAGCCGCCGGCGTCGGCGGCCAGCGGATCGATGGCGAGGAAGCGCGCGGCGAAGGGATCGTAGTAGCGGGCCTGCATGTAGGAGAGGCCGGTCAGGCCGTCGACGACATGACCGGCGTAGCCGGGGCCCTCGACGGTGACGAGGTTGGACGGTGCGCCGAACGGCTCGTGGATCGCGCGATGGCTGACGGCGCCGCCGGCCGTGCTTTCGGCGACGACGCTGCCGATGCCGTCGGTGTGCAGATACGTGGTGGCACCGCCGGCGACGGCCTTGGCGATCAGGCGGCTGCCGAGATGGAGGTAGCGCGTCGCTGCCGCCGTGCTGCTGCCGGTCTCGAAGCTGTGGCAGAAGAGGCGATCGTCGGCTGGGGCGCAGCCGACCGGCAGCGTCTGGCCGGCCTGCTCGTAGAGCAACTGGCCGGCGAGCGAATAGATCTGCGGGCGTTCGGCCGTGCCTGTGTTGATACCCACGCGATGGCCATTGCCGTCGGTGCGGTACTGGCCGAGCGTGGCGCTCGTGGCGGCGTCGCGCACGCGCGTGACGCGCCCGGCAAGATCGACATCGAAGGCATGCTGGTTGCGGTGAGTGACGTTGCCGCGGTCGTCGTAGCCGTACTGGATGATCGGCTGTCCGGCGAAGGTCTCGAAGCGCTGCAGGCGATTGGTGGTGTCGTAAACGTAGCGGTGGTCGCGATACGGCGTGGTCGTGCGGCGCAGGTTGTCGAGCACGTCGTACTCGTAGTCGACGCTGCCGTTGAACGCCGTGTAGTGGACCGAAGTCAGGCGGTCGCGGGCGTCGTAGACCATGATTCGGGTACGGCTCTGTGATGGAGACGGACGTTGATCCGTGATGCCGGCGACGTTGCCGTTCTCGTCCCAGTCGTACTTGTCTTCCAGCACGCCGACGTCCGTGGCGACCTCCGTGAGGCCGCGCAGGGTCGGCGTGCGCGTGTGAAGGATGCCGTTGCCATAGGTGAAGCGCTCGACGGCGCCGTTCGGTTCGTAGCGGATGCCGGTTGCGTAGCTCCCGACCTGACCGGGCTCGCCGAGGGCGTTGGGCGCATAGTCGACCTGCGCATTGTCGGGATAGGTCAGCGTCTGTTCGTGGCCATTGCTGTCGTAGTCGCGGCCAATCACATAGGTACCCGGAGCACCGTTCAGGGTTTCCGACGTGAGCAGGCGGCGGCGGTTGTAGACATAGGTCCACATCGTTCCATCTGCGCTGACGGTCTCGACCAGGCCGTCGGGAGTCCAGGTTCGGCCGATCGTCGCTGTCGTGCCGTCTCGCGTGTAGCTCGTGCCGACGAGGCGGTTGCGGGGGTCGTAGGTGTGGTTCAGCGCCAGCGCATGTGGGGAGCTGCCTTGGACCGGGCAGGCCGTGTTCGCGGGAAGGCCGCTCGCCGCCCAGTCGATGTTGTTCGCGGCGTCGTAGGCGTAGACGGTGGCGCCCGACTCCGGCTCGACTGTGCGGCACAGGCGCTGATGGGTGTCGTAGGCATAGCTGCGCGTTACCGAGAGCGGCGCGCCGTCCCAGGCGCCCGTGCGCGCCATCGTCTCCGGCTTGCCGAACACGTCGCGTCCGATCGTCGTGACGATGCCGAGTTCGCCGGTGATCGTGCGTGGCTGCGCCGAGTCGGGGTCGTCGAAGGCCTGGAACTCGATGGTCGTGACGTGGTTGCGCGGGTCGATCGTGCGACGGACGAAGCTGTCGCCCGGATACTCGATGCGGGTCTCGAGGGCACCGGCTGTCAGTTCGCTGTCGGCCAAGGTCTTCGTCAGGCGGCCCAAGCCGTCGTACTCTGACAGTACGCCGGCCGGCGTGCTGCTAACCGACGCGATGCTGCGCTGAGGATACGAGGCGAAGGTGACGCGGTTCTCCGCGTCGTATCGGCGCAGGACCATACGCCGCGTGGTCGACTCATCGGCATTGTCGTAGATGCGCGTGAGTACGGGCCGCCAGCGCGCATCGTAGTAGGTGATCGAGCGCGCGTCGCCGGTCGATTCGGTCAAGCGCCAGTGGCCGGCGGGCAGGCCGTACTCGGCGGTCTCGACGGGTTCGAAGGTGCGGAACGTGTCGTTCCATGCGACCGGATCGCCCGTCGGATGGATGATCCGGTTCACTCGCCCCATCGCGTCGTAGCGATACCAGGTGGTCGAGCCGGCTGCGTTCGCATGCTCGGTGATCTGGCCGAGATCGTCGACGACGACGCTTTCGCTGTCGCTGTTGGCATAGGTGATCGACTGAGGGATGCCGCGCTTGTGGCTGGCAAAACTCGTCTTCTGATCGAGACCGTCCTTGACCTCCTTCAAGGTGCCGTCGCCGTTCCACTCGAGCGTGCGCTCGAGCTTTCCGAAACGCGATTCGGTGTGGAGAGCACCCGTAGCCTGATAGTAGGCGTTGGTCACGGCAACCAAGCCGTTGACGCTGACGCTCGCGAGCTGACCGAGTGTCCACGTCGGCAGGTGGTCGTGGTAGGCGACGGCTTCGTTCTTGAAGTCGCCGAGCGAGCTCTCGCGCTCGATGCCGGTTGGGCGGGCGAACAAGTCAAAGCTCGTGTTCGTACGCGAGAACAATTCCCCCTGTTGCGCAACGGTGGAAGTCTTCAGCGGGCGCGGGCAGTACATCCAGCCGTTCGATGACGAACGTTCGTTCGCGCCGCGCGCGAACGGGTCGGGCTCCGGCTCGGACGTTACGGAAGGGCAAGCCGGGTATGGTTGCCCATCGCCATTCTGCTGGTAGGTGTTCGTCGTCGTGCGCAGCGACGCGGTGACCGGCTTGGCCACGTTGACAGAGAGCAGCTTGCCCGGATTGCGCCGGTAGTCGTTGCCGAAGACGTAACTGTGCCGCGTGCCATCGGGATCGTCCACCCAGGTCTGCGAGGAGAGGCCGCAGCCCGTAGGCGGGCAGCCGCCGTAGGAAGCCCCCCAGGACCAGCTCGGCACGTAGCGATATGACCAGGTCTGCGTATCGAGACCATGGCCGGTGATCGTCTTCTCGTGCAGCGAAGCGATCTGGTACGCCATCGGCACACCCGTGATGCGCACGTAGAGATCAGGCACGAAACCAGGGCCCAACGGCACCAACTCGCAGAAACTGGGCGTGTCGTTGGTGCCATGGATGATCTTGCGGAAGCGGAACGTGCCGGTTGCCCCCGCCGGATGGGTGATCGTTATCGAACTCGTCTCGCCGGCTGACGGCGCGACATCCGAGCGCATGGTGCCGACGGTTGGCGTACAGGACTGCCACATCTGGCGCGCATCCGCGCGCACGCCGCCGTAAAGGTTGTCGTAGACGTAGGTCCAGAGGCTCTGGTCGGGAAGGATCAGAGACGAGAGTGTCTTGTAGATGCCGCTTCCCGTGTAGCGATACTCCCATCGACGGCTGCCGGCATCGATGTAGCGCACCTTCCCATCGGTGTCGTACTCCAGGCTGATCGACGCACCATCGCTCGAAGTGATCGACGTCAGCCTGTCGCCACTCCAGGAGTACGTGACCGTATTGCCGAAGCGGTCGCGTACTTCCGTGGCATACAGGAAAATCTCTGATCGCGGAATCATCAGGCTGGAAGCTCCACCACCCGACCCGTCGTAGCCCATCAACGACGATGTGCTCCGCGTAACGATCCAATCGAAGCGGTAGCGCGTACCGTCCGGCAGCACGGCGACGAAACCCTCACCGGCGCCGTTCTGCAGCGTCGGCTCGCAGGCAATGCGCCATTCCGAAACCGTTCGCCCAAGATAGGTCACGCCATCACTCGGACGAATGCGGTCGAACGGCAGCGACAGCAGTTCTTCCTCGCCGTGCCCGGGGATATTGATCCAGTTGCCGCTCCAGAATTTCTCCGGCTCGAAGTAGATGCCCGACCAGGCACCGACGCCGTTGGACCCTGGCGGTGCGAAGCCGGAAGGATGTCCGGCCGAGCAACGCGGCAAGTTGTTCGGCGATATCCACCCGAAGCGTGCGTCGAACACGCCGCGGATGTACGGAACGTCGAGTTCCCAGTACGGACCAAAGACCTGTGCTCCAGCGGCCGTGGTGCCGCCATGCTCATCCAGCGACAGGGAATTCAGCGCCAGCTTGCGCCCAACGGCAACCCGAAGTCCGCTGTTGGTTGGCAAGGACGCGTCGACTGCGGTGAACGTGGTCCCACCGTTGGCGAGATTGGTTTGGTCACCGAACATGTCGGTACCGAGCATGTCGATGGTCGACAGGCTGCGGATCGCCTGGTTGTAGTTCTCGAGAATGGTCAGCCCACCGACCGCACGCGGTCCCGGGCCTTCATCATCTGCCCGCGCGACCCGTGGACACAACAGAACGACACCTGCGGCGACGAGGACGCGCAGCACAGCCGAAACAATCGGCGAGGAAGTGAGCAGGAAGCGTGCGGATTGCATGGGCATAACCTCCTTGTAATTTGCCCCCTGGCGAAACTCCTGTTTCGCTCAGCGTCGAGACGCGCAGTGAATCTACGAAAGTGCACGCTCAACCGCAAGCAGGCCTGAAGATGTCCGAACAACATTCATCGATGCCTCGACCGTGACCGATACTCGCATCCGATCATCGGGCCATAACACGCGATGCCATCACTGCGTCAACCTGCGCGTGGACGCGCCGGCGGGCAGCGCGTAGTCTCGCGATGCCATGACCGACGCGGCGCGAACGATCGTGCATCCGGCGACCGATCCCGGTCGGGCTGCTCCGGTCGTGCGCCACAAGCGGCGCCTCGGAACGGAAATGGCATCCGCAATCGATCCTCCCTGCAGGCGATGCCGATGGACGCCTTGAGCCTCGCCCGCATCCAGTTCGCGGCGAACATCAGTTTCCACATCCTGTTCCCGTCGATCACGATCGCGCTCGGCTGGATCCTGTTGTACTTCAAGCTGCGCCACGCGCGCAGCGGCGATGCGCGCTGGCTGCTGGCCTACGGGTTCTGGGTCAAGGTGTTCGCGCTCAGCTTCGCGCTCGGCGTGGTCAGCGGCGTGACGATGAGCTTCCAGTTCGGCACCAACTGGCCGGGCTACATGCTGACCGTCGGCAATGTCGCGGGGCCCTTGCTCGGCTACGAGGTGCTGACCGCGTTCTTCCTCGAGGCGACCTTCCTCGGCATCATGCTGTTCGGCCGGCGCCGCGTGTCGGAGCGCATGCACACGCTGGCGACCTTCCTCGTCGCGTTCGGCACGACGCTGTCGGCGTTCTGGATCCTCGCCCTCAATTCGTGGATGCAGACGCCGAGCGGACATGAAGTCGTCGATGGCGTCGTGCATGCGCGCGACTGGCTCGCGGTCGTCTTCAACCCGTCGTTCCCGTACCGGCTCGTGCACATGCTGCTCGCGTCGGGCCTGACCGCCTCGTTCCTCGTTGCCGGGCTTTCGGCCTACCGCTGGCTGTGCGGCGATCGCGGCGGCGACGTGCGCGCCGCGCTGCGCACGGCCGTGTTCGCCGCGGCCGTGCTGATTCCCGTGCAGATCCTGATCGGCGACCAGCACGGTCTCAACACGCTCGCGCACCAGCCGCAGAAGGTCGCGGCGATGGAGGGCATCTGGCGCACCGAGCGCGGCTCGCCTGCCCTGCTGTTCGCATGGCCGAACGAGGCCGAGCGGCGCAACGACTACGCCGTCGGCGTACCGCGGCTCGCTGCGCTGATTCTCACCCACGACCTCGACGGCGAGCTGCGCGGGCTCGATTCGTTTGCGGATCACCCGCCCGTCGCACCGGTGTTCTTCGCGTTCCGCGTGATGGTCGGCATCGGGATGCTCATGCTGCTGGTGGGCTGGGCAACCGCGTGGCGACTCTGGCGTCGCGGCGAGCCGGCCGGATGGCAGACGCGCGCGCTGGTGGCGATGACGTTCTCGGGCTGGGTTGCGACATTGGCGGGCTGGTACGTCACCGAGATCGGGCGCCAGCCGTGGCTCGTGACCGGCATCCTGCGCACCGCCGATGCCGCCTCGGCGACCCCGGCGCCGATGATCGGCCTTTCGCTGGCGGGCTACCTCGCGCTGTATGGCGTGCTGATCGTGGCCTACGTCGGCGTGCTGTTCCACATGGCACGCAAGGCGGCGCACGGCGATCGCGTGCAGGCGGCGGATCCGGTCGAACACAAGGTCGGCATATGAACGCGCAGGAATGGCTGCCGCTGTTCTTCCTGTTCGCGATGGCGCTGTCGATGCTGCTCTACGTCGTGCTCGACGGCTACGACCTCGGCGTCGGCATCCTGTTCCGCGGCGCGTCGGCGGACGAGCGCGAGCGCATGATCGCGACGATCGGCCCGTTCTGGGACGCCAACGAAACCTGGCTCGTGCTCGGCGTCGGCATCCTGCTGATCGCGTTCCCGGGCGCGCACGGCGCGATCCTCGGCGCGCTGTACCTGCCCGTCGCGCTGATGCTGACCGGGCTGATCCTGCGCGGAGTCGCCTTCGATTTCCGCGTCAAGGCAGGCGACGGGCATCGCGCGTGGTGGGATCGCGCGTTCTGGGGTGGCTCGCTGCTGGCCTCGCTCGCGCAGGGCTTCATGCTCGGCCACATGATCACCGGCTTCCGCGCAGACGCCTGGGGCTACGGCTTCGCCGTATTGATCGCGGTCTGCCTCGCGGCCGGCTACGTGCTGCTCGGCGCGACCTGGCTCGTCATGAAGACGCGCGGTGAATTGCGCCGGCGCGCGATCGACTGGGCGCGCACGGGCTGGTGGCTGACCGGCATCGGCGTGATCGCGGTGTCGCTGGCGACGCCGCTCGCGAGCACGCGCATCTGGCACAAGTGGCTGGCCTTGCCCGATGCGTTCTGGCTCGCGCCGATCCCGCTGGCCAGCGCCCTACTGTTCCTGCGCATCCACCGCGTGCTGGCAACGCTGCGCAACGATGCACGCACGCGCCTGGAATCGCTCGCGGCCACCGGCGTGGCCGCCGATTTCCCGCGCCGCTACCGCAGTTCGCAACCGTTCGTCGCCGCCGTCGGCGTTTTCGTGCTCGCCTTCATCGGCCTCGCCTACAGCCTCTACCCGTACCTGCTGGTCGATCGCCTCACTGCCGCCGAAGCGGCGAGTTCGACCGAATCGCTGTGGATGATCTTCTACGGCACGGTCATCGTGCTGCCGACGATCCTCGCCTACTCGGCGTATTCGTACCGCGTGTTCTGGGGCAAGGCGGACGAGCTGCGCTACGACTGATCCGCGCGGCGCGGTTCGCGCGCGGCCAGCACGTGTTTCCTTCGCTTGCCTGCGCCGCTACGCTCCTCGCGAACCCCGCGGAGTCCGCCATGCGCCTCGCCCTCTTCTTCGCCGTCCTCCTGCTGGCCGTGGCCGGCCATGCCGCCGAGCCGCGCACCGAATCCGGCACGCTCGACGGCGCGGCGTACCGCATCGACCTGCCCGGACACTGGAATCGCGGCCTCGTCGTCTATTTCCACGGCTATTCGGTCGGCGACGTCCGCTTCGACACGGGACGTCCGCTGTACGAACCGCTGCGCGCGCTCGTCGAGCGCGGCTGGGCGGTCGCGCAGTCGGGGTATTCGCGCAGCGGCTGGGCGGTGGAGCAGGCCGTCGCCGACAGCGAGCGGCTGCGCAAGCTGTTCGCGCAGCGCCACGGCGCGCCGCGGCGCACGCTCGCGATGGGGATGTCGATGGGTGGCCTGCTGACCGTGCATGCGGTCGAGACGCAACCGAAGGTCTACGCGGGCGGCCTGTCCCTGTGCGGCGCTCTCGGCGCGGCGGACGATCTGACCCAGCATGCGTTCAACGTGCGCGCGGCCTTCGATGCCTATTTTCCCGACCTGCTCGGCCCGCTCGTGCCGGTTCCCGCCGACTACATGCCGGATGCGCGCATGACCGAACGCGTCGCCGGCGCGCTGCGCTCGAACCCGACCGCGGCGACCGCGCTCGGATCGCTGCAGCCCGGCTCGAACGCCGACAACCTGCCCGGCGTCATCGCGTTCCTCGGCTACATCGTCAAGGAACTGCAGCAGCGCAGCGGTGGCAATCCGTTCGACAACCGCAACTTCGCCTACGCCGGCACCGGCGACGACGACAATCTCAACCGCCGCGTGCAGCGCCACGCCGCCGACGCCGCGGCGATGCCGTACCTTGCGCGCTGGTACACGCCGAGCGGCCGCCTCGAGCGACCCGTGCTCGCCCTGCACACGCTGGCCGATCCGCTCGTGCCGATGGTCTGGCCGAATGACTACGCGCAGCGCACGCGCGCCGCCGGCCGCAGCGACCGTTTCGTCCAGCAGTGGGTCGAACGCGAAGGCCATTGCACGATGGATGCCGCCGAGGTGACCGGCGCGTTCGACGACCTCGTCGGCTGGCTCGACGGCAAGCGTCCGGCTTCGGGATTGCGCCGCTAGCAAGGGACTTCATCGCGGCTGGCTTTCCACAGCCGCAGGGCGGGTCAATCGCGGCTGAAGCCGCTCCCACAGACAGTTGCTCCCGCAGCAGGACCGCGATCTCGAACAGGGCCTGTGGGAGCGACTTCCGTCGCGATGTCTTGATCGGGCGTCAGCGCAAGACCGGGAGAGATCGCGGCTGAAGCCGCTCCCACAGACAGTTGCTCCCACAGCAGCACAGCGACCTCGAACAGACCCTCTGGGAGCGACTTCCGTCGCGATGTCTTGATCGGGCGTCAGCGCAAGACCGGGAGAGATCGCGGCTGAAGCCGCTCCCACAGACAGTTGCTCCCACAGCAGCACAGCGACCTCGAACAGACCCTCTGGGAGCGACTTCCGTCGCGATGTCTTGATCGGGCGTCAGCGCAAGACCTGGAGAGATCGCGGCTGAAGCCGCTCCCACAAACAGTTGCTCCCACAGCAGCACAGCGACCTCGAACAGACCCTGTGGGAGCGACTTCCGTCGCGATGTCTTGATCGGGCGTCAGCGCAGGACCGGGAGAGATCGCGGCTGAAGCCGCTCCCACAGACAGTTGCTCCCGCAGACAGTTGCTCCCACAGACAGTTGCTCCCACAGCAGCACAGCGACCTCGAACAGACCCTGTGGGAGCGACTTCAGTCGCGATCTTCGGGCGGGCTCGAAGCGGGACTGGAACAGATCGCGGCTGGCTTCCAACAGCCGCAGGGCGGGTCAGCCGCTCGCACAGGTGGTGCGCGGGTAGCGTGGCCCGCGCCCAGTCCATCCTGCGTGGAATTCCGCAACCCACCCGCGGAACGTCTTCCATGCACATCCCGAATCTCCGGCGAAACGGCCTGCAGGCGATCGCAGCGGCGTGCGGTGTGTTGTCAGCCGGCGCCGTTCCGGCGCTGGCCGCCGACGGCGACGGCGATCCGGCGTTCTCGGGCGACGGCAAGGCGTGGGCGCTGTGGGACACCTCGTTCGTCCAGGCCGAAACGACGAACGTGACGACGCTGGCCGACGGCAGCGTCATCACCATCGGCTGGATCGACCGCGGCGGCAACAACCGCGATTTCGCGCTGGCGAAGTTCCGCCCCGACGGCACGCCCGATCCCGGCTTCGGCACGCAGGGCAAGGTCACGATCGCGTTCGACCTCGTGCCGGGCGGCGACGATCGCGCGATCGCCGTGTTTCCGTTGTCCGCCGTCAGCGGTCAACTCGTGGTGGTCGGCACGGCCGGCCTGAGCGCCGATCCGTACCAGAACATCGGCTTCGCGCTGCTCAATGCGGATGGCTCGCTCGACACGGCCTTCGGTGATCGCGGCAAGCGCGTCTACGCCGGCAATCCGTGGGGCGGCGGCGCCGACTTCAACCTGCGCGCCGCGGTCCAGGCCAGCGACGGCAAGATCCTCGTGGCCGGCGACTGCCGCTCGTGCGGCCACGGCGGGCTCAGCGACTTCGCGGTCGCGCGCCTGTTTCCGACCGGCTTCGTCGATCAGTCGTTCGGCACGGACGGCTGGTTCAGCTTCGGTCGCGTCAGCCCCGACAACAGCTGGACGATCGAATCGGCGAATGCGCTCGCGATCGACCGCCAGGGCCGCGTCGTCCTGGCCGGTTACGAGGAGGGCTACAACGACCCCGACGAGCGGCAGCGCCCGTTGCTGGTGCGGCTGAGCGCGAACGGCCAGCTCGACACGAGCTTCGCCGGCACGGGTTATTCGGTCATCGACATCATCGGCAGCTGGGCGATCTCGAGCGTTGTCGCCGATCCGCTCGACGCCTCGCTCGTCGTCTCCGCGAACCTGACCAACACGCCGGCGGCGACGCCGGCCGGGGTGCTGCTGCGCGTCGCGGCCAGCGGAACGCTCGATACGAGTTTCGGCAGCGGCGGCCTCGTCAACCTCGGTCGCGAACAGGGCACCGCGATCCATGCCCTGGCGATGCGCAACGACCGGCGCATCCTCGCGGCCGGGTGGATCGATCCGAACGGAACGAACCGCTACGAATTCTTCGTTGCGCGCACCTTGCCCACCGGCGCCCTCGACGGCAGCTTCGATGGCAACGGCGTCGCCCGTTACGCGTTCGACATCGATGGCGACAGCTGGGACCAGGCGTGGGCGATCTCGCTGTCCGCGCAGCGCCCGGTCATTGCCGGCACGCTGTGGGACGGCGTCGGTCCCTCGCAGTACGCGAGCGGCGTGCTGCGCCTGCAGTCGGATCTCCTGTTCGTGAATGCATTCGAGTGATGGCCTGAACCGGCGCGGGTCGGGTCATCCCTCGCGCGTGCGGCAGCGGCGAAGGTCGCGCACGAAGCCCGCCCCAAACTCGATCCGCCGGTGCGCGCGTGCCGCAGGAGCGAGACCGCAACGTCGTCCCCGGCTCTTGCAGGAGCGTCCCGTGCGCGATGGGTGCGTCTCGGAAAAGCGATCGCGCACAGAGCCTGCCTCGGACTCGATCCGGGGGTGCGCTCCTGCCGCATGAGCATGGTCGCAACGTCGTTCCTGCTCATGCAGGAGCACCTTGTGCGCGATGCAGGCATCGCGGAAAAGCGATCGCGCACAGAGCCTGCCTCGAAGCCGATCCGGGGATTTGCGCCTGCAGAGGCGATCCTCGCGCTGCGCTGACGCGACTACGGCAAGGCCTGGAACGGACAGACGTTGGACCAGATCTGCGCAGCGTGCGTACTCGAATAGACGTGGTTGCCGACGAACAGCGTGAGCCAGAGATCGACGTTGTCGGTCCAGCCCTGGGCGAGGAAGCGGTCGTGGTCGGCGAGCACGGCGGTCGCGAGCGGGTCGCCGTTGCCGACGTGCTGGTCGAGCGGGAGGTTGCGCGGCGCAGCGGCGAGCAACGCGTTGCATTGCGCGTCCGACAGACCCGTGCAGGCGAGGCCGGCGAGCGTGCCGGCGCTGACGGCATACGCCGCGAACGTGTCGATCGTGACCTGCGTGCTGTAGTGGTTCAGCACGAGATCGTGCATGACGTGGCCACCGGCCGAGAACCCCCAGCCGATGCGGCGCGAACGGTCGATGTTCCACGCCGCCTCGGCGTCGGCGATCGCCGCGGCGAACAGGCTGTAGTCGCTCGGCTCATCCGGAAAGTCCGGAACGACCCAGCTGCCCGTGGCCTCGCCGCCGACCGGGGCGATGACGATGAAGCCCTGGGTCGCGGCGACCGTCGCCCAGGCCGTGCGCACGGCTTGCGCCTGCGCATCGGCTGCGGCAGGACTGCCGGCCTGGCCATGCAGGGCGAGCACGAGCGGCATCGGTTGGGTCGGCGAGTAGCTCGGCGGCACGTAGGCGTAAACGGCTTGCGTACCGTAACCGGGCGCGGTCACGGTGCGCGTCGAGTTTCCGAGCGCGCCACCGCTGCCGTTCGACGGCAGGCGCGTGACGGCCGCCGCGGCCTGGAAACCGTCGATGAACAGCGCATCGGGACGCGCACACACCCAGGCCGGCAGCTGCACCGTGGTCGCCGCATCGGCCAACGTCGCGGACACGGCAAGCACCAGCCATGCGGATCGCGGCAGCAGCACGTTCATCGCCATCGCCCGAGTCATCCTAGAGCAGTCGATCGATGGTGCCACGAAATATCCGCCGCAAGCGCTCTCATCGAGGAACGGGCGCCCCGGCTCGTGTGCGGGAGCATGTCCCCACCCGTCGGCGCGCACCTCGTGCGCGACAAAGGCGTCGCGCACGAGCGATCGCGCACAGGGTGCGCTCCTACCACGTGAGCGTGGCCGCACCGTCGTCCCCGGCTTTGTAGGAGCGCACCTCGTGCGCGACAAAGGCGTCGCGGATGAGCGATCGCGCACGGGGTGCGCTCCCACCACATGAGCGTGGCCGCACCGTCGTCCCCGGCTTTGTAGGAGCGCACCTCGTGCGCGACAAAGGCGTCGCGGATGAGCAATCGCGCACAGGGTGCGCTCCTACCACATGAGCGTGGCCGCACCGTCGTCCCCGGCTTTGTAGGAGTGCACCTCGTGCGCGATGGAGGGCGTCGCGGATGAGCGATCGCGCACGGGGTGCGCTCCCACCACATGAGCGTGGCCGCACCGTCGTCCCCGGCTTTGTAGGAGCGCACCTCGTGCGCGATGGGGCGACGCGCACGAGCGATCGCGCACAGGGTGCGCTCCCACCACGTGAGCGTGGCCGCACCGTCGTCCCCGGCTTTGTAGGAGCGCACCTCGTGCGCGATGGGGCGACGCGCACGAGCGATCGCGCACAGGGTGCGCTCCTACCACGTGAGCGTGGCCGCACCGTCGTCCCCGGCTTTGTAGGAGCGCACCTCGTGCGCGACAAAGGCGTCGCGGATGAGCGATCGCGCACAAGGTGTGCTCCTGCGGATTCGATCGGGGATTTCGCACGCGCAAAGGCGAAGTTTGCGGATCGCTCCGGAGTTCGGACGCGAACACGATGCCGGCATGGACGCATCGCAAGGACACCGGCGCTTGCGCACGGGACGTCGTTCGCTCGCCGGGCAGATCTACATCGTCACGACCACATCGTTCGAGCGCCGCGCGCTGTTCGCGGATCGCGAGATCGCGATCATGGCGTCCCGTTCCATCGCCGACGCGCGTGCATGGGGCGATGCACGCCTGCTGTGCTGGGTGCTGATGCCCGACCACTGGCACGGACTGATCCAACTGGGTGATGACGACGCGCTCGGCGTGGTCGTCAATCGCTTCAAGTCGGTTGCGAGCAAGGCCGTGCGACGCGTTGAACCAGGCATCGGCCCGGTGTGGGCGCGCGCATACCACGATCATGCGCTGCGCCGTGAGGACGACATCCTCGCGGTCGCGCGCTATATCGTGCGCAATCCCGTTCGCGCCGGCCTCGTCGAACGCGTAGGCGACTATCCGTTCTGGGATGCCATCTGGCTGTCGTAGAAGCGCGCCTGGTGCGCGACTCGGGCGTCGCGCACGAGCGATCGCGCACAGGGTGCGCTCCTACCGCGCAAGCATGACCGCACTGACGTCGCAGATGGTGCAGGAGCGCACCTTGTGCACGATGCAGGCATCGCGGGAAGGCGATCGCGCACAGGGTGCGCTCCTACCGTGCAAGCATGACCGCACTGACGTCGCAGATGTTGCAGGAGCGAACCTTGTGCGCGACTCGGGCGTCGCGCACGAGCGATCGCGCACGGGGTGCGCTCCTACACGGGCGGGCGCGCGTCAACGAGGGCGCGCGCGCGGGCGGCCGATTCGGTAACGGCGTCGAAGCGGCCGGCGGCGATCCATTCCTTCGGCACCATCCACGAGCCGCCCACGCAGACGACATTCGGCAACGCAAGGAAGGCCGGCGCACCGGCTTCGTCGATGCCGCCGGTCGGGCAGAAGCGCAGCGACGGCAGCGGGCCGGCGATCGACTTGAGCAGGGCGAGTCCGCCGATCGGCACGGCCGGAAACAGCTTCAGCGATTCGAAACCGAGCGCGGCCAGCGCGAGCATCTCGCTGATCGTCGCCGCGCCCGGGATGCACGGGATCGGCAACGCGGCGAGTGCTTCGGCGAGGGCCGGCGTGGTGCCCGGCGTGACGATGAAGTCGGCGCCCGCCGACACCGCGTCGCGTGCCTGGACCGGATCGAGGATCGTGCCGGCGCCGACCAGCATGCCGGGCACGTCGCGTTTGGCCGCCGCGATCGCGGCGAGCGCGGCCTCGGAGCGCAGCGTGATCTCGATCGCGCCGAGGCCGCCTTCGGCCAGTGCCTCGGCGATCGCGCGCCCATGCTCGGCACGCTCGACCGTGACCACGGGCATGATGCCGGCAACGCGCAGCAGGTCGGTGGCCTGGCGGAACAGGGTCGGCACGGCGGGCGTCGCGGTCATCAGGCGTCCTTCGCTTCGGTCGGCACGGGGGCGGAAACGTCACCGATATCGTATTCGGATTCGTGCGGCGCGCCATCGTCGCCGCGCGTCGACAGCGGGGCACCGCACGAGATCGACAGCGCACCCTCGTCGGCCGGACCGGCCATCGCACGGCTGAGGCCGAACAGCGCGCGACCGAGATCGTTGCCGGGCGGCGCGCGGTTCGGCGCCGGCAGGCGTGCGTTCCACTCCGCCACGTCGACGTCGACGTGCAGCACGCCAGCCTCGCCATCCAGCACGATGCGATCGCCATCGCGCACGCGCGCGAGCGGACCACAGAGGGCCGCCTCCGGCGTGACATGGATCGCCGACAACACCTTGCCGGAGGCGCCCGACAGGCGCCCGTCGGTGACGAGGGCGACGCGCCGGCCCTGGTTCTGCAACATGCCGAGCAGAGGCATCAGGCTGTGCTGCTCGGGCATCCCGTTCGCGCGCGGGCCCTGCCAGCGCAGCACGGCGACGAAATCGGTCGGCAGCACGCCGGCCTTGTGCCGCTCGCGCAGCTCGGCCGGGTCGTCGATGACGACGGCGACGGCATCGATGCGCCGCCGCTCGGGCTTGACCGCGGATACCTTGACCAGGGCGCGACCGAGGTTGCCGTCGACGAGGCGCAGGCCGCCGGTCGGCTCGAACGCATCGGCGACGCTGCGCACGACACTCGTGTCGGCGCTCGCGTCGACCGTGTCGACGTACCGCAGCGTGGCGCTCGCGGCATCGAGTCGCGGCTCGCGCGTGTAGGCGCGCAGTCCGCCCGGGACGATCGTCGGGATGTCGTGCATGAGGCCCGCGTCGAGCAGTTCGCGGAACACGAAGGCGGTGCCACCGGCGGCATGGAAGCGGTTCACGTCGGCTTCGCCGTTCGGGTAGACGCGCGCGACGAGCGGCGTGCATTGCGCGAGCGCGTCGAAATCGTCCCAGGTGACGACGAGGCCGGCCGCGCGCGCGACCGCGACGAAATGGATCGTGTGATTGGTCGAGCCGCCGGTCGCGAGCAAGGCCACGATCGCATTGACCAGCGCGCGTTCGTCGACGAGGTGGCCGAGCGGACGCCAGTCGTCGCCGAGCGCGGTGATCGCGGCGGCGCGCTCGACCGCCGCGGTCGTCAACGCGTCACGCAACGGCGTGCCGGGATGGACGAACGAGGTGCCGGGCAACTGCAGCCCCATCGCCTCGAGCAGGACCTGGTTCGAATTGGCGGTGCCGTAGAACGTGCAGGTGCCGGCCCCGTGGTACGAACCTTCCTCGACCGCGAGCAGCTCCGCGCGCGTGGCCTCGCCGGCGGCGTAGCGCTCGCGCACCTCGACCTTGGTCGTGTTCGGGATGCCCGGCGTCATCGGCCCGGCCGGCACGAACACGCTCGGCAGGTGGCCGAACGCGAGTGCGCCGATCAGCAGGCCCGGCACGATCTTGTCGCAGACACCGAGGCACAGCGCCGCATCGAACATGTCGTGGCTGAGCGCGATCGCGGTCGCCTGCGCGATGACGTCGCGGCTGAACAGCGACAGCTCCATGCCGATGCGGCCCTGGGTCACGCCGTCGCACATCGCCGGCACGCCACCGGCGACCTGGGCGGTCGCGCCGAATCGGCGTGCGGCGGCGCGGATCAGGTCCGGATACCGCTCGAACGGCTGGTGCGCCGACAGCATGTCGTTGAATGCGGTGACGATGCCGAGGTTCGGGCCGCGCGTGCCGCGCAGCGCGGCCTTGTCATGCGCATCGCAGGCGGCGAAGGCATGGGCGAGGTTGCCGCAGCTCATGCGCGTGCGCGACGGCGCCTCGCGACGCGCGTCGACGAGGGCGAGGTAGGCCTCGCGCGTGCGCCGGCTGCGCTCGCGGATGCGGGCGGTGACGGCTTCGACGCGCGGATCGATGGGCATGGC
>JAFLDX010000053.1 GCA_017302215.1 Lysobacterales bacterium
CGCGTGGCGGCGGGCGGGAGGCGTCATGCACGACACGGCACGCGGGCGCACGCGCCGCGCAGGAGCGCGCCGATGAGCGCGCCGGCCGCACCTTCGGCGCACCGCCTGTACCTGTGGGTGCTCGCCGCGATCGTGGCCGGCGGGCTGATCGGCCACTTCGCGCCCGATCTCGGCGTTCGCCTCAAGCCGCTCGGCGACGCCTTCATCGCGCTGATGAAGATGCTGATCGGGCCGATCATCTTCCTGACCGTCGTGCTCGGCATCGCCGGCGTGTCGGACGTGAAGAAGGTCGGCCGCGTCGGCGTCAAGGCGATCCTCTACTTCGAGGTCGTGTCGACCTTCGCCCTCGTCATCGGCCTCGTCGTCGTCAATACGCTGAAGCCGGGCGCCGGCTTCCATGTCGATCCGGCCACGCTCGACGCGAGCGCGGTCGAACGCTACGCGAAGGCCGCGCACGACCAGAGCACGGTGCAATTCCTGCTGAACATCATCCCGAAGACGTTCACCGATGCGTTCACCGGCAACGGCGACCTGCTGCAGGTGCTGCTCGTGGCGATCCTGTTCGGTTTCGCCCTGGTCGGCCTCGGCGAGCGCGGCCGACCCGTGCTCGGCCTCGTCGAGTCGGTGTCGGCGGTGTTCTTCCGCATGATGGGCATGATCATGCGCCTCGCGCCGCTCGGTGCCGGCGGCGCCATGGCCTTCACGATCGGCAAGTACGGTATCGACAGCCTCGGCCCGCTGGCCAGGCTGATGGGCGGCTTCTACCTGACCTGCGTGCTGTTCGTCGTGTTCGTGCTCGGCGCGATCGCGCGTCTCGCCGGCTTCAGCATTTTCCGGTTCCTGCGTTACATCCGCGACGAACTGCTGCTCGTGCTCGGTACCTCGTCGTCGGAGTCCGCGCTCGTGCCGATGATGCAGAAGCTCGAGCGCCTCGGCGTGTCGAAGCCGGTGGTCGGCCTCGTCATCCCGAGCGGCTACTCGTTCAACCTCGACGGCACCAACATCTACCTGACGATGGCGGCGATCTTCGTCGCCCAGGCGCTCGACGTCGAACTGACGCTCATGCAGGAACTGACCCTGCTCGCGGTCGCGATGCTGACCTCGAAGGGCGCCTCGGGCGTGACCGGTGCCGGCTTCATCACGCTCGCGGCGACGCTGGCGGTGGTGCCCTCGGTGCCGGTCGCGGGGCTCGCGCTGATCCTCGGCATCGACCGCTTCATGAGCGAGGCGCGCGCGCTGACCAACCTCGTCGGCAACGGCGTCGCGACGATCGTCGTCGGCCGCTGGGAAGGCGAGGTCGATGACGCGGTGCTGCAGCGCGAACTGGCCCGCGGGCCGGACCGGCGCGCGGCGCACGACGAGCTCGCGGCCGGCCAGCCCGGCGGCGGCTGAGCCGACGCGATCGCCGATCCTGTCCGTGCCTGTCCGCGCCGTGCCGCGGACACTGTCCGCCGCGCGTGTCCGCCTCGAAAAGGCCACGCCATCAACGCGTTGCGGATGGCACGCCGCTTGCTCACCGATCCTGCAGGGGCCGCACCGGGCGGTTCGTGGAGAGGCAGGATGATTCGCGACACCTCGGCGCAGGATCGGGTCATGAAGGTCGAGCCGCAGCGCGGCCGCCGCTGGCTCAAGTTCGGTATCGCCGGGGCCGTCGCGATCGCCGTGCTGGCGGTCGTCGTTCCGGTCGCGGCGCGCCTGTTCTCGGCCGATTCGACCGCGAGCACGAGCCGCCTGCGCATCGCCGAGGTCAGGCGCGGCACGCTGACGCGCGATGTCTCGGTGCAGGGGCGCGTCGTCGCCGCGGTCAGCCCGACCCTGTATGCGGCGAGCGCCGGTACGGTCGCGCTGGCCGTGCAGGCCGGCGACAAGGTGAAGAAGGGGGATGTGCTGGCCGAGATCGCCAGCCCCGAGCTCAGCAACAAGCTGCAGCAGGAGCAGGCCACGCGCGCGAGCCTCGAGATCGACGTCCAGCGTGCGAGCCTCGATCACCGCAAGCAGCAACTCGCGGCGAAGAAGTTGCTCGACCAGGCCATGATCGACCGCCAGACCGCACAGCGCGAAGTCGAGCGCACCGAGAAGGCCTTCAAGGCCGGCGCGATGTCCGAGATCGAACTGCTGCGCACGAAGGACGCACTGGCCAAGGCCGACATCGACGTGGCCAACGCGGAAGCCGACATGAAGCTCGACATCGAGGCGCTGGCCTTCGAGCTGAAGAGCAAGCGTCTCGCGCTCGATCGCCAGCGCCTGCTCGCGACCGACCTCGAGCGCCAGGTCGACGAACTCAAGCTGCGTTCGCCGGTCGACGGCCAGGTCGGCCAGTTGATCGCGCAGCAGCGCGCGGCCGTCGCACTGAACGCGCCGATCCTCACCGTCGTCGACCTGACCGCGCTCGAGATCGAGGTGCAGGTGCCCGAAGTGTTCGCCCACGATCTCGCGATCGGCATGCCGGCCGAGATCCAGGACAGTTCGGGCAAGTACGCCGGCGAGATCAGCGCGGTGTCGCCCGAGGTCATCGACGGCCAGGTCACCGGGCGCATCCGTTTCGGCGACAACAAGCCGGCCGGCCTGCGCCAGAACCAGCGCCTGACCACGCGCATCCTGATGGACGAGCATCCCGACACGCTGATCGTCGAGCGTGGCCCGTTCGTCGATGCCGGCGGCGGCCGCGTCGCCTACCTCGTGCGCGGCGACGTTGCCGAACGCACCGCGATCGAGGTCGGCGCGACCAGCCTCAATGCCGTCGAGATCCTCTCGGGCGTCAAGGAAGGCGACCGCATCGTCATCTCGGGCACCGACCAGTTCAACGGCGCCCAGCGCGTCGCGCTGAACTGACCAGGGGTCGGGGGCGAGGGATCGAGAATCGTATGTCCACGCAACATGCAATCCGTACAGCGTTTCCCCACTCGAATGCAGCCGCTTTTCGAGCCCTCGCCCCTGCCAACTAGCACCCTCCCAACGAGACAACGCCCATGCTCAAGATGACCCACCTGCAGAAGGTCTATCGCACCCACCTGATCGAGACGCATGCGCTGCGCGACTTTTCGATCCATGTGCGCGATGGCGAGTTCGTCGCCGTGACCGGGCCGTCGGGTTCCGGCAAGACCACCTTCCTCAACATCGCCGGCCTGCTCGAGGAGTTCACCGGCGGCGAGTACTGGCTCGACGGCGTCGACGTGCGCGGACTCGACGACAATGCGCGCTCGAAGCTGCGCAACGAGAAGATCGGCTTCATCTTCCAGAGCTTCAACCTGATCCCGGACCTCAACCTGTTCGACAACGTCGACGTGCCGCTGCGTTACCGCGGCTTCAACGCGGCCGAGCGCAAGCGCCGCATCGACGAGGCGCTGACCCGGGTCGGCCTGGCCTCGCGCATGAAGCACTACCCGTCGGAACTCTCGGGGGGCCAGCAGCAGCGCGTCGCGATTGCGCGCGCGCTGGCCGGCTCGCCACGCCTGCTGATGGCCGACGAACCGACCGGCAACCTCGATTCGCTGATGGCGCGCGGCGTGATGGAGCTGCTCGAGGAGGTCAACCGCCAGGGCACGACGATCGTGATGGTCACCCACGACCCCGAGCTGGCCGCGCGCGCGCAGCGCAACGTGCATGTCATCGACGGCCAGGTCACCGATTTCGACGAGGCGCCGAAGCTGCGCGATCCCGATGCGGCGTCGCGCGGTGCGGAAGCGGTCGCGGCCAACGGCTGAGGACGACGACGATGTTCTCCTACTACCTCCAGCTCGGCCTGCGCAGCCTGCGCCGCAACCCGATCCTGACCGCCCTGATGGTGCTCGGCATCGCGCTCGGCATCGCCGCCAGCATGACCACGCTGACCGTCATGCACCTGATGGGCAGCGACCCGATCCCGTGGAAGAGCGACAAGCTGCACTACGTCCAGCTCGACAACTGGAGCGCGGACAGTCCCTACTACGACGACGGCCGCCCGCCGGACCAGATCACCTACCGCGACGCGGTCGCGCTGGTGGAAGCCGGCAAGGCCGACCGCCAGGCCGCCATGTACAAGCTGTCGCTGCCGATCCAGCCGCAGAACCCGGAGGTCAAGCCGTTCCAGTCGCTCGGCCGTGTCACCCATTCCGACTTCTTCGCGATGTTCGAGCCGCCGTTCGCGCATGGTGCGCCGTGGGACCGTCGCCAGGACGGCGAGCATGCGCGCGTCATCGTGCTCGGCAAGGCGCTCAACGAGAAGCTGTTCGGCGGCCAGGACAGCGTCGGCCGCAGCGTGCGCATGGGCGGCAATGACTACACCGTGGTCGGCGTGCTCGGCGACTGGAAGCTGCGCTCGAAGTACTACGACCTCACCAACGGCGCGTTCAACGATCCGGACGAGTTCTTCATGCCGTTCACCACGGCGATCGACCTCAAGCAGCGCGCGTCCGGGAACAACAGCTGCTTCCGCTCGTCCGGCGACGGCTGGGATGCCTACCTCGATTCGGACTGCATCTGGATCCAGATGTGGGTGCAGCTCGACTCGAACGAGCGCCTCGCCGAGTACAAGGGTTTCCTCGACAGCTATGTCAACGAGCAGAAGAAGCTCGGCCGCTTCGAGCGCCCGCTCAACAACCGCCTGCTCAACGTGACCGAATGGATGGACGACCAGCGCGTCGTCTCGCGCGACGTCGAGGTCCAGACCGGCCTCGCCTTCGCCTTCCTGATCGTCTGCCTGGTCAACACGATCGGCCTGCTGCTCGCCAAGTTCACGCGCAAGTCGGGCGAAGTGGGCTTGCGCCGCGCTCTCGGCGCGAGCCGGCGCGACGTCTTCTCGCAGTTCCTGGTCGAATCCGGCGTGGTCGGGCTGACCGGTGGCGTGGTCGGACTCGCCCTGACCGGGCTCGGCCTCGTCGCCGTGCGCGCGCTCTATCCGGAGTTCCGCAGCGTGGCCCAGCTCGACTGGACGATGATCGCGGTAACCGTCGCCCTTGCGATCGTCTCGGCCGTGCTCGCCGGCCTCTACCCGACCTGGCGCGCCTGCCGCGTGCAGCCCGCCGCGCAACTGAAGATGTGAAAGGCCGTGATTCGTCATTCGTGATGGGCGATTCGGAACACAAGAGTCGAATCGCGCAGAGGCGGATACGCATCACATCACCCATCACCCATCACGGTATGAAGCCATGGAAATCCGCCCGATCCTCTCCGCCCTCATGCGCAGCAAGGTCTCGATGATCCTGATCGGCCTGCAGGTCGCGCTGACGCTCGCGATCGTCTGCAATGCGCTGTTCATCATCGGCCAGCGCCTCGAGCGCATGGACCGCCCGAGTGGCATCAACGAGTCCGACACGTTCTGGTTCGGCAGCAATGGCTTCGCCCCCGGCTACGAAGCCACGTCCGTACAGAAGGCGGACCTCGCCCTGCTGCGCGGCATGCCCGGTGTCGTCGACGCGGCGCCGACCAACTCGCTGCCGCTCAGCAACGGTGGCTGGGGCGAGGGCATCGGCCTGCAGCCGAACCAGAAGACCTCGACCGCGCAGACGACGATCTACCTCGTCGACGACCACGGGGTCGCGACGCTCGGAACGCAGCTCGTCGCCGGCCGCAACTTCAAGCCGGAGGAAGTCCAGGACATCACGTTCGGCGACAACCTGCGTCCGCGCGTCGTCATCGTCAGCAAGGCGCTGGCCGAACGCCTGTTTCCGGGCGAGGACGCGGTCGGCAGGACGATCTACGTGAACGAGGACAACGCGACCACGATCATCGGCGTGGTCGAGCGCCTGCAGCAGCCGTGGGTCGACAGCGATTCGATCGAGTTCGCGACGCTCGTGCCCGCCTTCATGCCGTACGGCAATGCGACGCGCTATGCCGTACGCACCGAGCCGGGCCGGCGCGACGAGGTCATGAAGGCGGTCGAGCAGAAGCTGGGCGAGACCAACACCGGACGCATCATCGGCCGCATGCGCTCGATGGAGCAGATCCGCGCCGACGCCTATTCGGGCGATCGCGCGATGGCGATCATCCTCGGCACGGTCATCTTCGCGCTGCTTGCGATCACCGCACTCGGCATCGTCGGCATGGCGAGCTTCTGGGTCGCCCAGCGCACGCGCCAGATCGGCACGCGCCGCGCGCTCGGCGCGACGAAGGGCGACATCCTGCGCTACTTCCAGACCGAGAACTTCATCATCACGACGCTCGGCCTCGTCGCCGGCGCGGTGCTGGCCTACGCGTTCAGCCTCTGGCTCATGCAGCAGTACCAGGCGCCGCGACTGCCGTGGTACTACGTGCCGATCGGCTTCGTCTGCCTGTGGCTGCTCGGCCAGCTCGCCGTGCTCGGGCCGGCCCTGCGCGCCTCGCGCGTGCCGCCGGCGGTGGCGACGCGTTCGGTGTAGGGAGAGCAAGGGCGAGGGGTAAGGGGCGAGGCGCGAGAACCGATTTCATTCGCGCCGCTCTTTCCGTACAGCCTGTTCGGTGACGTTCCGATCGGTCATCGCGCCCTCGCCCCTCCTCCCTGCCCAAAGCAACCTTTCGACGCGCGGCTGCATCCATGCAACCATGCGTCGACACCACAGAAGCAATCCACCGATGCGCACGGTCCTGGTGATCGACGACAATCCAGCAGTCGGCACGGCGCTCGACCTGCTGTTCGGCCTGCACGACATCCGCACGCTGACCGCGACGTCACCGGAGCAGGGGCTCACCATCCTCGCGCGCGAGCGCGTCGACCTCGTCGTGCAGGACATGAACTTCACGGCCGACACGACCTCGGGCGAGGAAGGCATCGCGCTGTACCGCGCGATCCGCAGCGACCATCCGGACCTGCCGATCATCCTGCTGACCGCCTGGACACGGCTCGAGACGGCGGTCGAACTGGTCAAGGCCGGCGCCGGCGATTACCTCGGCAAGCCATGGGACGACAACAAGCTGCTCGCCACCGTGGAGAACCTGCTCGAGCTGTCCGAGGCGACGCGCGAGGTCGCGCGCTTCCGCGACGAGCGCCGCCGTCGGCGCCGCCAGCTCGATGCCGACTACGACCTGCGCGGTATCGTGTTCGCCTCGAGTGCGATGGAGCGCGTGGTCGAGCTCGCCTGCCAGGTCGCGCGCGCCGACGTGCCCGTGCTGATCACCGGCCCGAACGGTGCCGGCAAGGAACGCATCGCCGAGATCGTGCAGGCGAACTCGTCGCGCGCGAAGGCGCCGTTCGTGACGATCAACTGCGGCGCGCTGCCGTCCGAACTGATCGAGGCCGAACTGTTCGGCGCCGAGCCCGGCGCCTACACCGGTGCGCCGAACCGTGCGCGCGAGGGACGCTTCGAGGTCGCCGACGGCGGTACCCTGTTCCTCGACGAGATCGGCAACCTGCCGCTGGCGGGCCAGATGAAGCTGCTGCGCGTGCTCGAGACCGGACAGTTCGAGCGCCTCGGTTCGAGCCGCACGCGCCGCGCCGACGTGCGCGTGATCAGCGCGACGAATGCCGACCTCGCCGCGGCGATCCGCGAGGGTCGCTTCCGCGAGGACCTCTACTACCGGCTCGACGTCATCGAGCTGCGCCTGCCACCGCTGGGCGAGCGCAGCGACGACGTGTTGCCACTGGCCGAATATTTCCTGCAGGGCCGGGCGACGCTCGATGCCACCGCGCGCGCGGCGCTGGTCGCGCACGCCTGGCCGGGCAACGTGCGCGAGCTCAAGAATGCGATCGAGCGCGCGAGCCTGTTGTGCAGCAATGGCGTGGTCACCGCGCGCGACCTCGGTCTCGCCACGGTACGCCCGGCCGGCGCCCGCCTCTCGGTCGACGCCGAGCCGGATCGCGCGGCGATCGAGGCCGCGATCCAGCGCGCCCGTGGCGTCATCAGCCAGGCCGCGGCCGACCTCGGCCTGTCGCGCCAGGCCCTGTACCGGCGCATGGACAAGATGGGCATCGGCGCGCAACAGGTTTGACGCACCGCGTTGCCCACGCGCGCGGCGGCGCCGCGTCGGCATGCATTGAGGCAGAATCCACCGATCAATCGCGACGGGCCGCCATGCGCGCGTTCTCACTCGAAGGCAAGCTCACGGCGATCCTCGTGCTGTGCGTGGTGGCGGCGACAGCCACCGGCCTGGCGATGCAGGCCTGGCTCGACGACGCCGGATTCGCCGTGGTGGCAACGTTCGCCCTGCTGCTGTTGCCGGCCGTGCTGCTCGCACGCCGCATCGCGCAGCCGGTCGCGCAGCTGATCCGCACGCTAAGCGGCAGCGTCACCGCGTTCCGCGACGGCGACTTCAGCTTCTCGATCTCGAACCGGCGCCGCGACGAACTCGGCGACCTCGTCGAGGCGCACAACGAACTCGGACGCGTGCTGCGCGAGCAGCGCCAGAACCTGTTCCAGCGCGAGCTGCTGCTCGACACGGTCGTGCAGAACACGCCCGACGCACTGGTCCTGGTCGAGCCGGGCGGCCACGTGGTCTACGCCAACCTCGCCGCGCGTGCGCTCCTCAACGGCGGTCGCGCGATGAACGGCGAGCGCTTCCAGTCCATTGTCGACGAGGCGCCGGACGAGTTCGCGCGCGCCCTCGCGGCCGGCGGCGACGTGCTGTTTGGCGTGGCGCTCGGCCACGAGGACGAGACGTTCCACCTCTCGCAGCGCGGCTTCAAGCTGCAGGGAAGGCCGCACCGCATGGTCCTGCTGCGGCGCATGACGCGAGAGCTGTCGCGCCAGGAAGTGGCGACATGGAAGAAGGTGATCCGCGTGGTCAGCCACGAACTCAACAACTCGCTGGCGCCGATCCGCTCGCTGTCGCATTCGGGACGCGAGCTGGCCCAGCGCGGCGACATCGCGCGCCTCGGCATCGTGTTCGACACGATCGAGGAGCGCGCACGCCATCTCGGCGATTTCATCCAGGGCTATGCCGGCTTCGCGCGACTGCCGTTGCCGCAGCCGGCCCGCGTCGAGTGGCAGCCGTTCGTCGATGCGCTGGCCCGCCACTCGACGTTCGGCATCCACGGGTTGCTGCCGGGTGAACCCGGACGATTCGACCGTGCCCAGGTCGAGCAGATGCTGATCAACCTGATCAAGAACGCACACGAGGCCGGCGGCCCGCCCGCCGCGGTGGAGCTCGGCGTCGAGTTGCGTGGTCCGGAGCTGCGCCTCGAAGTGCGCGATCGCGGGCCCGGCATGAGCGAGACCGTGCTCGCGCACGCCCTGCTGCCGTTCTATTCGACCAAGCGCAGCGGAAGCGGTCTCGGGCTCGCCCTCGCACGCGAGATCAGCGAGGCGCATGGCGGACGCATCGCCCTGGCCAATCGTGAAGGCGGCGGCCTCGTCGTCACGATCGTGCTGCCGCAGCCGCCGCGATGAGCGCGTTCCAGCGCACCCGATGCCCCGGCACTACTTCGGCGGGGTCCTCCTTGCTATCGTGGAAAGCCCGGACCATCTGGAGCGTCACGTGGAACTGATCGTCGGCCTCATCCTCTTCGGACTGGTCTTCCTCGCCCTGTCCAAGCTCGTGCGCATCGTGCCGCAGGGTTACGAGTGGACCGTGCAGCGCTGGGGCAAGTACACGCACACGCTGACGCCGGGGTTCCACCTGCTCGTGCCGATCATCCAGAGCGTCGGCCACAAGATGAACATGATGGAGCAGGTCCTCGACGTGCCGTCGCAGGAAGTCATCACCAAGGACAACGCGGTCGTGCGCGTCGACGGCGTCGTCTTCTACCAGGTGCTCGATGCGGCCAAGGCCGCCTACGAGGTCGCCAACCTCGAGCAGGCCGCGCTGGCCCTGATCATGACCAACATCCGCACCGTGCTCGGGTCGATGGATCTCGACGAAAGCCTGAGCAAGCGCGACGAGATCAACGCCAAGCTGCTCACCGTCGTCGACGAGGCGACCCATCCGTGGGGCGTCAAGGTCACGCGCATCGAGATCAAGGACATCTCGCCGCCGCGCGACCTCGTCGATTCGATGGCGCGACAGATGAAGGCCGAACGCGAGAAGCGCGCGAACGTGCTCGAGGCCGAAGGGTTCCGCCAGGCGGCGATCCTCAAGGCCGACGGCGAGAAGCAGGCGGCGATCCTCGAGGCCGAAGGCAAGAAGGAGGCCGCCTACCGCGAAGCCGAGGCGCGCGAGCGCCTCGCCGAGGCGGAGGCGAAGGCGACGACGATGGTCTCGGACGCGATCGCCGGCGGCGACATCAACGCGATCAACTATTTCGTCGCCAACAAGTACGTCGAGGCGCTCAAGGCGATGGCCGATTCGCCGAACCAGAAGACCCTGCTGATGCCGTTCGAGGCGACCGGCATCCTCGGTTCGCTGGCCGGCATCGCCGAGATCGCGAAGGCCTCGTTCGAGAAGTCGGGCACCTCCGCGCCGCCGCCGCCGCCGGGTCGCGTGCCGCCCGTGCTGCGCTGAGCTTCCTCATGGAGAACGTCATGGGCAACCTGCTTTCGAGTTATGGCTGGTGGATCCTCGCCCTCGTGCTGATCGCCGCCGAACTGCTCGCGCCGGGCTACTTCCTGCTCTGGATCGGCGTTGCGGCGGCCGTGATGGGCCTCGTCATGCTGGTCGTGCCGGGCCTGCCGTTCATCGCCCAGGCCGCCGCCTTCGGCGTGCTCGCGATCGCCACCTGCCTCGTCTACTGGAAATTCATCCGCCCGCTGGCCGAGCTGCGCGACGACGAGCCGCTGCTCAACCGCAAGGGCGAGCGCATGCTCGGTCGGCGTCTGCTCGTCGCCGAGGCCTTCGTCAACGGCCGCGGCAAGGTGCGCGTCGGCGACAGCGTGTGGCTGGCCGAAGGGCCCGATGTCGGTGTCGGCGACGCGGTCGAAGTCGTCGCCGTGCACGGCGCCACGCTGAGGGTCACGCCGGTCGCCTGACGACCGGCGCGGCCGCGCTTGCTTGGATTGATGGACGCAGGCGCCGATAATCCGCCCCTCTTTCAACGGGGCTTGGCGATGACGAGCAGGACGATCCTCAACGAAACCCATCGCGCGGCCGGCGCGAAGATGGTCGACTTCGGCGGCTGGGACATGCCGATCAACTACGGATCGCAGATCGACGAGCATCATCGCGTGCGTCGCGACGCCGGCATGTTCGACGTCTCGCACATGACCGTCATCGACCTCACCGGCACGCGCACGCGCGCGTTCCTGCGCCACCTGCTCGCGAACAGCGTCGACAAGCTCAAGACGCCGGGCAAGGCGCTGTACTCGTGCATGCTCGACGCCGATGGCGGCGTCATCGACGACCTCATCGTCTACTACCTCGACGAGTCGTTCTTCCGTCTCGTCGTCAATGCCGCGACGCGTGCCAAGGACCTGGCCTGGATCGAACGCCAGGCCAGGGCCTTCGACGTCGTCGTGCGCGAGCGCCCGGAACTTTCGATGATCGCCGTGCAGGGTCCGCAGGCGCGCGCGAAGGTGGCTTCCGTGCTGACGCCGGCGACGGCCGCGAAGGCCCTCGCGCTCGGCAAGTTCGTCGCCTGCGAAGGCGACGGGCTGTTCATCGCGCGCACCGGCTACACCGGCGAGGACGGTTTCGAGATCGTCGTGCCGGAAGGCGAGGCGGTCGCTTTGTGGAACCGCCTGGCCGCTGCCGGTGTCGCCCCATCGGGGCTCGGTGCGCGCGACACGCTGCGGCTCGAGGCCGGCATGAACCTTTACGGCCAGGACATGGACGAGACGACCACGCCGTGGGAGGCCGGCCTCGCGTGGACGGTCGCGCTCGATGCCGATCGCGACTTCATCGGCCGTCGCGCACTCGAGGCACAGAAGAAGGAGGGCGTGCCGCGCGAGCTGGTCGGCCTCGTCATGGACGAGAAGGGCGTCCTGCGTCACGGGCAGCGCGTGGCCACGCCGAACGGCGACGGCGAGATCCTGTCGGGCACGTTCTCGCCGACGCTCGGCAAGTCGATCGCGTTCGCGCGCGTGCCGGCCGGCGCCGCCGGCGACGTGCGTGTCGACATCCGCGGTCGCGAGGTGCCGGTGCGCATCGTGAAGTATCCGTTCGTCCGCGACGGTCAGGCAGCCCCCGGAATCGGCTCCTGATCCGGACCCGCCGCTCCGTCACCGTCCGCATGGCGGGCTGCTAGAATCCGTCCGCACGTCCCGACCGACGCCAACTCACGCAGGGCTCCGCTCATGAAAGAAATCCCAGGTGATCTGCTGTTCCTGAAGTCCCACGAGTGGGCCCGCGTCGAGGACAACGGCACGGTCACGGTCGGCATCTCCGACCACGCCCAGGGCCTGCTCGGCGATCTCGTCTACGTCGAGTTGCCGAACGTCGGCGACACCGTGCAGGCCGGCAACGCCGCCGCCGTCGTCGAGTCGGTCAAGGCCGCGTCCGACGTCTACTCGCCGGTCACCGGCACGATCGTGGCCGTGAACGAGTCGCTGCCGGACAAGCCCGAAACGATCAACGAAGACGCCTACGGCGACGGCTGGATCTTCGTGGTCAAGCTCGACAACCGCGAGGAACTCGAGGAACTGCTCGACCCGGACGCGTACGCCGAGCTGATCGAGAACGAGGAAGACTGACGCCTGCGCGCCGCGCGCGGGGTGCATCCGACGGGCCGGAATCTCCGGCCCGTTTTCTTTTCCGCGTTCCCCGACGCGTGCGCGCGATGCACGCGCGAGTGCATCGATGCCGATGTCACGAGCGCGATGCGACGCAACGGCGTCGGGTCGAGCGGATCGATCTGCGCATCCTCTCGAAGCGCGCTCAGGCGCGCGATGTCCGGCACCTGCCATCGTGGTGCGTCGGCATCGCTTCGCCGGTCATGCCGCGGTCGCGTCGAGCGGGCGCTCGAGCCTCTCCAACGAGCCGAACGGGTCGTCATCCGGTCCTCCGGATGAAAATTTTTCTTGCCGGCGTTTGGCTGCGGTTGAGGTCCCTGAAGGGCGTCGGCAGGCCCGGGCCCGATGCGCACGAGCAGTGGCTCGCGCATCGATGAACGCCTCGATCGAGCGGTGATGATTCGGAAGGCTCGCAGAAAAGGCCTCTTTTCAAGCCATTTTCCATCGAATCGATGAGCTTGCAAATATGGACATCCAGACGTCTGGACGTAAATACATGGCTGCGGATCGACCTGCACGAACGGGTTTTGCAGGTCGATCGGAGGGCGTTCGAAGGGGTTTTCGAACCGCTTGTTTCCTATCAGAAATTTGTTGACACGTGCGCGTGACAGGAATAATTTCCGCGACGGCGACACTCGGATTCAAAGGAATCATGGCTGCACCCAGATTCGTCGAGCCGTACATCGAGCATGGCCTGAAGTCGGGGTCGGTAAGAAAGATCACGGTATCGATTCCGTTGCACATCCTTCGGCTTCTGTCCGACGAACGTACAAGGCGCCAGGTTGCCAACCTGCGCCACGCCACCAACAGCAATCTGCTGTGCGAAGCATTCCTTCACGCTTTTACTGGGCAACCACTGCCAACTGACGAGGAGTTAAGACGCGATATGGCTACCAAGAAAGCACCTGCGAAGAAAGCTGCGAAGAAGCCCGCCGCCAAGAAGGCTGCGAAGAAGGCTGTGAAGAAGACCGCCAAGGCCAAGACCGCCACGGCGTCGAAGAAGTCGGCTGCGAAGAAGCCGGCTGCGAAGAAGGCTGCGAAGAAGGCTGCCAAGAAGAAGTAAGTTCCATCGACCGGTCGCCTCGCGCGACCGGTTGCTTCATCCGTCGGCGCGGTGCCTCGTGGTTCCGGCCTGACGGACAAGACGATCCAACCAGCGACACAAGCACCACAAGAAGCTTCACTGGATCCAGCAACCGGACTGCTCTCCCTGCGGATATGCCCAGCGCAGGGAGAGATTTCGGAAACCGAAGATCCAGGCGCGGTCCCGGCAAGACCGCGCGGAAGCCGACCTCCGCGGCACCGGCGCGACGACGCGCGAACTCCCCTGATGTGTGATCCGCTTGCGGTTCGCCGCGCGCGCATGGCGCTAGCGTGCACGGGACTTCCGGCTCGCGGGTACCGCCATGCATTTCCATCGATCGATGCTTGCCATCCTGTTCGGCCTGGTTGCCGGCGCACGCGCGGACGCGGCGACGGTCGCGGTCGGCATCGATCTGTCCGCCGACCGCCGCGCGATCGATCCCGCGATCTACGGCGTCAGTGGATCGCCCGACCTCGCGCGCATCCGCTATCCGTTCGTGCGCTGGGGTGGCAACTCGACCACGCGCTACAACTGGCAGGCCGACATCCACAATACGGCCGGCGACTGGTTCTTCATGAACATCGTCGATGGCAACGGCACGCCGGGCGGCTCCGCCGTCGAGGCACTGCTGGCGACCACGCTCGCAGCCGGCTCGCGTCCACTGCTCACGCTGTCGACGATCGGCTGGACGCCGCTGCCGGTGCAGCAGAAGCGCTGGTCGTACTCGGTCCAGCACTACGGTCCGCAATTGCAGACCGAGTGCAGCTACTTCGGCGCGAATCCGCCCGCATGGTGCATGGCCGACGCGGGCAATGGTCGCTGTTCGCCGTCCGCCAACACGACCGGCCATTGCAGCAGCGCCGGCCTCATCGTCGGCAACGATCCTGCAGACACCTCGCTGGCCGCGCCGCCGTCCTTCGCGCGCGACTGGGTCGCGCACCTGCAGCAGCGCTTCGGCAATGCCGCGGCCGGCGGCGTGCGCGACTACGCGCTCGACAACGAAGTGATGTTGTGGAACTCGACGCATCGCGACGTGCATCCGCAAGCGCCGACCTACGACGAGATCTGGCAGCGCACGGTCGACTACGCCGGCGCGGTCAAGCAGCAGGATCCTTCCGCGCGCCTGTTCGGACCGGTGACCTGGGGCTATTGCGACCTGTTCGGTTCGGCCGCCGACAATTGCGTCGACGGGGCCGATCGCGCCGCGCACGGCGGCACGCCGTTCGTGAAGTGGTACCTGCAGAAAGTCTGCGCGCACGCGCAGCTGACCGGCGTGCGCCTCGTCGACTACCTCGACCTGCACTACTACCCGCAAGGCTCCGGCGTGGTCGACTTCAACGACCCCCCGGCCGGCAGCGAGACGACCGAGATCGCCGCGCGCCGCCTGCGCTCGCTGAAGGAGTTGCACGATCCCTCCTGGAGTTCGGAATCGTGGATTTCCGATCTCGGCAACAGCGCACCCTGGTTCTATGCGCGCCCGCAACTCCTGCGACGCGCGCGTGCCTGGATCGACGAAGCCTGTCCCGGCACGAAGCTCGCGATCACCGAGTACAACTGGGGCGCCGACAACGGCGCGAGCAGCGCGATCGCACAGGCCGAACTGTTGTCGATCTTCGCGCGCGAAGGGGTCGATGCGGCGGCACGCTGGGTCGCGCCGGAGGCGGACTCGCTGGTCGAGCGCGCGTTTCGCCTCTACCTCGATTACGACGGCCAGGGTCGGCGCGTCGAGGGTTTCAGCGTGCGCGCCACGAGTGCCGATGCCGACGCGCTCGGTGCCTATGCGGTGCACCTGCCCGGGCAGCGCGTCATGCTCCTGCTGATCAACAAGGCGACCACCGCGACCACCGCGAACGTCACGCTCGGGCGTGCGTTCCACGGAACGTGGCGCGGCTTTCGCTTCACCGCGAGCAGCAACCTCGGCGCATTCGGCGGCGGTGGCATCGATGGCTCGTCGATCACGCTCGCCGACCTGCCGCCGCGTTCCGCCAATCTCGTCGAACTGCCCGACAGCGACATCCTGTTCGCGAACGGATTCGAGCCCTGACTCCGCACGCGGTGATCAGCGCGGTGGCGCCGCCTCGCCACCTTCGCTGGACGCGGCCCTGCGCGCCATGAACGCACCGATCGCGACCGGTCCGATCGGAGTGCGGGCGATCGCGACGGCTGTGCCGATGGCGGAGAGGGCGGACCGCAGCCACGACCGCGCGGGCAGTCGACCGAGCAGCAGGCCGGCGCCGAATCCGCCCGCGATGGCGAACAGCCCGCGATGTTCGTGCAGGGCATCACGCAGCCATCGGGTCTTGACGCCGTGTACTCGGCGCACGCGTTCGAGGCGCGAGGCAGCGAGGTCCACGGCCCGGCGGTTCGCCCCCCAGTTCATGTCCTTTCCTCCTTGCGCACTTCGAGCGGTTGCTCGGCGGGTGGCGACTGCAGTCCACTGATCAACTCGCGCGTGCGCGGCAGGCTGAGGTCGTTCCAGCAACGTCGCATCATCGCGAGCACGACGACGATGCCGATGATGTTGGCGAGTGCGACGAGACCGATGCCGACGAAGGCGTTGCCGGTCAGCTGCCAGAGGCCGGCAGCGATCGCGGCGCTCGTCGCGAGCCAGGCGCCGACACCGAGGAAGACGAGCCCGAAGCCGAGCCAGACCAGGTTCAGTGCGCTGCTGCGCGCGAGCTTCAGCTCCGCGCGCAGCAGCGCGAGTGAGGCTTCGGCAACGGCGAGCGCGCCGGCCAGCGCCTCGCGTGCGGCCTCGAGGGCCGCGCCTAGGCCGCGCTCGGGACCTCGTTCCTGCTGGCCCGATTCCCCGTTATCGGACGCCTGCGGCATCGAGCCGCTCAGCGGCGCAGCATGCGCGTGGTGAGGACGCCGACGGCGAAGGCGATGCCGAAAGCGGCGAGCGGATGCGCGCGGATCTGCTCGGCGGCGATATCGCCGATGCGCTTCGCGCCCTCGGCGAGGCGCTCGCCGGCGTCGCCGAGCTCCTCCTGCAGCACGGCGCCGTTCGCACGCAGGCGTTCGCCGAAACGGCTGGCCGTGCGCGTCGCCTCGTCGATGCCGTCACCGATCTTGCCGGCGACCGTGTGTGCCGCATCCTCGACGGACGAATGGGTTTCGCGTGCATTGCTCATGGCGGGATCCTCGTGTGGAGTGGCGCAGGATGCGCCATACCATGCTCGCACGGGCAACATGAAGCGCGCATGGCTGGCGCCGTGGGTCGAGTCCGGCGGTGTGACAGCGCGTGGAGTAATGCGTTATCGTTCGGGCACTCGTGCGCAGGATGACATGGGGCGGTCGTGGGGGCCGGTCATTCGACAGGGAACTGTCCGGTGGGTGGGGCGTCGGAATCCGCAGGGCGTCGGATTGCGGTGCGCGCGACCTGCCGCCTTCCTTCTGGCCACCCTGCTGGCTGCACCGCCGCGGCATTCCGCGGTCCCTGGTCGTCGCGGCGCATGTCCCTCTGCCAACCAGCGAGTGAGAGGCCATGATGTCGAGGATCCCATCCCAGCCCTTCCAGCGCGGCGCGGTCTCGCCCGTGCTGCTCATCGTCCTCGCCCTGGTGGTGGTCGGCGCGATCGCCGCATGGTGGTTCCTGTCGCGTGCCGGCGATGGGGCGGCACCCGCTGCACCGGCGACGGCCGGCGCC
>JAFLDX010000054.1 GCA_017302215.1 Lysobacterales bacterium
GGATCCTTGGGATCGAAGACGCCGTCCATGAGTTTGGCGGGCTGCATGTCCTGGGCCGTGATCTTGACTCCCATCTCCTTCATGGCTTCGGCGTAAAGGTCCGGCCGCATCACGCGATCGACTACGACGACGCCACCGACTCGCTGCTGCGCGAACTCGCCGCCGATCCGCTCGTACGCGCGGTCGGAGAGACCGGGCTCGACTACCACCGCAATTACTCTCCGCCGGCCGCGCAGGTCGAGGCCTTCGAACGCCAGCTCGCGATCGCCGCCGACTGCGGCAAGCCGCTGTTCCTGCACCAGCGCGATGCTCACGCCGACTTCATGGCGACGATGCGCCGCTTCGACGGCCGCCTCGGCAAGGCCGTCGTGCATTGCTTCACAGGCACCCGCGAGGAGCTGCACGATTACCTCGACGCCGGCTGGTACATCGGCATCACCGGCTGGCTCTGCGACGAACGCCGCGGTACCCACCTGCGCGAGCTCGTGCGCGGGATTCCCGCCGATCGCCTGATGATCGAGACCGACGCGCCGTACCTGCTGCCGCGCAGCGTGCGGCCGATGCCTTCGCACCGGCGCAACGAACCGATGTACCTGCGCCACATCATCGAGGAACTCGCGCGCGACCGCGGCGAACCGGTCGAGGTCACCGCCGCCGCGACGACGGCGACCGCAAAGGCATTCTTCGCAATCGACTGAAGTGGAAGGAGCGCATGCGCCGAACCGAAAGCATGAGTGGCATCACGCGAGCGCGGACGCCGGCGCCGACGCACCGGATCGCGGCATGTCTCGGGCGCGGCCTCGCGGCCGGCACGATGCTGATCGTGGCGTCTGCCGCCGGCGCAGCCGACGGCCTGTGCCATGGCGACGAGCACGTCGTGTTCTCCTGCCGGATCGGCACGACCGCGAAGCAGGTCGCCCTGTGCGCATCGCAGTCATTCCCCGCCGGAGATGCCGCGCTGGCCTACCGCTTCGGCCGGCCCGACCACCTCGAGCTCGCGTTTCCGTCCGAACCGCGCGGCTCGCTGCAACGCTTCCGCCACGCGCACTACTTCCGCTACCAGGTCGATCGCAGCGAGGCGTCGTTCGACAACGACGGCGTCACCTACACGGTCTTCGACTACTACGATGGCGACGAGAAGCCCGCTCACCGGCGTGGCGTGCGCGTCAGCGCGGCGGATGGACGAGAAGCCGAATTCGTGTGCCGAGGTCCCGTCGTTTCGGAGTTGCAGCGACTCGAAGGCTTGGTGCCGTGCGACGCCGACAACGCCTTGTCGGATTGCCGGGCGCCGGTGCCGGTGCCGTGAACCGCAGCGGATCAGGACTGCGCCCGATCGTCGCCGATGCCCTGCGCGTGCTGACGTTCCGCCGGCCGTCGCCGGCGATCGCGACGCACTGGCCTGGCTATCTCGCGTTCGGCCTCGCCTGTACCTGGCTCGCCGGCATCGGACGTTACTGGGACAGTCCGCGTGCGGCCTGGTGGCAGCACCTCGGTCTCGGCTCGCTGGCCTACGTCGTCGTGCTGGCCGCGATCCTGTGGCTGCTGCTGATGCCGCTGCGTCCGGCGCGCTGGAGCTACCGCAACGTACTCGTCTTCGTCACCCTGACCGCGCCGCCGGCCCTGCTCTATGCGATCCCGGTCGAGCGCTTCATGACGCTCGCGACGGCGCAAGCGACGAATGCCGTCTTCCTCGGCATCGTCGCGCTCTGGCGCGTCGCGCTGCTGGCCTGGTTCCTGGCTCGCATGGCCGGCTTGCGCGCGCACGCGATCCTCGTCGCGACCCTGTTGCCGATCACGCTGATCGTGGTCGCGCTGGCGATGCTCAATCTCGAGCATGTCGTGTTCAACATCATGGCCGGCATCCGGCCCGAGGATCGCTCGCCGAACGACCTGGCCTATCTGGTCGTCGTGAACATCGCATTCTGGTCCGTGCTGCTCGCGCCGATCCTGGTGCTCGCCTACCTGGTCATGGCGTTCAATGCCCGCAGCGCAGGACGCAGACGCGAGCGGGATCGGGAAGACCGTGGCTGACGCTTCATGCGTTGCAACCGCAGAGCGCACCCCGTGCGCGACGGCTCTTCAGACGCGTCGACAGGACCGGAGCCGATCGGGGGTGCGCTCCCGCAGCATGGCCGCAGCGGCCCTCTCAGCTGCGCAAGCCGACGCCGCGCTCGAGCAACCACAACGCGAGCGCGCCGAGGCCGACCACGAAACCGAGCATGAGCGCGTAGGCGACGCCGAGCGGCACGTCGGTCGTGCCGAGCAGGCCGTAGCGGAACGCGTTGACCATGTAGAAGATCGGGTTCGCATGCGTCGCCGCCTGCGCCCAGCCCGGCAGCAGGGTCACCGAGTAGAACACGCCGCCGAGGTAGGTCAGCGGGGTCAGGATGAAGGTCGGCACGATCGCGACGTCGTCGAACTTCTTCGCATAGACCGCATTGACGAAGCCCGCCAGCGAGAAGATCGTCGCGCCGAGCAGGACGGTCGAGAGCATCACGAGCGGGTGCGGCACGCGCACGCGCGTGAAGCACATCGCGATGACGAGCACGATCACGCCGACCATGAGCCCGCGCAGGACCGCGCCGGCCACGTAGCCGCCGAGGATGACCCAGCTCGGCATCGGGCTGACCAGCAGCTCCTCGACGTGGCGGCCGAACTTGGCGCCGAAGAAACTCGAGGAGATGTTGCCGTAGCTGTTCTGGATGATCGACATCATGACCAGGCCCGGCACGATGAAGTCCATGTAGTCGTAACCGCCCATGTCGCCGATGCGGCGGCCGATCAGGCTGCCGAAGATCAGGAAGTAGAGCGTCATCGTGATCGCCGGCGGCACCAGGGTCTGGCCCCAGATGCGCAGGATGCGCACGACTTCGCGGCGCGCGATGGTCAGCAGGGCGACGAGGTTCGGTCGCGCGCTCATGCCGCGGCCTCCATGGCATCGGGCGCCGGCGCGGTCAGGCGCACGAACAGCTCCTCGAGGCGGTTGGTCTTCGTGCGCATCGAGCGCACGCGGATGCCGGCAGCGTCGAGCGCAGCGAACACGCGGTTGAGGTCCATCGCGCGCGGCATCTCGAGATCGAGCGTGTGCGCGTCCTCGGCCACGAACGTCACGCCCTCGATCGTCGGTAGCGTCGCCGGCAGGCTGCCGTCGATGTCGAGCAGGAAACCCTCCACGTCGAGCTTGGCGAGCAGCGCCTTCATCGGCCCGTGCTCGATGATGAGTCCGTGGTCGATGATGGCGAGGTGGCGGCACAGGCTCTCGGCTTCCTCGAGGTAGTGCGTGGTCAGGATCACCGTCGTGCCGGCCGCGTTCGCCTCGCGCAGCGTGCGCCACATGCCGCGGCGGATCTCGATGTCGACGCCGGCAGTCGGCTCGTCGAGGATCAAGAGGCGCGGTCGCGTCATCATCGCGCGGGCGATCATCAGGCGCCGCTTCATGCCGCCCGAGAGCGTGCGCGACATCACGCGCGCTTTGTCCCACAGCTGGGCGCGCTTGAGCTCTTCCTCGGCGCGCTGCATCGCCTCGGCGCGCGGCACGCCGTAGAAGCCGGCGTAGTTGACGAGGATGTCGAAGGGCTTTTCGAACAGGTTGAAGTTGATCTCCTGCGGCACGAGGCCGAGCATGCGCATCGCCGCGCTGCGTTCGGCGAACAGGTCGGTGCCGAACACGCGCACGCTGCCCGAGCTCGCGTTGACCAGCGAGCTGACGATGCCGATCAGGGTCGACTTGCCGGCGCCGTTCGGGCCGAGCAGGGCGAAGAAATCACCGGGTTCCACGCGCAGCGAAACACCTTTCAGCGCCTCGACGCCGTTGTCGTAACGCTTGCGCAGCTCGACGATGTCGAGCGCGGGGACAGTGCTCATCGGCAGGGATACCGCGGGAGGGAATGCAGGGCCCTGCTAGTATAACCGGCCGCTTTCACGACCTGCCGCCCTCGTGCCCGAACAGTTCCCGCTCCGCCTCGTCGACGCGCGCATGCTCGCCCCGACCGTCCGCCATCTCGCCTTCGAGCGTGCCGACGGCCAGCCGTTCGCCTTCATCCCGGGCCAGTTCATCCAGATCCACTTCCACTACGACGACGGCAAGCCGACCAAGCGCAGCTACTCGGTCGGTACGGTCGGCGAGGGTGATGCCACGCCGATCGGGCGCCTCGAGATCGCCGTGTCGTATGTCGAGGGCGGCGCCGCGACGGCGCTGCTCGGCGGGCTTCCGATCGGTGGCGTCGTCAATGCGAGCGGTCCATTCGGTCGTTTCGTGCTGATGGACGCCGATCGCAATGCGCGCTACCTGCTCGTCGCGACCGGCACCGGCGTCACGCCATACCGCGCCATGCTGCCGCAGATCGCGCGGCTGACGCGCGAGCGCGGCTGTTCGTTCGCCCTCGTCTACGGCGCACGCAGCGAGATCGAACTGCTCTACGGCGACGAGTTCGAGGCCTTCGCCGCGGCCACGCCGGGCTTCTCGTTCCATCCGTGCTTCAGCCGCACCCCACGCGCCGCGCCGCGCGGCAACGACCGCAACGGTCGCGTGCAGGTCGCGCTCGAGGCGCTCGCGCCCGATGCCGTCGGCGACATCGCCTACCTGTGCGGCAATCCGGACATGGTCGACCAGGCGTTCGCCCTGCTCAAGGACACCGGCCTGCCGGTGCCGCACATCCGTCGCGAGAAGTACGTCAGCAGCCGGTGAACACGCCGCTGCGCGATGCGCTGTTGCCGTATGCGCCGCGCGACGCGGTTCCGGCAAAGCGCACCTCTACCGTGCAGGTGCTCGCGTTCCTCGTGTTGTGCGGCTTCGGCGGGGCCGTGATCGGATCACTGCTGGCCATGGTCCGGCACGGCTTCGGCGGTGGCTGGCTCGGCCTGTGGCTCGCCGATGTGCCTTCGATGCAGCCGGGCTGGGTCGTGCTGTTCACCGCGCTGATGGCCTGGCCGCACGTGCTCGTGCACGAGACCGGTCACGCGCTGGCCGGACTCGCGCGCGGGATGCAGCCGCTCGCCTTCGGGGTCGGGCCGTGGCGCTGGGAGCGCAGTCTGGACCGCTGGCGGTTGCTTCGCGCGCCGCGCGTGCGCGGCATTTCCGGCTTCGCGATCCTGCTTCCGCGTGGCGCGCGCGGGCAGTCGCGCCTCGACCAGGTCGCATACCTGGCCGGCGGACCGTTCGCGAATTTCGTGACGCTCGCGCTCGCCCTCGGCCTGTTGCCGTTGACCACGCACGCGCCGCTTGCGGGCGCCTTCCTCGCCGGCACCGCGATCGGCGCGGCTTTCGTCGGACTGGTCAATCTCGTACCGTTCTCGACCGCCGGCTGGCGCAGCGACGGGCGCAACCTCGTCGACCTGATGCGTCGCTCGCCCGAAGCCGAGACCGCGCGCCGCGTGCGTGAAACACTCGGACTGACCATGGCCGGCGTGCGCCCGCGCGACTGGCCGGCGTCGTCGTTGCCACCGCTATCCGTGCACAGTGGCCGCGCGCCGACGATGCTCGATACCAACGCGGCCTCGCAGGTCCTGACTCATGCGATCGATGCGCAGGACGCGGCGCTCGCCCGCGCGGCGGCGCGTGCGCTCGCCGCAGGCCATGCGCACGTGCCGGAAGCGTTGCGTCCACACATCGCGATCGGCATGGCTGCGTTCGCCGCGTGCATCGAACGCGATGCCGACCTGCTCGCCGCCTGGCGCCCGCTCTGCGAGGGCGGCCTGTTCGACCTCGCGACCGCACGCACCTGGCTCGACGCCGAACTCGCCGCGATGCGCGCGGACGCCGAGGCGTCGCGCGCGGCCATCGCCACGGCGCGCGCGCTGCGCGACCGCGTGCCGGATGCGCTGTCGCGCCAACTGCTGGACGAACGCCTCGACGCGCTCGAAGCGCGCCTCGCTTCGCCGCCACGCCACGATTCGTAGCGCAGCCGCTCACGGGTCCGTCGATTGGTCGTGATGTTCTTTCTCCCTACGCCAACGCGGAGAAGGGAAGGCAGCGCTTCGCTGTCCCTTCTCCCTGCTGCGCGGGGCGAAGGACAGGCAGGTGTCGTCGAGCCCTTGATGTTCCTTCTCTCCGTGGCGACGGTGAGAGAGAAGGCAGCCCGCCGAGCTCTTGATGTTCCTTCTCCCCGTGGCGACGGGGAGAAGGTGCCCGGAGGGCGGATGAGGGGCGCTTGCGATCCGATGCGGTGCACTCCTTCGCGACGTCCGGCCCCTCATCCGGCGCTGCCGCGCCACCCCGGATCGAGTCCGGGGCAGGCTCTTCTCGCCGCTCCGCGGGGAGAAGGGAATACTGGCGCCGTCAAGATCTTGATGTTCCTTCTGCCCGTGGCGACGGTGAGAGAGAAGGCAGCCCGCCGAGCTCTTGATGTTCCTTCTCCCCGCTCCGCGGGGCGAAGGGAATGCAGGCGCCGCCGAGCTCTTGATGTTCCTTCTCCCCGTGGCGACGGGGAGAAGGTGCCCGGAGGGCGGATGAGGGGCGCTTGCGATCCGATGCGGTGCACTCCTTCGCGACGTCCGGCTCCTCATCCGGCGCTGCCGCGCCACCCCGGATCGAGTCCGGGGCAGGCTCTTCTCCCCGCTCCGCGGGAGGAAGGGAAGGCAGGCGTCGTCGAGCCCTTGATGTTCCTTCTTCCCGCTGCGCGGCGCGAAGGAACGGCAGGTGCTGTCCTGCTCCCGCTCTTCATTCTCTCCGCTGCGCGTGTCGAGCACGGCACGTTCGCCGCGCGAGCGTGTCAAGTACGCTTGACACGCTCGCGGCGACGCCGTACTCTCGATGTCAAGCACGCTTTACAGGTGGAATCGACATGTACGCGATCGAACGCCGCTACCGACGCGAGCTGCTCGTTTCGATGGGGGCCTACGTCATCGTCATGCTGACCGTGTGGCCGCTCGTGCGCACGACCGACAGCACGGGCCTGCGCACACTGATCTGCGCGGCGCCGCTGCTGCCGTTCGGGCTGGCCTTGCGCGCAATGCTGCGCCACGTGCGCGACAGCGACGAGTTCCAGCGCCGCCTGCACCTCGAGGCGCTCGCGATCTCCGCGCTCATCGTCAGCTTCGTCAGCATGAGCGCGGGCTTCCTCGTCGCCGCCAAGGTGATCGCGCTCGACGGCACGGTGCTGCTGTGGGTGTTCCCGGCGCTGGCTGGCCTGTTCGGCGGCCTGCGCTGCCTGATCGCGCGGCGTTACGACCGCGGATGAACAACCGTGTGCGCGAACTGCGCGGCAAGCTCGGCTGGTCGCAGGCGCAGCTCGGCGACGAACTCGGCGTGTCGCGCCAGACCGTCAACGCGATCGAGACCGGCAAGTACGACCCGAGCCTGCCGCTCGCGTTCGCGATCGCGCGCCTGTTCGGCCTCGCGATCGAACAGGTGTTCAACCCGGATGCATGAACTGGAACTGCCATGAACCCGATCCTGCGCCGTTACATCGCCGACACCTGGATGCCCACGCTGGCCTACTTCGCCTGCGTGATCGCCGCTGCCGTGCTGAGCGAACGCACCGGGTCGGCGACGCTGCGCGTGCTCGCCGGCATGTTGCCGTTGCCCGCGCTGGCGTGGATGGCCTGGGTCGAACTCAAGCGCCTGCGCCGGCGCGACGAGCTGCGCCAGCGCATCGAGCTCGAGGCGATGACGATCGCGTTCGCGATCTCGTTCGGCATCGTCGCCGCATTGACCTTCATCGGACTCTACGGGCGGATCGAGCTGCCCCTGCATCTCGCCGCGCTGGTCATGGCGGCGTCCTGGATCGGCGCGCAGCTGTGGGTGCGCGCCCGATATCACTACTGGTGGCGTCAGGAGGGAGAGGATGCCGCCGAAGAACCGCGCAACGAGGTGACGCCCCCATGAAACGCTCCGTCCGCATCGCGCTCGCCGTGGCCGTCGTCGCCGGCGTGCTCGCGGCCCGCCATTTCCGCGACGCGCCGGCATCGCCCGGCGAATCCTCGCGCTCGAGCGGCCACTACCGCATTCCGGCGGCGGCCACCGCGTTCCGCTTCGGCACGCTCGATTTCACCGCCTGCGAACTCTCGCAGAAGCGCTCGGCGGCGACGACCGCCGCATTCTGCGCGCCGTTCGAGGTGCCGGAGGATCGCGCGAATCCCGACGCGCGCCGCATCGCACTCAAGCTCGCCCTGATCCGCAGCACCGAGGCGGCCGACGACGATTTCATCGTCTTCCTCGCCGGCGGCCCCGGCCAGTCGGCGGTCAACGCCTGGCCGCAGGTCGCCGCGTCGCTCGAGCCGTCGCGCAAGCGTCGCCACGTGCTGCTGCTCGACCAGCGCGGCACCGGTGCCTCGAATCCGCTCGAGTGCAAGTCCGCCGATCCGGTCGACGAGGCGGCCGAGTACGACCCGACGAGCGTGACCGCGCGCGCGCGTGAATGCCTCGACAGCCTGAAGGACAAGGCCGACCCGCGCTTCTACACGACGACCGAAGCGGTCGCCGACCTCGAAGCGCTGCGCCAGGCACTCGGTGCGCCGAAGTTCGACCTCGTCGGCGTGTCGTACGGCACGCGCGTCGCCCAGCAGTACCTCAAGCGCCATCCCGAGGGCGTGCGCAGCATCGTGCTCGACAGCCCGGTGCCGAACGAGCTCGCGCTGACCGCCGACTTCGCCGGCAATCTCGACGCGGCCCTGAAGGCGCAGTTCGCCGGCTGCCAGGCCGATGCGGCCTGCGCGAAGGCCTACCCGGATCCGTTCGCCGACCTGCTGCGCCTGCGCGACGAGCTGCGCGCGACGCCGCGCACGGTCTCGTTCGCCGATCCGGTGACCTTCGAACGCCACGAGCGCCGCCTCGACGGCTACGGCATCGCCGGCCTCGTGCGCCTGTACGCCTACGCACCGGAGACCGCCGCGCTGATCCCGCTGACGGTCAAGCAGGGCCTGGCCGGCAACTTCGCGCCGATGATGGGCCAGATCGACCTCATGCTGCAGGGCGTCGATGAACTGATCGGCAATGGCATGCAGTTCTCGGTGATGTGCGGCGAGGATTTCGACCGCCTGCCCGCCGAGACAGGTGCCGCGAACGCGGACAGCGTGCTCGGTTCCGCGCTCGTCGACGCCGTGCGCGCGCAGTGCGCGGTGTGGCCGCGCGGCACGCGCCCGGCCGACTTCAACGAGCCGGCGCGCGGCGATGTTCCGGTGCTCGTGCTGTCCGGCCAACTCGATCCGGTCACGCCGCCGCGCTATGGCGAACAGATCGTCAGGACGCTCGCCAACGCGAAGCTCGTCGTCGCTCGCGGGCAGGGCCATTCGATCATGGGCCGCGGCTGCCTGCCGAAGGTCGTCGGCAGCTTCATGGACAAGCTCGAACCGGCCACGCTCGACACCGAATGCGTCGCCCAGCTCGGGCCCGTTCCGCACTTCCTCGACTTCAACGGAGCCTCGCCATGATCGAGCTCAGGGACCTGCACAAGGCCTTCGGCGCCGTGAAGGCGGTCGACGGCGTCAGCTTCAGCGCGCGCGACGGCGAGATCACCGGCCTGCTCGGGCCGAACGGCGCCGGCAAGACGACCACGCTGCGCATGCTCTACACGCTGATGAAGCCGGATCGCGGCCAGGTGCTCGTCGACGGCATCGACGCCGCGGTCGACCCGCTCGCCGTGCGCCGTCGCCTCGGCGTGCTGCCCGATGCGCGCGGCCTGTACAAGCGCCTGACCTCGCGCGAGAACATCGATTACTTCGGCCGCCTGCAGGGCATGGAGCAGGCCGCCATCGATGCGCGTCGCGATGCGCTGGTGGCGGCACTCGGCATGGACGAGATCATCGACCGCCGCACCGAAGGCTTCTCGCAGGGCCAGCGCGTCAAGACCGCGATCGCGCGCGCGCTGATCCACGACCCCAGGAACTGCATCCTCGACGAACCGACCAACGGCCTCGACGTGATGGCGACGCGCGCGATGCGCGACTTCCTGCGCCACCTGCGCGACGAGGGCCGCTGCGTGCTGTTCTCGAGCCACATCATGCAGGAGGTCGGCGCGCTGTGCGATCGCATCGTCGTGATCGCGCACGGCCGCGTCGTCGCCGACGCCACGCCTGCCGAGCTGCGCGAACACGCCGGCTCGGACAATCTCGAGGAGGCCTTCGTGAAGGTCATCGGTTCCGCTGAAGGACTCGCCGCATGAAGACGATGCTGACCGTGTTCCTCAAGGAGGTCCGCGAGAACCTGCGCGACCGTCGCACCGTCATCAACACGCTCGTCACCGGCCCACTGCTGGCGCCGCTGATGTTCGTGCTGATCATCAACGGCGCGGTATCGCGCGAGCTCGGCAAGGCCGAGAAGCCGCTGCCGGTGCCGGTGATCGGCGCCGAGCACGCGCCGAACCTGATCGAGGCGCTGAAGCAGCAGGGCGTCGAGATCAAGGACGCGCCGGCCGATCCCGAACTCGCCGTGCGCGAACAGGAAGTCGACCTCGTGCTGCGCATCCCCGACACCTATGCCGAGGCCTGGCGCAAGGGCGAACCGGCCCAGGTCGAGCTCGTCTTCGACCAGTCGCAGCGCGACGCCAACAGTTCGGTCGCGCGCCTGCGCGGCATGCTCGATGCCTATGGCCAGCGCACCGCGGTCATGCGCGTCGTCGCGCGTGGCCTGTCGCCGACGATGACGCGGCCGCTGGTGGTCGCGAACCGCGACCAGTCCACCGCGCAGGCGCGCGGCGGCATGATGTTCGCGATGCTGCCGTACTTCTTCATCCTCGGCATCTTCATGGGCGGCATGGCGCTGGCCATCGACACGACCGCCGGTGAGCGCGAACGCCAGTCGCTCGAGCCGCTGTTCGCCAATCCGGTCGCGCGCGATGGCATCCTGCGCGGCAAGCTCGGCGCGACCTCGGTTTTCGCGCTTGCCACGCTGCTGCTCAGCATCGTCGCGTTCTCGATCGCCGGCCAGTTCCTGCCGACCGGCAAGCTCGGCATGAGCCTGTCGATCGGCCCGCGTTTCGTCGCCGCGACCATGTTCACGATGCTGCCGCTGGTGGTCCTGCTCGCCTCGCTGCAGACGCTCGCCGCGGCCTTCGCCAAGAGCTTCCGCGAGGCGCAGACCTACCTGTCGCTGCTGATGATCGTGCCGGCCGTGCCGACCCTCATGCTGTCGATCTTCCCGGTCAAGACCCAGCTCTGGATGTACGCCGTGCCGCTGATGGGCCAGCAGGTCGTCATCACGCGCCTGCTGCGCGGCGACCCGGTGGCGACGAACGAACTGCTGCTGTGCTTCGCCAGCACGGCCGTCGCGGCGTTCGTCGTGTACCTGGTGACCGCACGCATCTACCGCAGCGAGCGCCTCGCGATCTCGGGGTGAGCCGACCGCGGCATCGCGAGTGCCACCGCGAGGCGATCGGCGCCTCGCTCCGCCCCGATGCGCCCGCCGCTCCTCGTAGAGCGGAGCTTGCTCCGCTGCCGTCAGGCCTCGCGTTTCCGAGGACGCGCCTGCGCCGAGCCAGCTCGGCGCTACGAAGAGGGGAGGTTGCTCCGCTCCGCCGCGCCCGCCGCTCCTCGTAGAGCGGAGCTTGCTCCGCTGCCGTCAGGCCTCGCGTTTCCGAGGACGCGCACGCGCCGGGCCAGCTCGGCGCTACGAAGAGCGGAGGCCGCTCCGCTCCGCCGCGCCCGCTGCCTTGTGACGTCGTTCCGGACCACGGCGGAGCCACCTCTCGAACCCCTCGAACGGACGCCTGCTTGCGACGGATCGAATGTGTGGACAGGGCTGCCATCGCAACCGGTCTGCGGCTACACTGCGCACGCTCCAACGGGGAGTAGCCGCACCCGGCGAAACGTCGGGCGGTGCGCGTCAACACACTTGGCGGACACGCCATGGCGCGCACGGACACGTGACCTTCGAGGTCATCGCGTTCCGGCAAGACCGCTGGTTCACCGCACGGATCCCGGGTCGGGGCCGCGCGCGTGGATCATCGCGTCTGCACTGCCCCGGCCCCTGGAGTCCCCCATGCAAGCCCTGCTCGTCTCGACCGCCGCCGTCGCGATCGCCGAAATCGGCGACAAGACGCAACTGCTGTCGCTGATCCTCGCCGCGAAATACCGCAAGCCGGTGCCGATCGCGCTCGGCATCCTCGTCGCGACGCTCGCCAACCACGCGCTGGCTGGCCTGTTCGGCACGCTCGTCGCGGGCTGGTTCTCGCCGCAGACCCTGAAGTGGATCGTCGCCGCGTCGTTCCTCGCGATCGCTGCATGGACCCTCGTTCCGGACACCGTCGACGACGCCGGGGAAACCTCGAAGCGGCGCAGCGGCGGCGTGTTCGTCGCCACCCTCGTCGCGTTCTTCCTCGCCGAGATGGGCGACAAGACCCAGATTGCGACCGTCGTGCTCGCCGCACAGTACACGCCGCTGTGGCAGGTCATCATCGGCACCACGCTCGGCATGCTGCTCGCCAACGTGCCGGTGGTCTGGCTCGGTGCGCGTTTCGCCAAGAAGCTGCCGCTGAAAGCCGCGCGCTACACAGCCGCCGCGCTGTTCGCGATCCTTGCGGTGTGGATCGTGCTGCGCTGACGTTAAACTCGGTGCGTCGGCAGGGAGTGTCCGCATGCGTCGATGGATGATTGCCGGGGTCGCGGTCGCATTTCTGGTCGCAGCGTGGGCGTGGCGTGCGCGCGAAGATGGAGTGGAGACGACGAAGCCGGCGCCCGATTCGGATGTGATCGGCGCCGACAGCACGACGCCGACGGCCTCCGGCCCGCCGGTCGCTGCGCGATCCGACGTGTCGCACCCATCCGCTTCGGCGCCAAGTCCGCCGAAGTCGCCGGCGCCGCTGCCACCGGAAGACACCCCGCTCGCCGAAGCCTACGACGCGCTCGCTGCACGGGCGCGCGGCGGCGACAACGCGGCGGCGATGCGCCTGGCGCGCGATCTGCAGAGGTGTCACCTGACGAAGTATTCGGCGATCGCGCTGGATCTCGCGGTGGATCGTCTCGCACAGGGCAAACCGGATTCCGCCGTTCCACGGGAGCTCGAGCACATGAACTCGCGGCTCGTCGAGACGCGGGAGCTTTGCGACGGCATCGATCGAGCGCATGTCGAAGCGCGTGGCGCGTGGATCCTGCTCGCGGCGATGCGCGGGGACGCGCAGGCGATGGTCTGCTTTGCCGCGCATCCGGACGACTTCGGCCCCGAGTTTCTTTCGGACGCATGGTTCGAGTGGTCGCAACGGTGGCGCGAACACGCACCGGCGCTCGTCGAGGAAGCGTACCGGCGTGGTCAGCTCGACGTGCTGACCTTGTTGGCCGACGCCTATTCCGGCGAGTCGCATGAAGGTCTTCCGTTGGCGATGACGCCGCTGCAGGGTCTAGTTGCACCCGATCCTGCGCGGGCGGCAGCCTATGCGGGAATCGCACGACGAGCCGGTCTGGCCGGTGATGGCTTCGTCCAGCACTTTCGAGAGCGGCTCGATGCGGCTGGCCTACGCCGCGCGCACGCGATCATCGCTCGTGATGCGTTGCGCTTCACATCGCAACGGCATTCGCTGAGAAGCGGACTTCCATGTCAGCGAACGATCAGGGGTGAGCAATGAATCGCGCGGGGCGTGCCGTGCGGTTCGCGATGATCGCGCTCGCAGCGTTGGTCGCCGGACTGCTGTTGTACCGAGTCGCCCGGCACAGTCGATCCGACATTGCCCAGGCCGCCAGCTCCACTCACTCACCGGGCGAACCTGATGCGGGGCCACAACGTGCCGGCGAATTGCATCGGCCACCGCGCGCCCACGTCGAGGATCACGCATCTCCGCCGGACAGCGCGGAATCCTCCCTCGTGACGGCGGAACGGTCATGGCAGTACGTGCAGCAGACCCAGCGCTGCAGGGCGCTGCGGTCGCACGAGCAATGGCGAATGAACCACGAAGATGACGCGCCGCCATCGCCGATGGACGAAGCGACGGCCGCCGTGCTTCGTCGCGAGTGTGCGGGATTCGAGTTCGACTGGCGGCGCGCACAGCGCGAGCTGGAGCGTGCGGCGGCCCTCGGCTCCACCGCGGCGCAACGCGTTTACGCGGAGAATCCGGGACTCGCCCTGCATCACGCGAGCGCGGAAGCGGAGGCGTGGCGGCGGTGGCGCGATCGGGCTCCCGGTTATCTCGATGCGGCCATCGACCGCGGCGACGGCGAGGTGGCCATGCTGTACGGCCTCGCTTCGATGCGCAATGAGTGCAACAGCGAGGGCGGCATGCCGAGCCTGTGCATGCGCACGTTTCCGCTGAATGCGATCCTGGCGCGCGACGATGTCGATGCCTACGCGCATCTCCTGCTTGCGCAGCAACTGGGTGTGGGCGACTTCACCGCTGAGTTGAATGCCAGGCTCGTCGCCCTCGGAGCCTCGCTCAGCGACACGCAACGCGCCGAAGCCGCCGCGCGCGCTGCGGCCTTGCGCGGTGGGCGTTGACCTTGCGCACGCCTGTTGCGTCGCAAGCCGGATCGATCCTCAACCGAAGCTGGCGCAGCTTGTGGGGCCGGCGCGGGAAGATCGCGGCTGAAGCCGCTCCCACAGGCGCTCGCGCAGCCGCTCGCACGGGAGCGACGCAACCTCGAACGAAGCCCGTGGGAGCGACTGACCAGCCCTGCGGCTGTTGAACGCAAGTCGCGATCGTCTCGAACATGCGCGTTTCCCGTTCGAGCCGGGCAGCGCATCAGGCCCGATGCCGCAAACGTCCGACCGCGCGCTTTGTGCGCTCGGCGAAGCCGCCGGACATGGCGGCATCGATGCGGCGCATCACGGCGGCATCGAGCGTGTCGACGAGGTCGAGTGCGCCGATGTTCTGCTCGATCTGTTCGCGCCGCGTCGCGCCGAGAATCACGCTCGACACGTGCGGGTTCCTGAGGCACCAGGCGAGCGCGAGCTGGGCCGGGGCGACGCCGAGTTCGCGCGCGATCGCGGTGAAGCGCTTGACCCGGGCGAGGTCGGCGCGACCGGAGGCACTGTCGAGGCGTTCGCGCAGCCAGGCATTGCCGGCATGGCCCGCGCGCGAATCCGCGGGAACACCCTCGTCGTACTTTCCGGTCAGCAGGCCCGAGGCGAGCGGCGACCACACCGTCGTACCGAGGCCGAAGTCGCGATACAGCGACGCGTACTCGTGCTCGACGCGTTCGCGGCGCAGCAGGTTGTACTGCGGCTGCTCCATCGTCGGCGCGGTGTAGCCGCCGGCAAGGGCGATGCGGAATGCTTCGCGGATCGATTCGGCCGGCCATTCGCTGGTGCCCCAGTACAGCACCTTGCCCTGGCGCACGAGCACGTCCATCGCCGCGACCGTTTCGGCGATCGGCGTGTCGTCGTCGGGCCGGTGGCAGAAGAACAGGTCGAGATGGTCGACATGCAGGCGCTTGAGCGCCTGATGGCAGGCCTCGGTGACGTGCTTGCGCGAGAGGCCCTGCTGGGTCGGCGCGGGATGCTCGACCGAACCGAAACGGACCTTGCTCGACACGCAGACCGCGTCGCGCGGTGGACGCAGGTCGGCGAGCACTTCGCCGAGCACGGTCTCGGCCGCGCCGAACGCGTAGTTCTCGGCGCCATCAAAGAAGTTGATGCCGTGGTCGAGCGCGCACGCGACGAGGTCACGCGCCTCGCCGCGGCCGAGCTGCAGGGCGAACGTGACCCAGGTGCCGAGCGAGAGTGCCGAGAGCCTGAGGCCCGAGCCGCCGAGGCGGCGATAGCGCATCGTCGTCATCGGCCGGTGCCTAGAGTGCGTCGTCGTCGAGCTCGCCGGTGCGGATGCGCATGACCTGGTCGAGCTGCCAGACGAAGATCTTGCCGTCGCCGATCTTGCCGGAGTTTGCGGCGCCGGCGATCGCCTCGATGACGCGCTCGACGCGGTCTTCCGGCACGGCGACCTCGATCTTGATCTTGGGCAGGAAGTCGACCACGTACTCGGCGCCGCGGTAGAGCTCGGTGTGGCCCTTCTGCCGGCCGAAACCCTTGACCTCGCTGACCGTGATGCCCTGCACGCCGATGTCCGACAGCGCCTCGCGCACGTCGTCGAGCTTGAACGGCTTGATGATCGCCATGACCATTTTCATGCGGGGTTCCCGGTTGCGAGCGGCGGCGCGGCGACTATAACCGCCCATTCGTCGCCCGTGTAGGAAGATTCCTACGCCGCTTTCCGCTCCCGCCCACTTCGCCGCGGCCCACGTGCGCGCAGTCTTGCGTGGCACGGAAGGCACGTCGGCAACAACGCTGACGCAGGCGCTGGGATGCGAGCAGGGATGCAGGCATGGATGCACGCAGGGAGAAGCAACCCGCCGGTCCGCGACGCGAGTCGCGGGCCGGCGGGACCGCGGCGGCTGCGGCGGGTTACGATGCCGCCCTCGCATTCGCGCTTTCCTGCTTCGAGGTTCCCGATGATCGACGCCCGCACCCTCGACGAACTCGCGCAGAAGCTGGCCGGGCTCGTTCCGCCGTCGATCGCCGAGGCACGCGCCGACCTCGCCGCGAACTTCCGTGCCGCGCTGCAGTCGGGCCTGCGCGCACTCGATCTCGTCACGCGCGAGGAATTCGACGTGCAGCGCGCGGTGCTGTTGCGCACGCGCGAGAAGATCGAGGAACTCGAGCGGCAGGTCGCCGCGCTCGAGGCGTCGCCACCGCAACGCTGATCCGTCGCGCCGGCCGGCATGCGCGGCGCCGGCGATGAGCCTCGCGGTCGTCTACAGCCGCGCCCAGGACGGCGTCGCCGCGCCACTCGTCACCTGCGAGGTGCATCTCTCGGGCGGTTTGCCCGGCATCTCGATCGTCGGCCTGCCCGAGACCGCCGTGCGCGAGGCACGCGACCGCGTGCGCGCGGCGATCCTCAATGCCGAGTTCGAGTATCCGCAGCGGCGCGTCACGGTCGGGCTCGCACCGGCCGATCTGCCGAAGGACGGCGGCCGCTTCGACCTGCCGATCGCGCTCGGCATCCTCGCCGCGAACGGCAGCATTCCGCGCGGCGCGCTGGCCGAAGTCGAGTTCCTCGGCGAACTCGCGCTTTCGGGCGAACTGCGCGCAGTCAGTGGCGTGCTGCCGGCCGTGCTGCGTGCGACGCGCGCGGGTCGGCGCGTGATCGTGCCGCGCGACAACGCGGCCGAGGCC
>JAFLDX010000055.1 GCA_017302215.1 Lysobacterales bacterium
GCAGCAGCGCCGGGGCACCGGCGCGCCTGCTGCTGCCGGACGCCGCGGCGCAACGCTTCACCGAAACGGCGGCTGCACATCCGGGGCTTCTGCAGGCGCTTTGGACCCGCCGCGTGGCGCCGCGCGACACGAGCCTCGCCGAACTCGCCACGGAATCCCCGTTCCCGGTCACCGCGCTTGCCGCGGCGAACGGCGTGGCCGCCGACGCGACGCTTGCCGCCGGCCGCGAACTGCTGGTCGTCGCGGATGCGCGTGCAGTCCCATCGACCCCGGCGGCTTCCGTGCAGACACACGTGGTCGCGCCCGGCGACACCTTGTCGGCGATCGCTCGACGCTACGGCGTGCGCCTCGCGGAACTGCTCGGCTGGAACTCGCTGCGCGCCCGCACGACCCTGCGCCTCGGCATGCGCCTGCGCGTAAGCGGCCCATAGGCCGCGCGGCGTCCCTGCGCGCGAGCGGTTACACTTGTCGGAAGTCGTCCACGGCGACGACGCCAATGAAGCCAACGGCTGCGGAGGATGCATGGGATTTCTGCACGGCAAGCGTGCGCTGATCGTCGGTATCGCCAGCACGCGTTCGATAGCCTGGGGAATCGCCAGCGCGATGCACCGCGAAGGCGCGCAACTCGCCCTCACCTACCAGAACGAGAAGCTCAAGAGTCGCGTCGACGAAGCGGCCAACGACTTCGGCTCGAACATCGTGCTCCCGCTCGATGTCGCCGACGACGCGCAGATCGACAACGCCTTCGCCGAGCTCGCACGGCACTGGGACGGCTTCGACATCCTCGTCCATTCCGTCGGTTTCGCCCCGCGCGAGACGCTGCAGGGCGGCTTTCTCGACAACCTCACGCGCGAGGGCTTCTCGATCGCGCACGACATCTCGAGCTACAGCCTCGCCGCGCTGGCCAAGGCGGCGCGCCCGGCGATGCGCGGCCGCGCGGGCTCTGTCCTCACGCTGTCCTACCTCGGTGCCGAACGCGCGCTCGCCAACTACAACGTCATGGGCCTCGCCAAGGCCAGTCTCGAGGCGAACGTGCGCTACCTGGCCTACCACCTCGGCCCGGAAGGCATCCGCGTCAACGCGATCTCGGCCGGTCCGATCAAGACACTCGCCGCAGCCGGCATCGGCAACTTCCGCAAGATGCTCGACCATGTCGAGCAGAACGCGCCGCTGCGCCGAAGCGTGACGATCGAGGAAGTCGGCAACGTCGGCGCCTTCCTGTGCTCCGACCTCGCCTCGGGCATCACTGGCGAGATCACCTACGTCGATGCCGGATACAACACGGTCGGCATGACCGGACTCACCGAGTCCTGACCGTCCGCCAGGCGGAAACGAAGAGGGGCCGCGCAAGCGGCCCCTCTTCGTTTCCGCCCAGCCGATCGCGACGGCACTTACATGCGGTCTTCGGCGATCTTGATGTCCATGCCGGCGCGCAGCGCCGCGATCAGGTCGCGCACGGACGCATAGGCAATCGTCTGCTGCAGCGTGTTGCGCGCCGCCTCGCGGGCCGGCGCCTCGGCCTTGGCCGGATCGGCGTCGACGACGTTGTCGAGCGTGACCAATGCGTACTGGTCGCCCGGCAGCGCGACCAGCGTATGCGCGACCTTGCCTTCGACCGCGCGCGGAACCTCGAACACGGCGCCGAGCAGGGCCGAATCGATGTTGACCGCGTTGCGGCCGATCGCGCGTTCCTGGTGCGCTTCGATCTTGAGCTCACTGGCCAGGGTGGCAAGGCTCTCGCCGCCCTGCAGGCGCGCGAACAGCGCATCGGCGCGCTCCTTCGCCTGCTTCGCGACGCGCGTGCCGAGGATGCGATCACGGATCTGGGCGCGCACTTCGTCGAGCGGACGCGGCGTGGCCGGCTTGTGCTCGGCGATGCGCACGATCGCCACGTGGTTCGGACCCAGTTCGATCGAGTCCGAGTTGTTGCCCTGGACCAGCACGGCGTCTGAGAACGCGGCGCGCACGACCGCCGGGTTCGCGGCGATGCCGAGGCCACCATCGCGCGTGAACAGGGCGGTCTTCTGCACGTTGACGCCGAGCTCGCGCGCGGCCGCGTCGAGCGAGGTCGAATCCTGGTAGGCCAGGTCGATCAGGCGACTCGACTTCTGGTTGTAGACGCGCTCGTGCTCGGACTCGGTGTATTCCTTGACGAGTTCGCCGCGCACCTCCTCGAAGCTGCGCGTCTTGCCCGGGCGGATGTCGCGCAGCTCGATGACGTGGTAGCCCTCGGACGACAGCACCGGGTCGGACACCGTGCCCTTCTCGAGCGCGTACAGGGCGGCCTCGAAAGCCGGATCGGTCATGCCCTTGTCGACCCAGCCGAGATCGCCGCCGAGCGCCTTCGAACCGAGATCGTCCGAACTCGCCTTGGCGAGTTCGGCGAACGCCTTGCCGCCACGTGCGTCCGCGGCGATCTTCTGCGCCTTTTCGAGCGCCTGCTTCTGGTCTTCCGGTCCGCCCTTGCCACCGACCTTGATCAGCACGTGCGAGACGAGCCGCTGCTCGGGACTGACGAAGCGTGCCTTCTCCTTCTCGTAGCGCTCCTTGAGCGTCGCGTCGTCGGGCGACATTTCGACATCGATCGTGGCGGCGTCGAGGTCGACGTAGTCGAGCGCGACCTGCTCGGGATTCATGAACTCCTGCTGGTGCTCGGCATAGAACGTGCCGATCTCGTCGTCCGACACCTGGCTGTCGGCGGCTTCGGGCCGGGCGAGGGTCACGGTGGTGAAGTCACGCAACTGGCCTTGCAGGCGCAGGTAGGCGTCGACGTCGGCTTCGGTGACGAATGCGCTCGCAGCAATCTCGCGCGGGATCTCGCCCGAGGCGATGTCGCGCGCGAAGCGCTCCTGGAACGACACCGGGGTCATGCCCTGGCTCTGGAGCACCGCGCGGTACTGGGTATCGTCGAAACGGCCTTCGCGCAGGAACGCCGGGATCTTGAGGATCTCCTCGCGCAGCCGATCGGCCGGGATCACGACACCGAGTTTCTCGTTCGTCGCCAGCAGCACCTGCTCGTCGATCAGGCGGTCGAGCAGCTGGCGCTTGACCGCGGGCTGCTCGAAGTAACCCGGCTCGAGCCGGCCATTGGCACGCTGCATTTCCTGCTGGCGATACTCGTCGAAGCGCGTGCGGAAGTCCTGCTGGCTGATTTCGCGATCACCGACGCGGGCGACGAAATCGTCGGTGCGCGAGATGAAGTACGACTCGATGCCGAAGAACGAGAATGTGATGACGATCGCACCGAGGATGATCTTGGCGATCAGGCCGGAGGTCTTTTCACGAAGTGCCTGGAGCATGCGCTTGCCTGCTGGGTGATGGTTCGCCCGGACCGTTTCGCGCGGTCCCGCAGGGCGGTATGCGCGGCCATGGCCGGTTGGAGTACGCGAGAAGATGCCGCAACGGCGACGGGGCAAGACCGGCGACCGCGGCAGGAACCGCATCCGTCGGCCATTTCGCGCCAGCCGGCGATTCTAGCCGAGCGACCGTGCGGCAGGCGCGCTTCACGGCTTCACGTGCGCCACCATCGAGCCATCGGTCGGCCCGCGTGCCGACCGGCCGGGCCACTCGGCAGGCACCCGGCGTCATGCCGGGCCTGCCGCGAGAGACCGCCGCAAGGGCGGTGTCCTCGAAATCGCCTCACGCGGTGGTGGGTGCTGAGGGTTTCGAACCCCCGACCCTCGCCTTGTAAGGGCGACGCTCTACCGCTGAGCTAAGCACCCCGACCGCATCAGTTGATCGCGTCCTTCAGGCCCTTGCCGGGCTTGAACGCCGGCACCTTCGACGCGGGGATGTCGATCGTGCCGCCGGTACGCGGATTGCGGCCCGTACGCGCGGCACGCGAGCGCACGGTGAACGTGCCGAAGCCGACGAGGGCGATGCTGTCGCCGGACTTCAGGGCCTTCTTGACCGTGTCGAAGACGGCGTCAACCGCACGCTCGGCCTCGGCCTTGCTCAGGCTGGCGGAATCGGCGACGGCGGCGATCAATTCGGATTTGTTCATGTTCAACTCCCTTTTCGAGAAACGGCGACGCCCGACAGGGGACGCGGGCGTCTACGGATGGAATGCGGATCGGGCGAATGGCGGGGCCCGTGCGGCGCGGCCCCGGGGATCGGGACGGCCGTACCGCCCGATCATGACGGGCCTTTATACCAGCGCCCCCCAACCCACGCAACGCAAAAGGCCGCCATTCGGCCGCGTTGCGAGGCCCTCGCGAACCTCGGCCACGCGCATCGCCGTCAGTGCGGTCGCACCGGATTGTCCTCGCCTCGGCCCTCGCGCGGGCCGTCGACCGGCGCAGTCGACGGCGGCTCGGCGCGCGCCGCCGGACTGATCGGGCGCTCGAGCGCGATGTCGAGCACCTCGTCGATCCACTTGACCGGGCGAATCTGCAGCGATTCGGTCACGTTCTTCGGAATGTCGGCGAGATCCTTGCGGTTGTCGTCCGGGATGATGACCGTACCGACGCCACCGCGATGGGCGGCGAGCAGCTTCTCCTTGAGCCCGCCGATCGGCAGCACGCGGCCACGCAGCGTGATCTCGCCGGTCATCGCGACATCCGATCGCACCGGAATGCGCGTCAGCGCGGAAACCAGCGCCGTGCACATCGCGATGCCCGCGCTCGGGCCGTCCTTCGGCGTCGCACCCTCGGGCACATGGATGTGGATGTCGAGCTTCTGGTGGAACTCCGGATCGACGCCGAGGCGTTCGACGCGCGCGCGCACGACGCTGAGCGCAGCCTGGATCGACTCCTGCATGACCCCGCCGAGCTGGCCCGTATGCAGCAGCTTGCCCTTGCCCGGCACGGTCGTCGCCTCGATGCTGAGCAGGTCGCCGCCCACCTCGGTCCAGGCCAGGCCGGTGACGAGGCCAATCTCGTTCTGCTGCTCGGCGAGGCCGTAGTTGAACTTGCGCACGCCGAGATAGTGGTCGAGGTTGGCTTCGTCGACGATCACGCGTCCGGACGCGCGGGATTTCCGCGTCTTCGCCGCGACCGCGGCCTTGCCCTTCGCCGCCGCGACCGTGCCCTTGGCCGGCTTCTTCGGCGCCGCCGCGAGGCTCAGTTCCTTGACGACCTTGCGGCAGACCTTGGAGATCTCGCGCTCGAGGTTGCGCACGCCGGATTCACGCGTGTAGTAGCGGATCACGCCACGGATCGCCATCTCGTCGATCTCGAGCTCGCCGGCCTTGAGCCCGTTCGCCTTGAGCTGCTTCGGAACGAGGTAGCGCAAGGCGATGTTGACCTTCTCGTCCTCGGTGTAGCCCGGGATGCGGATGACTTCCATGCGGTCGAGCAGCGGACCCGGGATATTCAGCGAGTTCGCGGTCGCGATCCACATGACTTCGCTCAGGTCGAAGTCGACCTCGAGGTAGTGGTCGTTGAACGCATTGTTCTGCTCGGGATCGAGCACCTCGAGCAGCGCCGACGAAGGATCGCCGCGGAAGTCCATCGACATCTTGTCGATCTCGTCGAGCACGAACAGCGGATTGCGCGTGCCGGCCTTGGACATGTTCTGGATGATCCGGCCGGGCATCGAGCCGATGTAGGTGCGCCGGTGGCCGCGGATCTCGGCTTCGTCGCGCACGCCACCGAGCGACATGCGCACGAACTTGCGGTTCGTCGCCTTCGCGATCGACTGGCCGAGCGAGGTCTTGCCGACGCCGGGCGGCCCGACGAGACACAGGATCGGCCCCTTCATCTTGTGCACGCGCTGCTGCACGGCGAGGTATTCGAGAATGCGGTCCTTGACCTTCTCCAGGCCGAAGTGGTCGGCGTCGAGCACTTCCTGGGCGAGTCGCAGGTCCTTGCGCACCTTGGTCCGCTTGCGCCACGGGGCTCCGACCATCCAGTCGATGTAGTTGCGAACGACGGTCGCCTCGGCCGACATCGGCGACATCTGCTTGAGCTTGGCGAGCTCGGCGCGCGCCTTGGCCAACGTGGTCTTCGGCATGCCGGCCGCTTCGATCTTGCGCGACAGCTCCTCGAGTTCGTTCGGCGCGTCCTCGGCGTCGCCGAGCTCCTTCTGGATCGCCTTCATCTGCTCGTTGAGGTAGTACTCGCGCTGGCTCTTCTCCATCTGCGACTTGACCCGGCCGCGGATGCGCTTCTCGATCTGCTGCACGTCGATCTCGCCATCGACGAGCGCGATCAGGCGTTCGAGGCGATCGGCGACGTCGGCCGTTTCGAGCACCTGCTGCTTGTCCTGCAGGCGAACGGAAAGATGCGCGGCGATCGTGTCGGCAACGCGCGAGGGGTCGTCGAGCCCGGACAGCGTCGCCATCAGTTCCGGCGGGATCTTGCGCGAGAGCTTGACCAGCTGCTCGAACAGCGAAACCAGCGAGCGCTGGATCACCTCGATCTCGCGGTCGGTGCGCGAGACCACCGGATCGAGCGCGCGCACGCGCGCATTGAGCAAGCCGTCACGCTCGGAGTAGCCGACCGCTTCGGCGCGCGCCGTGCCTTCGACGAGCACCTTGATCGTCCCGTCCGGCAACTTCAGGAGCTGCAGCACCGAGGCAATCGTGCCGATCGGATAGAGGTCGCCCGGCACGGGTTCATCGACGTCGGGGCTGCGCTGCGCGACGAGCAGGATCTGCTTGTCACCTTCCATCGCGACGTCGAGTGCGCGCACCGACTTCTCGCGACCGACGAACAGCGGGATGACCATGTGCGGAAAGACCACGACATCGCGCAGCGGCAGGATCGGCAGTTCGATCACGTCGCTGGCGGACCCGGTCCTGCTCGGCTTTTCCATTCTCGAATCCTGAATCACGGACGGACACTCACGAGGCAGCGTGATGCCACGCTGCCGTCGGGTCAAGTGCGGGCGCACGGCCCGCATTGCAAGGGAAAGGCGTGCCGCGGAAGGCGCCGCGGCGACCGGGTTACTCGGCAGCGACCGCGCGTGCCTGCATGTTGCCCTGGTAGATCAAGTAGGGCTCGGCCTGGCCGTTGATGACGGCCTCGTCGACGACGACCTTGCTGACATGCTCGAGCGAGGGCAGGTCGAACATCGTGTCGAGCAGGACCTGCTCGAGGATCGTGCGCAGCCCGCGCGCACCGGTCTTGCGGCTGAGCGCCTTGCGCGCGACCGCGATCAACGCATCCGGGCGGAACTCGAGTTCGACGCCTTCCATGTCGAACAGCTTCTTGAACTGGCGCGTGATCGCGTTCTTCGGCTCGGTCAGGATCTTGACCAGGGCCGTCTCGTCGAGCTCCTCGAGCGTCGCCACGACCGGCAAGCGGCCGACGAACTCAGGGATCAGTCCGAACTTGATCAGGTCACCCGGCTGCACGTCGCTCAACCACTTGCCGGCGTCGGCGCGCCGGCTGGCGCTGCGCACCTCGGCGGCGAAGCCGATGCCGGTCGTCTCGGAGCGCTGCTGGATGATCTTCTCGAGCCCGGAGAACGCGCCGCCGACGATGAACAGCACGTTCTTGGTGTCGACCTGCAGGAATTCCTGCTGCGGATGCTTGCGGCCGCCCTGCGGCGGAACGCTGGCTACCGTGCCTTCGATCAGCTTGAGCAGGGCTTGCTGGACGCCCTCGCCCGACACGTCGCGCGTGATCGAGGGGTTCTCGCTCTTGCGCGAGATCTTGTCGATCTCGTCGATGTAGACGATGCCGCTCTGCGCCTTCTCGACATCGTAGTCGCACTTCTGCAACAGCTTCTGGATGATGTTCTCGACGTCTTCGCCGACATAGCCGGCCTCGGTCAACGTCGTCGCGTCGGCGATCGTGAACGGCACATTGAGCAGGCGCGCGAGCGTCTCGGCCAGCAGGGTCTTGCCCGAACCGGTCGGTCCGACCAGCAGGATGTTCGACTTGGCCAGTTCGACCTCGTCGCCGCGCGTGCGCGACTCGAGGCGCTTGTAGTGGTTGTAGACGGCGACGGCCAGCACCTTCTTGGCGCGACCCTGGCCGATCACGTACTGGTCGAGGACGTCGAGGATTTCCTTCGGCTTCGGCAGGTGGCTGCGCGCCGAGGCCGCCTTCTCCTCGAGCTCCTCGCGGATGATGTCGTTGCACAGCTCGACGCATTCGTCGCAGATGAACACCGACGGACCCGCGATGAGCTTGCGGACCTCATGCTGGCTCTTGCCGCAGAAGGAGCAGTAGAGGATCTTTCCGCCGTCGCCCGATCGGCCCTGTCGCTCGTCTGTCATGCCCCGCCTCGGGTGGTCACGTGATGCCGCGCGAGCATAGCACAGCCCCGCCGGGCTTCCGGCCAGCGCCGGAAGCCGCCGATGGGCGCTGGCCTGAAGTCCCCGCTCAGCCCGCCGGCGCGGCCTCGTGCGGACGCTTTTCGAGCACCGCATCGATGAGGCCATAGGCCTTGGCATCGTGGGCATTGAAGAACAGGTCGCGCTCGACATCGCGCTCGATGCGCTCAAGCGGTTGGCCGGTATTGGCCGCCATTTCCTCGTTCAGGCGCTTGCGCAGGTACAGGATCTCGCGCGCCTGGATCTCGATGTCGGTCGCCTGCCCCTGCGCGCCGCCGTGCGGCTGGTGGATCATGACGCGCGAGTTCGGCAGCGCATAGCGCTTGCCCTTCGCGCCGGCGGTCAGCAGGAATGCGCCCATGCTCGCCGCCTGGCCGATGACCATCGTGCTGACGTCGGGCTTGAGGAAACGCATCGTGTCGTAGATCGCGAGCCCGGCCGTCACCGACCCGCCCGGGCTGTTGATGTAGAGGTTGATGTCCTTGTCCGGGTTCTCCGACTCGAGGAACAGCAACTGCGCCACGACCACGTTCGCCACATAGTCGTCGACCGGACCGACCAGGAAGATCACGCGCTCCTTGAGCAGGCGCGAATAGATGTCGTACGCACGCTCGCCGCGCGAGGTCTGTTCGACGACCATCGGCACGAGGTTGAGACCCTGGGGCTGGATGTGGCTGGACATGCTCGCTCTCCGTTGGCGCCCGGCCTCAGGCGCCAGGACGCATCACTTCACTGAAGCTCATGCGGTGCTCGCTGACCCTGGCATGCGCCGCGATCCAGTCGATCACCTGGTCCTCGAGCACGCGGCTCTGCAGGCCGCTCATCAGTTGGGGATCGCGCGTGTAGAGTTCAACGACCTGGTCGGGCTCCTCGTAGGTCGAGGCGATCGCCGAGAGGGCATCGGCCACGCGGCGCGAGTCGATGCGCACGTCGTTCTGGCGCGCAATCTCGGCGAGCAGGACGCCGCCGGCGACGCGGCGCCGGGCGCTCGCCATGAACGGCTCGTGGGCCATCGGCGGCTTGCCCTCGCCGGCGGCGCGCTGGGCGAGCTGGCGCGCCTCGTTCTCGATCATGCCCTGCGGCAACTCGAGCGACGCATGCGCGTCGACCAGCTTCTCGACCGCCGCCGCCTTCAGGCGCGCGCCGAGCGCGGCCGCGAGTTCGCGTTCAAGGTTGGCGCGCACGTCCTCGCGGAACTTCGCCATGCCGCCCTCGCTGACGCCGAATGCGGCGATGAAGGCCTCGTCGAGCGCCGGCAGCTGCGGCTCCTGCACGCGCACGATCGAAAACGACGCACGCGCCGACTTGCCGGCCAGCGCGGCAATGCGGAATCCGGCCGGGAAATCGAGATCGACCTCGAAGGCGTCGCCGGCCTTGTGGCCGACGAGGGCGTCCTCGAGTTCCTTGAACAATGCGTTCGAGCCGATGATCGTGCCGATGCGGTCGCTGCCCGCTTCCGGATAACGCGCATCGGCCGCCTGCGCGGAAAACTCGCACAGCACCATGTCACCGGCCTGTGCACCGCGCTCGACCGGATTCCAGCTGCGGCGCTGCAGGCGCAGCGTCTCGATCATCTCGTCGATGTCGGCTTCCTCGACGCCGGAGACCTGGCGCGTGATCTCGAGCGCACTGACGTCGACCGGTCCGATCTCCGGCATGACCTCGAACGTCGCCGTGTACTCGATCTCGCCGTTCTCGGGTCGGCCGCTGGTGGCAATCGACGGCTGCACGGCCGGGCGCAGGTTCTCGCTCGTGACGGCTTCCTGGAAGGTCGAGCCGATCAGTTCGGACAGCGCCTCGCCGCGGATCTGCGCGCCGAAGCGCTGCTCGATGACCCGGGTCGGAACCTTGCCGGGACGGAAGCCCTTGATGCGTGCACTGCGCCCCATCTCGACGACGCGGCTGCGGACCGTATCCTCGAGTCGCGCCGCGGGAATGCGCACCGTCAGCTTGCGCCCGAGGCTGCCGACGTTCTCAACCGAAACTTGCATGGATGCTCCTTGGAACGTGAAGTCCCCGACCCGGGCCGGAGGTGGTCAGCCGGCAATGATAAGCGATTCGCGGCGGAGGCGGGATGGGCCGGAGGGTCGGCGTAGAGACGTAGAAGGCGGAGACCTGGAGGCGAAGGCGGGTGGGTCCGTCGTCGGCAACTCGCGGGGCTGTGCTGGACGCGGAGGCGAGCGGGTCGGCGTCGAGACCTCGAAGGGGAGGACCCGGTCGGACTCAAAGGGAAAGCCCCGGACGGAGACGCGGGAGCGTCCGCGTCGAGACCTCGAAGAGGAAGACCTGGACGAAGACGTTGCAGCTGCGGTTGGTGCGAACGGAGAGACTCGAACTCTCACGGGTTGCCCCACTGGAACCTAAATCCAGCGTGTCTACCAGTTCCACCACGTTCGCGCCGGGCTCGCCGGATGCGGATCATCGCTCGCGTGTCGGGCGAGGGATCCGCGCCGGAGGAAGGCCTGTTTGGTGGGTCGTGTAGGATTCGAACCTACGACCTATTGATTAAGAGTCAACTGCTCTACCAACTGAGCTAACGACCCGAACAGGAACCGTCATTGTAGCAAGGCGCGCAGCGCCTGCAAAACCCTCGCCGCCTGATGCAAGCGGGAAATGGGGTGGCTGAGGGGACTCGAACCCCCGACATCTGGAATCACAATCCAGTACTCTAACCAGCTGAGCTACAGCCACCACGTGAACCTTCCACGGCGGACCACGTTCTCGCCGCCGGCATCGACCGGCGATTCGCGCGCCCGACAGGAATCGAACCTGCAACCGTCGGCTTAGAAGGCCGATGCTCTATCCGGTTGAGCTACGGGCGCAAAACCGTCCGAATGCAACCCGTCGCACGATACCGGAAACTTGCCGCCCGCTCGGATTTGGTCGGGGTAGAGGGATTCGAACCCCCGACATCCTGCTCCCAAAGCAGGCGCGCTACCAGACTGCGCTATACCCCGCCGTGCCGACCGAAGCCCATACCCGGTGCCGGGCCGAAAGGCGCGGAATGGTAATGTCGGCATGCCAGCGCGTCAATCGTCATCCCACGGTCCGCGCGGCGCCTGCGCCTTGCGCAGCGCAACGGCATTGCCGATCGCGACCTGGACGGCCAACGCGTCGCGCGTCTCGGCGACATCGTGCACGCGCACGATCGCGGCGCCGCGCTGCACGGCGATGACAGCGGCGGTGACCGAGCCGGCGACGCGCGCGAGCGGATCGTCGCGCCCGGTCAGCGCGCCGATCATCGACTTGCGTGACAGACCGACGAGGACCGGCGCGATCTCGGCGAAGCGCGCGCACTCGCGCAACAGGGCGAGATTGTGTTCGAGCGTCTTGCCGAATCCGAAGCCGGGATCGACGATGACGCGCTTGCGCTCGATGCCGGCCAGCTGGCACGCGAACAGGCGATCGGTGAGGAATCGATGCACCGCGCCGACGACGTCGTCGTAGTGCGGATCCCGCTGCATCGTGCGCGGCTCACCCTGCATGTGCATCAGGCAGACGACCGTGCCGAGTTCGGCGGCCGCGTCGAGCGCGCCGTCCGCGCGCAGTGCACGCACATCGTTGATCATGCCGACACCGGCGGTGACCGCTGCGCGCATCACGTCCGGATGCGAGGTGTCGATCGAAAGCGGCACGGACGTGCGCGCCGCGACCGCCTCGATGACCGGCACCACGCGCGCGATCTGCTCGTCGGCCGCGACGGCCGCCGCCCCCGGGCGCGTCGACTCGGCACCGAAATCGAGCAGATCGGCGCCTTCGTCGACGAGGCGCAGTGCATGCGCGATCGCGGCGTCACGGTCGAGCCAACGTCCGCCGTCCGAGAACGAGTCGGAGGTCAGGTTGACGATGCCGGCGATGCGCGGCCGGTCGAGCTCGAGGACGCGACCGCGGCAATCGAGGCTGGCGTGGATCATGGAACCTCCTGCTGGAGGCGCTCAGGGTATCCGCAAACGACGAAGGCCGCCCGTGGCGGCCTTCGCGTGCATGCGCACTGCAAGGGCGGAATGACGTCAGCCTTCGCGCTCGCGCGTCTGTGCGGCCGGCCCGCCGATCGGGCTTTCGCCACGCGTGCCGGCTCCGCCGCCGCGGTTGCGCGGCGAGCCACCTTCGGTCCAGTCCTTCGGCGGCGTCGGTGCACGACCGGCCATGATCTCGGCGACCTGCTCGCGGTCGATCGTCTCGTAGGTCAGCAAGGCGTCGGCCATCGCATGCAGCACGCTCATCTTCTCGACGAGGATGCCCCTGGCGCGTGCATACTCCTTGTCGAGGATGCCGCGCACGACTTCGTCGATCCGACGCGCGGTATCGTCCGAGACGTTCTTGTGCTGGGTGACCGAGCGACCCAGGAAGACCTCATCCTCCTGCTCGCCGTACGCGATCGGCCCCATCTCGTCGGACAGGCCCCACTTCGTCACCATGTTGCGCGCCATCTGCGTCGCGCGCTCGATGTCGTTCGAGGCGCCCGTCGTGACACTGTCCTCGCCGAACACGATCTCCTCGGCGACGCGACCGCCGTACAGGCTGGCGAGGCGGCTTTCGAGCTCGGTCTTGCTGTAGCTGTGGCGATCCTGCTCGGGCAGGTACATCGTCACGCCGAGCGCGCGGCCGCGCGGGATGATCGTGACCTTGTGCACCGGATCGTGCAGCGGCACGGACAGGCCGACGATCGCATGGCCGGCCTCGTGGTAGGCGGTGAGCTTCTTCTCTTCCTCGCTCATGATCATCGAGCGGCGCTCGGCGCCCATCATGATCTTGTCCTTGGCGCGCTCGAAATGCAGCATCGTCACGTCGCGCGAGTTCTCGCGCGCGGCGAACAGGGCGGCCTCGTTGACGAGGTTGGCAAGGTCGGCGCCGGAGAATCCCGGCGTGCCGCGCGCGATGACGATCGGCTCGACGTCCGTCGCGACCGGCACCTTGCGCATGTGCACCTTGAGGATCTGCTCGCGACCCTTGATGTCGGGCAACGGCACGACGACCTGGCGATCGAAGCGCCCCGGGCGCAGCAGCGCCGGGTCGAGCACGTCGGGACGGTTGGTCGCGGCGATGACGATGACACCCTCGCTGCCTTCGAAGCCGTCCATCTCGACGAGCAGCTGGTTCAAGGTCTGTTCGCGCTCGTCGTGGCCACCGCCGAGGCCGGCACCACGATGGCGTCCCACCGCATCGATTTCGTCGATGAAGATGATGCAGGGGGCGTGCTTCTTGGCCTGCTCGAACATGTCGCGCACGCGCGCGGCGCCGACGCCGACGAACATCTCGACGAAGTCGGAACCGGAGATCGAGAAGAACGGCACCTTCGCCTCGCCGGCAATTGCCTTGGCGAGCAGGGTCTTGCCGGTACCCGGCGAACCGACCATCAGCACGCCACGCGGGATCTTGCCGCCGAGCCGGGTGAACCTCGACGGATCGCGCAGGAACTCGACGAGTTCGGAGACTTCCTCCTTGGCCTCGTCGCAACCGGCGACGTCGGCGAACGTGATCTTGACCTGGTCCTCGCCCTGCAGCTTGGCGCGCGACCGGCCGAACGACATCGCGCCACGCCCGCCGGCGCCGGCCTGCATCTGGCGCATGAAATAGAACAGCAGGCCGATGAAGATGATGATCGGCAGCCAATCGAACAGGATGCGCAACAGGATCGGCATCGGCGGATCGGTCGCCTCGACCTTGACCTTCTGCGCACCCTTCTCGATGTCGGCGATCGCCTGCTCGGTCAGCAGGGCGGTCGTGCGCACGCTGCTGCCATCGCGCAGCTTGGCCTCGATCGTGCGGCCATCGTTGTGGACGAGCACTTCGTCGACGCGGTTGTCGCGCACGGCCTGCATGAACTCGGAGTACGACAAGTCGGTCGTCGCCGCCGCGCGCGGATTGAAGCTCTGGAAGACGGTCAACAGGACGACCGCGATGATCACCCAGAGGGTCAGTGTCTTGGCCATGTCGTTCATCGTGTCGTGGATCCCGTCTCGGCTGCTCAGGCGCGCTTGCCGGTGGCCAGCGCGTAGACCTCGTTGCTGCGCGCCCGCGAAGCCTTCGGCTTGCGGATGCTGACGCGTGCGTACTTCCCGCGCAAGCGCCGTACGTACTCGTCGAACCCCTGACCCTGGAACAGCTTGGTCAGGAATGTTCCACCGGCCTTCAGGCGCGAATCGGCGAATTCCATCGCCAACTCGGCCAGGTGCATCGAACGGTCCTGGTCGACCGCAGCCACTCCGCTCATGTTGGGGGCCATGTCGGAAAGCACAAGATCGACCGCACGACCGTCGAGGGCGGCGTCGAGTTCGCGCAACACGGGTTCCTCGCGGAAGTCGCCCTGGATGAACTCGACGCCGCCGATGCCCTGCATCGGCAGGATGTCGAGTGCGACGATTCGCCCGGCATCACCGAGCCGTTCGCGCAGCATCTGCGACCAGCCGCCCGGCGCAGCGCCGAGATCGACGACGACCATGCCGGGGCGCAGCACCGCGTCGCGCTCGAGCAGTTCGTCGAGCTTGAACACGGCACGCGAGCGCCAGCCCTCGGCCTGCGCGCGCTTGACGTAGGGGTCGCTGAAGTGCTCCTGCAGCCAGCGTGAACTCGATTTGCTTCGCGCCACGTCGTCGTCGCTCACGCGCCACGATGGAATGCGCGTTGGTGGAAGGAGGGAACGGCCGCATGATAGCGTGGATTGCGCGCATTCCCTGCGCTTCCCTGCCCTCTCCGGATCCCGTTCATGTCGCTGTCAGCGTTCCAGAAGCGTTACCTGCGTGGCCTTGCCCACGCCCTGCATCCGGTCGTGATGCTTGGCCAGAAGGGCGTCACACCGGGCGTGCTCGGTGAACTCGGCATCGCGCTCGACCATCACGAACTGGTCAAGATCAGGCTGTCCGGCGGCGATCGCGAGGAGCGCGCGGCCCAGCTCGACGCGCTGTGCGCGCCGTCCGGCGCCGAGGTCGTGCAGACGATCGGCCACACGGCCACGCTGTGGCGGCGCAACGAGGCCGAGCCGAAGCTGCCGCTGCCGCGCTGAGGCCGATGCCATCATGCAACTCGTCCACGACCGTGCCGAGGGCTACTTCTTCATCCGCGCCTGCCGGCCCGATGCGATCACGATCATCGATCGCGAACTGCATGCGAGCTTCATCATCGCGCCGGACCGCATCGTCGAGGACTGGCCGGCGCAGTCCGCGGCGACACTCGACTTGGCGGCGATGGAAGCCGTGCTCGCGCTCGATCCCGAACTCGTCCTGCTCGGCAGCGGTGCGCGTCAGGAATTCCCGCCGCCGACCGTCCTGCTGCCGCTGCTCTGCCGTGGCATCGGCGTGGAGGTGATGGACAATGCGGCGGCGAGCCGTACCTACAACCTGCTCGCCGCGGAAGGACGCCGCGTCGTCGCCGCGTTCATGCTCGCTGCGGCCCCGGCGACGGCCTGATCACGCCCGGGTCGCCGCTCGACAGCGAACGCAGGCGGCGGATGCCATCCTCCTGGATCTGGCGTACGCGTTCGCGACTGACGCCGAGGTCCTGCGCGATCTCGGCGAGCGACTGCACGGCCTGTCCATCGAGGCCGAAACGGCGTTCGATGACGATGCGCTGGCGCGGGTTCAGCGCGGCCAGCCAGTCCCGAAGCTGGCCACCCTGTCGCGCATCGGCGCGCACGCCGGCGACGAGGTCGTCTTCTTCGACGATGTGTTCGATCAGGGCGCGGTCGTCGCCCTCCGAGATCGGCGCATCGAGGGAGCTGATGTGCTCGCTCACGCGGAACAGCTCGGCCACATCCTGGGTGCTCTTGCCGACCGCCAGCGCGAGTTCCTCGAGGCTCGGCGAGCGGCCGCGCCGGGCGGTGATCTCGCGGTTGGCGCGCAGGACCTGGGCGAGCTCACGCAGGACGTGGACCGGGATGCGCACGGTTCGGCCCTGGTGCGACAGGGCATGCTGGACGCCGTCGCGTATCCACCACATCGCGTAGGTGGAGAAGCGCAACCGCCGTTGCGGATCGAACTTCTCGACCGCGCGGATCAGGCCGATGTTGCCTTCCTCGATCAGATCGAGCAGCGGCACTCCGCGACCGACGTAGGCGCGCGCCACGGTCACGACGAGGCGCAGATTGGCCTCGATGAGGCGGCGCCGCGCCTCGGCGTCGCCGGCCTGGACGCGTTCGGCCAGCGCCCACTCCTCCTCGGCATCGAGCAGCGGAATGAGGCCGATCTCGTTGAGATAGGCACCGGTCGAGCTGCGCACCGCCTCGTCGGCTGCCGGCTCGATCGCCTCGAGCAGGTCGAGCACTTCCCCGACATCGGGTTCCGACGCCGGCTCGGGTGGGCGGGCTGCCATCATCGCGCCAGCTTAGGGATGCGGCGGCGCCCCGCGCAAGCGATGCTCAGCGCGGCGGCAGGAACGCCGCGGGATCGACCGGCTTGCCGTTGCGCCGGATCTCGAAATGCAGCATGTCGCGGCTCGCGCTCGACGAACCCATCTCGGCGATCTGCTGGCCCGCCTTGACCTTGTCGCCCTCCTGCACGAGGCGCCGGCGGTTGTGGCCATAGGCCGACAGCAGTGCCGGGGTGTGCTTGACGATGACGAGCTCGCCGTAGCCGATCAGGCCGTTGCCGCTGTAGACGACCTCGCCGTCCGCAGCCGCGCGCACCGGGTCACCCGGTTTGCCGGCGATGTCGATGCCCTGGCGGGTCGGATCGCCGGCGACATATGCGCTGATGCGCGCGCCGTCGGCAGGCCAGCGCCAGCCGGCCACGTTGCCGCCGGCGGATGCATGAGCGGTCGGCGCCGGCGCAACCGGTGGCGGC
>JAFLDX010000056.1 GCA_017302215.1 Lysobacterales bacterium
CCGGCGCATGCGCGCACGCGCCTACCGCGCGCGTCGCGAACGCCGACGCCGCGGGCCGCATGCGCGGCTACATCGAGTCGAGTCGAGTCACCGATCTCTGTCCCGATCCGGGCAAGCGCGCTGCGGAGGATCGCTGCGTCGTCACGCGCGGTTTCGACTACACGCGCGGCGAAACCGTGGTGCGCATGTACGATCCGGCCGGCAGGCTGGTGCTCACGGAACATCCGCCCGGTGCCGACGTCAGCCTCACGCCGATCGAGCATGCGCGCGTCGAAGCGCTGATGCGCGTCGACGCGCGCACCGCACCGATCGTGAATCGTACCGGCGTCGTGCTCTGGGCCGGCGGTTTCGTCGTGCGCGAGCCGGGCGACCGGCAGTGCAATCGCCGCAGCCGTTGCGTGCGCGCCATCGCCGCTGACGATGGCGGCAACAACGTGATCCTCCATTCGGTCGTCGACCTCATGACCGATCGCGTCGTCCATCCATTCTACGAACCTGCCGGCGGCCTCTCCGCCGGCCATCCCGGGAAGCCATGACCATGCGCACCTTCCATGCGTTCCTTTTCTCCATCGCCGCCCTCGCGGTGCTCCCGAGCGTGGCGGCCGCAGGCTCCCCCACGTGCGTGTCGCCCGAGACCAAGCTGAGCTGGCCGGCTATCAATCCGGTCTGGGAGATGTGCTGGCTCGGACCGCACCAGAGCGTCGGCGCACGCGGGTCGGGTCTCGAGCTGCGCAATGTCTACTGGAACGGAACGCTCGTGCTGCGCCGCGCGCATGCACCGATGCTGTTCGCCGAGTACAAGGATGGCGCCGGTGGCGACTGCTATCGCGACTGGAAGGACGAGCGCGTGTCGATCCTCGCCGCCAATGTCGTGCAGAACCAGCTCGGCACGCCGCCCGGCGACGCGGCGATCACATCGTGCGACCGCTCGCATGATCCGACCGCTTCCTACGGCAACTGCCCGTACGGCTTGCCGACGCCTTCGGGCTACGGCTGCGCGCAGGGCGTGATGATCGAGGACCTCGGCGACCATGTGCGCCTGACCACGCAGTACGTCGCCGGCTGGTACATGTACAGCTCGCGCTTCGAGTTCTACAGCGACGGCCGCATCGCCCCGACGTTCGGCTTCGGCAACCGCAGCGGCACGTACAACAACGTGACCCACTGGCACCACAACTACTGGCGCCTCGAGTTCGACATCGACGGCCTCGGCAACAACGTGATCAGCCAGAACGACGTGGACCAGACCACCGAGTTCGACGCGCTGCGCAGCGCGACCGGCGGTCCCGGCGGCAGCGCGCGCACCTGGGAGGTGCGCAATGCGACGTCCGGCAACGGCTATCGCCTCGTGCCCGGCGTGAACGACTACACGATTCCGGCGAACGAATCGGGTCGCGGCTACCACACGACCGACTTCATGGCCACGCGCGCGAACACGAGCGAATACGGCGACACGCCGAGCTACAACCTGAGCGATTGCCAGATGCACAAGGCCAATCTGGTCAACGGACAGAGCATCGCCAACACCAACCAGGCGATCTACTACCGCGTCGGGGTCCGCGACGCGACCGCGAACAGCTGGCCCGTGGGCGGTCCGTTCATCCCGCAGGATTCGATGGTCTGCAAGACCGGTGGCCCGCAGTTCGTTCCATTCGGACCGTGGGCGGCGGTGGACCTGATCTTCGCCAGCGGATTCGACGCGCTCGTACCGGGCGCCCGCTTCATGCCGACGCTCTGAGCGTCGACTCCCCCGCACCGCGCGGCATACGGATCGCAAAACTTTCGGAGAGCTTCGATGATCACACTACCCGTTCACTTGTTGCCGCGCGCGCTCGTCCTCGGCGTGGCGATGGCCGTCGCCACGCCGGTCTTCGCCGGCGATGCGGCTCCGGCCGACGGATCGGCGGCGACGCCGCAACTCTGGGCCGCGTGGGGCGGCACGGTCGGCGTGCGCTGGAATCGCGAGCTCGCACCGGATCTCGGCCTTCGCATCGGCGCGCCGGCAACCGCGCTCGACGGACTGAGCTGGATGGGTCACGAGCGTTTCGCCCTGCGCCAGGCCGGCAGCCTCGAGTTCCGCGTCGCCAACAACAACCTGCAGGGCTTCGTCGAAGGCTCGGTGCAGGCGCGCGGCGGCTACCGCATCGAGCTCGCCGACGGCGGCAGCATCGACCTCAGCGACTTCCGCCTGCGCCCGCGCGCCGGTGCGCCGCTGATCCTCGATCTGGTCGGCGCCGACGGCAAGGCCTGGTTCTACATCGACCGGCTGATGTACGAGCTGGTCGACGACAACCACACGCTGGCGGTACGCGCGATGGACCTGCGCATCAGCCGCGAGCTGGCCGAACGCCTCGGCAAACCGCAGGTCGCCGACTGGGCGATCGCCGACATGGAAATGACGACTGAAGTCCTGCGCCAGGGCGCCGGCGTGGAACCGACCGGCGGCGGCAGCTACTACTGGGCAGGCACGCCGGCGACGCGCCCGACGGGAGAGCCGCAGCCGCCGCCCGGCGCGATCAACGAAGCCGACCTGTTCATGTCGACGTTCAGTGCCCAGCAGATGCGCTGCCAGCCGGCCAGCTCGTGCAACGGCAGTTCGAACGCGGTCGTGTTCGCGCCGAGCTCCACCCTCAAGAACAACGTCAACAACGGCACCGCCGTCGAGACGATTCCGGGCGATCCGCTCGGCAAGAGCACGGCGCTGTGGACGGCCGATATCCCGTGGTATGAGAAGTTCTCGGGCGTCTTCGATCCGTACGCCAACGACCAGCACCCGTACCTGATCTGGAACATGTACCGCGTCAACGCCGATGGCGGCATCGACCAGATCGGACGCTCCGGCGTCAAGCACGCCTTCCTGACCACGAACGGCGGCTGTGCGCCCGGACACGGCACGAACTCGCACGTGCTCGGTCGCCAGTGCTCGGACACGTACGGAACCGGCAACAACGACTCGAGCAATGCCCTCGGTCCGCGCTCCGAGATCATCCCGGCGACCAACGTATGGGGTCGCTGCGGATCGATCTACGACACGAACTGCGACGGCACCGCCAATTCCTCGGGCAACACGCAGTACTCGCAGCGAATGATCGTGCAGGAGTCCGCGCTCAACGCGACCGCGCAGACCGGCGCGACCTACCTGTTCGAGTCGTGGTACCTCGCCCGCGAGGACATCAACATCTACAACTCGATGGCGACCAAGACCGTGGCGCCGACGTTCACGGGCGGCACCTGGAGCCTCGGTTCCGGCACGAACTACCGGCTCGGCCCGGCAATCGACCGCTGGGTTCCGCGCACGAACCCTCCGGCCAACTCGATCAACGTCGAGATTGCCGGCAGCGAGGGTCACGTGCAGGTCGCGGTCAAGGCGATCGACCTCGGCAACGGCACGTGGCGCTATCACTACGCGGTCATGAACCACGACTTCGCGCGCGCCGTGACCGAGTGCCTCGATCCGGTTCCGGGGCCGACCTGTCGCCCGGGTTACCTCAAGGTCGTGCACAACTACGGCCTCGACCGGTTCCGCGTGACGACGGCCGCCGGCGTGACGATCACCAGCGTCGCCTTCAGCGACGGCGATACCGATGCGGCGAACGACTGGACCGGCACGGTGGCGCCGACCGCGGTCGACTGGGTTGCACCGGCCAATCCGTCGCCACCAGCCGGCACGCCGGCCGTGCTGAACCCGCTCAACTGGGGCACGATGTTCCGCTTCTCGTTCGTCGCCGATGCAGCGCCATCGCCGGCGGGCGTGCAGCTCCACATCGCCCAGGCCGGCACGGGCGATGATCCCGCGTTCCTCTCGACGACCGTGCTCGCCCCGGGCGCGGGCGACAGCATCTTCGTCGATGGGTTCGAGACCGCCGCGAAACGCTGACCTTCGCCCGGCGACACGCTCGACGCAAAGGCAGTGCCGCGAGGCGCTGCCTTTTTCGTTTCGAGGCCGCCATCCTGGTCAACGATCGGCCCCTCATCCGGCGCGGCCGCGCCACCTTCTCCCCGTTGGCACGGGGAGAAGGAACGGCCGGCGCTGTCCTGCCTCCTTTGTCCCTATCCCCGATTCCGCGGCGAGAAAGGAAGGCTGGCACCACGAAGCCCATGCTGTTCCTTCTCCCCGTGCCAACGAGGAGAAAGGAAGGCGGGCACCACGAAGCCCATGCTGTTCCTTCTCCCCGTGCCAACGGGGAGAAAGGAAGGCGGGCACCACGAAGCCCATGCTGTTCCTTCTCCCCGTGCCAATGAGGAGAAAGGAAGGCGGGCACCACGAAGCCCATGCTGTTCCTTCTCCCCGTGCCAATGAGGAGAAAGGAAGGCTGGCACCACGAAGCCCATGTTGTTCCTTCTCCCCGTGCCAACGGGGAGAAGGTGCCCGGAGGGCGGATGAGGGGCGCTCCTGTTCGTGGCGCGGCAGCGACGGATGAGCGCTCCTGCCGCAGCGCCGGATGAGGGGCGGATCAAGGCACGATCCGCCCATGCGCCGCGCGCAGGACAGGCAACGCGAACGGGAGCTTCGCAGTGCGTCGACCGACGCCGAGGAGCGCCTCTGGTTCCATCTGCGCGACCGTCGCCTGCTCGGATGGAAGTTCCGTCGGCAGAAGCGGATCGGGCCGTGGTACGTCGGCTTCACCTGCCGTGAAGCAAGGCTCGTCGTCGAGCTCGACGGCGGCCAGCACGCAGAGCGCCGCGCACACGATGCCGAATGCACGCGCCAGCTCAACGGGGGAAGGCCTCCGCGTCATCCGGTTCTGGAATGACGAGGTGCTGTTGCGCATGGACGATGTACCGGGGGCGATCCTGGCGGCGCTGGAGCAGTCTTCGGCACGCATTCGTCAAGCTAGATCAATAGCGCCCCTCATCCGGCGCTGCCGCGCCACCTTCTCCCCGCTCCGCGGGGCGAAGGGAAGCTGGCGCCGTCAAAACCTTGGCTATCCCTGCTCCCCGCTCCGCGGGGCGAAGGGAAGCTGGCGCTGTCAAAACCTTGGCTATCCCTGCTCCTCGCTCCGCGGGGCGAAGGGAAGCTGGCGCTGTCAAAACCTTGGCTATCCCTTCTCCCCGTGCGAACGGGGAGAAGAGTGCCCAGGACCCTATCCGGGGTGGCGCGGCAGCGCCGGATGAGGGGCGGTTGGGTTTCCGATCCGCGTTCGTCAACGCGCCGGCGTGAAGCGCAGCGTGTGGCGCGCGGGGCCGGGCAGGAACGGCGTCTTCGCGCCGCTGACCCAGTCGGCGTGGCCGGCACCGTGGAACGGCGACAGCGGATGCCCGCTCTGGCCGCCCGGCATCTCGAAGTAGCCGTGTTCCTCGTCGCCGGGAGCGACCGCGAAGCGTTCCGAGGCGCCGAAGGCCGGAGCCTGCACGCGCGGCATGTTCGCGTCGCCGGGCAGTTCGTCGGCCGGCATGTCGAGCCAGCGCGCGATGAAGCCCGGCAGCGCGCGCGACACCGGATGCGCGATGCGCGCGGTATTGCGTTCGCCCCACGTGCGCGCGCCGATGCCGCCCGATTGCACGGCGAGGCGATCGGCGACGCGGTCGGCACCGGCCAGCAGCACGGCGCTCCAGTCCGATTGGCCGGCAGGCAGAAGGTGCAGCGGGCGGCGCTCGATCAGCATCCAGACGGCATGCTCGGCCTGCGACAGCCGGGGCATCTCGAAGTCTGGATGCGTCGCACGCACCGCCGCGGCGAAGCCGTCGAGCACGCTCGCGATGACTTCGCTGCGCCACGCGCGCACGACGCGGTAACCGACCGATTCGACCGCGGCGCGTCCGTTCCAGTCGGCGAGCGCGTCCTGAAGCTGCTTGCGCCGCGGCGTCGCCGGCGCGTCGTCGAGCACCTTGGCGAGCAGGCCACGCCAGCGATCGAGGAACAGGGCGCGATCGTCGAGCTGGATCGCCAGCATGTCGTCGATGCCGATGCGTTCGCGCTGCAGGAGATCATCGCGGATCTGGCGCTGGCGCGCGCCGAGGTCGTAACCGCCGTCGCCGAATGCGTCGAGCTGCGGGCCCTCGTCGAGCAGGCGCGCATTGGCGGTCCACAACCGATGCTGCGGTGGATTCGCGATGAGCGGATAGGCCACCGGATCGATCCAGCCGTTCCAGCCCGTGCCGGGCGTGCTCCAGTCGGCCGGCAGGCGCGCATCGTAGCCGCCCTCGCGCTTCGGGATGCGCCCGGCAATCGTCCACGCGATGTTGCCGTGGCGGTCGCCGACGACGAAGTTCTGCGCCGGCATGCCGGCGCGCTGTGCGATCGCGACGCCCTCGTCGACGGTTTCGGCCTGGTCGAGGTCGAGCAGTTCGAGATTGACCGCTCCTTCGCGGTGCGCCGTCCAGGCCAGCGCGAGTTCGCTGCCGTCGACGTCCTTCGCGGTGATCGGGCCCCAGCGCGTCTCGCGCACGACGAGCGTTTCGGGGTCGGCACCGTGCACGCCGATCGTTTCGTCGATCGCGTTGATCGCCTCGCTGCCGTCCGGCGTGAGGTAGCGGGTCGAATCGGCGGGATCGGGGCGCACGCGCACCCAGTCGGTGAAGTCGCCGTAGCTGTTGGTGAACGCCCAGGCGACGTTGCGATTGCTGCCGGCAACGATCGCGGGCGTGCCGGGCAGGCTCGCCCCGCCGATGTCGACAGCCTCGCCGGGCCGGCGCGGATTCGGATAGACGAGGCGCGCGCGGTACCAGATGTTCGGCACGCGCAGGTCGAGGTGCATGTCGTTGGCGACGATCGCCGCGCCACCCGTGAGGGCACGGCCTGCGGCGAAGCTGTTGCTGCCCGGCACGATGCCGCTCGGCGCCTCGGTGCCGCGCAGCAGGGACGGATCGAACGCACGCAGGTCGATGTTGTGCGCCTCGGGCGGATCGGGCCAACGCATCGGCGGGCCGCTGAGCGGCGCATCCCATGCTCCGCCGGTCGCGCTGAGGAAGCGCCAGGCCGGATCGGGCAGGGTCGCATGCAGGGTCGAGAAGCCGAGCTCGCGCCGGTTGCCGGCGTCGTTGAGCGCGAAATACATCGCATCGACGACGAGAATCGTGTCCTCGCTGCGCCACGGGCGCGGCGTCGTGCGCGTCAGCAGGTAGGCGAACGGGCGCGCGCCGAGCGCGGCGAGGCCGGCGTTGACGCCGTCGCGATAACGCTCGATCAGCGCACGCTGCGCGGCCGGGGTGAGTGCGAGCGCGGCTTCGGCGCGCGCACGCAGGCGATGCACGCGCGCCTTGCGGTCGGCCGGCACGGCAACTGCTCCGAACAGCTCGGCCAGTTCGCCGGCGGCGCTGCGCCGCATGAGGTCCATCTCGAAGAAGCGATCCTGCGCGTGCGCGTAGCCGAGCGCCCAGGTGACGTCGGCGCGGTCGTTGCCGGTGATGGTGACCGTACCGAGCGCATCGCGCTCGATCGTGACCTCGGCGCCGAGCGACGCCTCGGTCAGCGCGGCATCCAGGACCGGCAGGCTCGCACGCAGGACCAGCCAGGCGGCCAGCGCGAGCGCAACGACGAGCACGAGAAACAGGGCGAGCAGGCGACGCAACCAGCGCATGCGGAATCTCCTCGATCGGGTCGCGACGCCGCGCGGCGTCGCGGGTGAATCAGGTTCGGCCAGGCCGTGTCGACCGCGAGCCCGACGCCATCGGGCGCGACGAACGCATGCCCGTTGCCATCAGCCCGTCGTCTCGATGCGCTCGACGCGCTGCAGGCCGCGCGGCAGCAGGCTGCCGCGCGCGGCGCGGTTGCCGCCGTAGTCGACGAGGTCGGCCCAGCGCAGGGTCAGCTTGCGCTGGCCCGCGTACAGCGTCACCTCGCCCTTGCCCTCGGCGACCACCGCGATGCCGGCCACGCGTTCACCCGCGGCGAGCTTCGGCTTCGGGATCTCGATCAGCTTGTTGCCCTTGCCGCCGTTGTCGAGCTCGGGCAGTTCCGCCACCGAGAACATCAGCAGGTGGCCGGCCGTGGTCACAACGACGATGCGGTCGCGCGCGGCATCGGCGACCGCGGCCGGCGCGAGCACGTGCGCCTTCGCATCGAGCGGGATCAGCTGCTTGCCGGCCTTCTTGTTGGCGAGCAGGGTGTCGAAGCGCGTGACGAAGCCGTAGCCGTGGTCGGTCGCGATGACGAGCCGGCTGCCGCTGTCGCCGATCGCGAGTGCCTCGACCTCGGCGCCCGGCGGGAATCCGAAGCGCCCGCTCAAGGGCTCGCCATTGCCGCGTGCCGACGGCAGCGTATGCGCTGCGGTCGAATAGCTGCGCCCGGTCGAGTCGATGAAGGCGACCTGCTGGGTGGTGCGACCGCGCACGCTCGCGCGGTAGCCATCGCCCTCGCGATACGCCAGCGCGGCGGCATCGATGTCGTGGCCCTTGGCCGCGCGCACCCAGCCCTTCGCCGACAGCACGATCGTGACCGGTTCGCTCGCGACGAGCGCCGCCTCGTCGAGCGCCTGCGCGGCCGCGCGCGCGACCAGCGGCGAACGGCGCGCGTCGCCGTACTGCTTCGCATCGGCGCGCAGCTCGTCCTTGATCAGCGTCTTCAGGCGCGCCTTCGAGTTGAGCAGCACGCTGATCTTGGCGCGCTCCTCCTCGAGTTCGTCGCGCTCGACGTTGATCTTCATCTCCTCGAGGCGGGCCAGCTGGCGCAGGCGCGTCTCGAGGATGTAGTCGGCCTGTTCCTCGACGAGGCGGAAGCGCGCCATCAGCACCGGCTTCGGCTCCTCCTCGGTGCGGATGATGCGGATCACCTCGTCGAGGTTGAGGTAGGCGATGCGCAGGCCTTCGAGCAGGAGCAGGCGCCGCTCGACCTTGGCCAGGCGATGCTGCAGGCGGCGCGTCACCGTGTCGGTGCGGAAGCGCAGCCACTCGGCGAGGATCTGCTTGAGGTTCTTGACCTGCGGGCGGCCGTCGAGGCCGATCAGGTTGAGGTTGACCCGGTAGCTCTTCTCGAGGTCGGTGGTCGCGAACAGGTGCGGCATGATCTCGTCGGCGTCGATGCGCGCCGAACGCGGGATCAGCACGAGGCGGATCGGGTTCTCGTGGTCGGACTCGTCGCGCAGGTCCTCGATCATCGGCAGCTTCTTCGCGCGCATCTGCGCGGCGAGTTGCTCGACGATCTTCGACGGCGACACCTGGTAGGGCAGGGCGGTGATGACGATGTTGCCGTCCTCGCGCGTCCAGGTCGCGCGCGCGCGCACCGAGCCGGTGCCGGTCGCGTACATCGCGAGTAGGTCGTTGCGCGGCGTGATGATCTCGGCGCTGGTCGGGAAATCCGGCCCCGGCACGTGCTCGCACAGCTCGGCGATGCTCGCCTCGGGGTTGTCGAGCAGGTGCACGCAGGCCGCCGCGATCTCGCGCAGGTTGTGCGGCGGCACGTCGGTGGCCATGCCCACGGCAATGCCGGTCGAGCCGTTCAGCAGCACGTGCGGCACGCGCGCCGGCAGCCACGAAGGTTCCTGCTGCGTGCCGTCGTAGTTGGCGACGAAGTCGACCGTGCCCTGGCCGAGTTCGTCGAGCAGCAGGCCGGCGAACGGAGTCAGCTTCGCTTCCGTGTAGCGCATCGCCGCGAACGACTTCGGGTCGTCCTGCGAGCCGAAGTTGCCCTGGCCGGCGATCAGCGGGTAGCGGTACGAGAACGGCTGCGTCATCAGCACCATCGCCTCGTAGCAGGCGCTGTCGCCGTGCGGGTGGTACTTGCCGAGCACCTCGCCGACGGTCAGCGCGGACTTGCGCGGCTTGGCCGTCGCGGCCAGGCCGAGCTCGCCCATCGCGTAGACGATGCGCCGCTGCACGGGCTTGAGGCCGTCGCCGATGAACGGCAACGCGCGGTCGAGGACGACGTACATCGAGTAATCAAGGTAGGCGCGCTCGGCGTAGTCCTTGAGCGCGATCTGTTCGTAGTTGCCTTGCAGGGTCATGCGGTATCCGGAACCAGGGGGTGTTGCAGCCCGTCATTTTGCCGCATCCGGCCGGGGTGGTGTTCGGTTTCGCCGCGCGGGCGCGTTCCTGTCGGCAACGACGCGCCGCAACCAGCGGCGTGCGTCGACGGCCACGGGAGCAAGGGCGATGATGCGGGAATCGAAGCGAGCGGCCGCGGCAGCGGCCCGCGGCGCATGGTCGGCGTGCGTGCTGCTCGCCATCGCGACGGCACCGGCCGCGGCCGCGACGTTCTGCGTCAACACCGAGGCGACCGCGCAGGCCGCGCTGTCGACCGCCGCGACGAATGGCGAGTCGGACACGATCCGCTTCCGTTCCGGCGCGATCGAGGTGACCAACGGCCTTCTCTTCACCACGGCGTCGGCGTCCGCGGATGACCAGCCGCTGACCCTGACCGGCGGTTACAACACCGGCTGCACGCAGCGCACCGGTACGACGTCGCTCGACGGCAACGGCATCGCGCGCATCCTCGAAATGCGCATCCACGGCCCGCAGACCGTCGTCATCGATCGCCTCTCGTTCATCGACGGCTACGACTCCCAACGCGGCGGCAACCTGTACGTCGGCCTGTTCGACACGGGCGGCGGTGCGAGCCTGCGCATCGACAACAGCGCGTTCCTGCTCGGCCGGGCCGACCTCAGCGCGGGCGGCTTCGACCTCACCGGCTTCGGCACGGTGCGTTTCCGCAACAACCTCGTGATCGGCAATTCCGCCGACGACTTCCCCGCCGGAGCGTTCAACATCACCGGCGCGACCTACCTGGTCGGCAACACGATGACGGGCAACCTGACCGACGACGGCGAAGGCTGGGCACTGTATGCGAATCCGACCGGGGCTGCGTCGAACCTGTGGCTCAGCAACAACATCCTGTGGGGCAACGACACCTACGGCGATGCCTACCTGTTCGGCGGTGGATCGTTCCATCTCGTCAGCAACGACATCGGCGTGCGCACGAATCCGACGCTCGTGACGAACACCGACAACCTCTCGGTCGACCCGCAGTTCGCGCCGTGCGGCTTCCTGTGCATCCGCAAGCCGCTCAAGCGCGCGTCGCCGCTGGTCGACGCCGGCATGAACGCGCCGCAGGGCGGCATGCCGGCCATCGACTTCGACGGCCTGGACCGCGTGGTCGGCCCGTACGTCGACATCGGTGCGTTTGAGCTTGAAGGGCTGTTTGCGGATGGCTTCGATTGAACATCGATGTGGTACTCGTGCTCGCAAGCAGCCCCTCATCCGGCGCTGCCGCGCCACCTTCTCCCCGTTGGCACGGGGAGAAGGGAAGGCTGGCGCCTACTTGCTTCTGACTTGCGTTCGCGCAATGCCGGCGAGTGCATCACGAGTCGTGGAAATCACCTTCTGCCCTTCGCCACGCCGATCGGGGAGCAAGCATCGCATGGCCATTGAAGCGCCGGCCGTCCCTTCGCCCCGCGAAGCGGGGAGAAGGTGGCGCGGCAGCGCCGGATGAGGGGCGCTCTGATCCTCCGCATTGCGCCTGCCTTCCCTTCTCCCTGTGCCAACGGGGAGAAGGTGGCGCGGCAGCGCCGGATGAGGGGCGCTCTGATCCTCGTCCACTGGATGCCGCTTCGTGCATCCGGCCTGGCGCCGAACCATCCGAAGCACGAAGCGATGCGTTTCCGACATCACCCGAACGGATCGCCAACAACCAACAGAGGTGTCAGATGTACGGAGTCTTCAGCACGCAATGCGGCCGTGCCATCGCCTTCCTTGCCGCAATCCTCGCCCTCGCGACGACATCCCCAGCGTCCGCTGCCAACTTCTGCGTCGGCACGCGCGCCCAGGCGCAGGCCGCGCTCGACGCCGCGTTCGACAACGGCACGGTCGACGTGATCCGGTTCAGATCGGGCGTGATCGACGTCACCACGACCCTCGACTTCGGCTCGACCGCGCCGTCCGACCAGCTCGGCGTGACCCTGATCGGCGGCTACAACGCGGACTGTTCGGTGCGCACCGGCGAGACCGCCCTCGACGGCAATGCGATCGCGCAGATCCTGCAGCTCGAGATCCGCGACGGACAGAGCGTCGTGCTCGACCGCCTGACCTTCATGCGTGGCCGCAACACGAGCTACGGCGCGAACGTTGCCGCCGTGCTCTACGACACCAATGCCGTGCCGAGCCTTCGCATCGACAACTGCGTGTTCCTGTCCGGCGAATCCGAGGGCGAAAACACGTCCGCCGGTGGTCTCTACGTCAGCGGCGCCGGCGTCTTGCGCATCCGCAACAACCTGTTCATCGGCAACATGGCCCAAGGCTTCCCGGCCATGTCGGTCAACCTCAACGGCGAGGGCTACATCACCGGCAACACGGTCACCGGCAACGTCATCACCGACGAGGACGGCGACGCGGTCTACGTGCGCGGCGCAAGCGCCGAGTCCGAGATATGGATAAGCAACAACATCTTCTGGGGCAACGACGCCGACCGCGATCTCTACCTGTTCGGCGACGACGTGATCGGCCTGACTCGCAACGACATCGGCTCGCGCAACAACGTGGACCTGCTGCCCGGCAGCATCCTCAACGTCTCGGTCGACCCGCAGTTCGCGAGCTGCGGCTTCCTGTGCATCGACAAACCGCTGAAGCGATCGTCGCCGCTCGTCGACGCCGGCATCGACACCCCCGCCGGCGGCATGCCGCTGATCGACCTCTACGGCGCCGACCGCACCGTCGGCCCCGCCGTCGACATCGGTGCCTACGAACTCGACGTGCTGTTCGACGACGGGTTCCAGTAAGCCGACATTTGCACCCAGAACCCGGCCCCTCATCCGGCGCTGCCGCGCCACCTTCTCCCCGTTCGCACGGGGAGAAGGGAAGCAGGCGCTTCGCTGTCCCTCCTCTCCGCTGCGTGGGGCGAAGGAACGGCAGGCGCATTCAACGTTTGCTGTCCCTTGTCCCCGCCTGCGGGGAGAAGAGCCTGCCCCGGACTCGATCCGGGGTGCCCGGAGGGCGGATGAGGGGCGCTCTTGATCTTCCAGGCGCGACCACCGCGATCGACGCTCGGCCCCTCATCCGGCGCTGCCGCGCCACCTTCTCCCCGTTCGCACGGGGAGAAGGGAAGCAGGCGCTTCGCTGTCCCTTCTCCCCGCTGCGCGGGGCGAAGGAACGGCCGGCGCATTCAACGCTTGCTGTCCCTTCTCCCCGCGTGCGGGGAGAAGGGCCTGCCCCGGACTCGATCCGGGGTGCCCGGAGGGCGGATGAGGGGCGCTCTCGATCTCGCTCACGGGACGCGACGCGAAGACTCCTCCAGCGCCGCCAGGATCGCCGCCAGCACATCATCCGTTCGCAACAGTACCTCATCATTCCAGAACCGCATGACGCGGAAGCCTTCGTCGTTGAGCTGGCGCGTGCGCTCGGCATCGTGCGCGCGGCGCTCCGCGTGCTGGCCACCGTCCAGCTCGACGACGAGCCGTGCTTCGAGGCAGGCGAAATCGACATACCACGGCCCGACCCGCTTCTGCCACCGGAACTTCCATCCGCACAGGCGACGGTCGCGCAGTTGGAACCACAGCCGCTCCTCGGCGTCGGTCGACGCACCGCGAAGCTCCCGTTCGCGTTGCCTGTCCTGTGCGCGGCGCATGGGCGGATTGTGCACCGATCGGCCCCTCATCCGGCGCTGGCGCAGGAGCGCCCCTCATCCGCCTCCGGCACCTTCTCCCCGTTCGCACGGGGAGAAGGAACAGCAGGGCTTCGTGGTGCCAGCCTTTCTTTCTCCCCGTGGAATCGGAGATGAGAACAACGGAGGCGGGACAACGCCCGCCGTTCCTTCGCCCCGCGCAGCGGGGAGAAGGTGGCGCGGCAGCGCCGGATGAGGGGCGCCTTTCGCCGTAGCCCCTCGGCCGAAGACCACTTCCCCACCACAGCATGAAAGAATCCCCACCCACCCCCGGTCTCGTCGGCATGGGCACCCGTCAGCATCAGTTCGAGGCACTCGTGCGCGGCCATTCGGCCGACCTGTACCGCTATGCCTATTGGCTGTGCGGTCAGGACGCGCTCGCGCAGGATCTCGTGCAGGACACGATGCTGCGCGCTTGGAAGGCGCTCGATGACCTGCGCGAGGTCGGCTCGGTCAAGGCCTGGCTCGTAACGATCCTGCGCCGCGAGCACGCGCGCCTGTTCGAGCGCAAGGTCATCGACCAGGACGACATCGACGCGATCGACCTGCACGACCCGCGTCTCGCACCGGAACGCGACGGCGACGCGGCGGCGGTGCGCCAGGCGATCGCGTCGCTCGAGGGGAAATACCGCGAGCCGCTCGTCCTGCAGGTGCTCGGCGGGTTTTCCTGTGGCGAGATCGCCGCGCAACTCGGCTTGAGCGAGGCCGCGATCACGACCCAGCTGTTCCGCGCGCGACAGAAGCTGAAAGCCCGCCTCGGCGGCATCGACAATGCAAACGAGGTGGCCGAGCTGTGAATTGCCTGGAATTCCGTCGACGCCTCGGCAGCGATCCGGCCAGCCGCGATCCGGCCTTCGTCGCGCATCGCGAAGAATGCCCGAGCTGCGCCGCGGCGTATGCGCGCGCGGTCGAGTTCGAAGCCGAGCTCGCGCGCGCGATCGACGTCGACGTGCCCGAGGGCCTCGCCGATCGCATCCTGCTCGCGCAGACGACCGCCGAGCGCACGGCCGCGCCGCAGCGTCGGCGTCGCCATGGCCTCGAACGCTTCGCGCTCTCGTTCGCCGCGGCCGCCGCGCTCGCCGTCGTCGTGGTCGGCATCCAGCGCGAAACCCAGCGCGAAACCCCGCTCGGCCGTCTCGTCATCGAACACGTGCGCCACCACGAGCGGCACGCCACCGAGGCGCGTGGGGAAATCGCGGGCAACACCATCCGCGCCGCCTTCACCTCGCGTGGCGTCGACCTGCCCAACGTCCCGGCCGGCATCAGCTACGTGCACGAATGCCCGGTCGGCCCGTACCGCACGGTGCACATGGTCATGCCGGAAGGCGAGGGCGCGGTCAGCGTCGTCTACGTCGCCGATCCCGACCGCCCGCGTCGCGAAGTCGTCGACGAAGCCGGCCTGCACGCGCGCGAAGTGCCGATCGGCAACGGTGCGCTCGTCATGGTCGGCGCCGATGCGCGCGGCTTCGACCGCATCGAACAGACCTGGCGCGAAGCCTTCGCCGCGACGCCGGCGGAACGGTCGGTGGCGGAAGGCAATGGCGTGCCGCGCCGCTCGCCCGCGCGAACGGACACCTTGGCTGCGCCCTGAGCTGCGGCCTGCCGCAGCCGTTCAATCATCGAACGGCCCTCCGCCGAAGCCGCTCGAATCGGGTTTGCGGCACGGTTCGGAATTCCTCGCGCCTGTGGGAACGGCTGACCAGCCCTGCGGCTGTTGAAAGCCAGCCGCGATGCCCTGCATCCATTCCCGTCGATCGTGGCGCGTGATCCACGGCACCGCGGCCCCGTCAAACCAACGTCACGGGTTTCGTCGCGGCTGATCGCCGACTGCCGTGGAAGCGGCTGACCTGCCCTGCGGCCGTTGAAAGCCAGCCGCGATACTTCTAGATCCCGACTCCCTCGCTGCTGCGCGACCCGCAACCGCTCTCGTCTGACCCCCAAACCGCTCGCGTAGGAGCCCCTTCAGGGGCGACCCATGCCGAGTCATCCGACCCGAGCGGTGTCTACCACGAGCGGCCTGATCGCCCTGGACTAGGTCCAGCGCGTCAGCCTGCCCAGGATGGGCGTCAAGTCGGAGGCCTTCTGCCGCCAGGCGCTGAGCCTGCTCGGCCAGAATCCGCAGATCGTCCCGGCCAGCGTGCCGCTGGCGGAAGCGGAGGCCGACCTGGTCGCTCTCGACCCGCTGTGTCCGCGGCTGTTGCGCCTGAGGCGCCTGAGCGAGCGAGCCGTCGATACGAAACTCGCCCTCGGCAGTGACGTGATGGCCACGTCCCTGCAGGCCTACGCCCTGATGAAGGTGGCAGGCAAGAACCAGGGCCTCGAAGCCCTGCGCAAGGGCCTCGGCTCGCGCTTCGCGAAATCCCCGCGAACGCCCGAACCGAAAGCCGCCTAGCGGCGGTGCCGGCCGACCCGGCACTTCGCGTTCCACGAAAAGCCGCACCGATGCCGCTTTTTCCATTTGGGGATATCCCGGGCCCGCGCGCGACAGCGCACCGCACCACGTGCCCCTTGAATCCCGTCGGCAGATGGTGTCGACTCACTCCATCGACACCACAGGGGGTGGAGATGGGGAACGGAATCCGCGCACGCGGCCGCCTGCCGGCCATCGCCGTGCTGTCGTTCATCGTTGTCGGCCTCGCCGCCTGCGCCCGCGAAACCGACGAGCTCGCCGAAGCGCCAAAGCGCAAGCCGCAACAGGCCGGCCAGCCGCTCGATCCCGTCCGCACCGCAGGGCACATCGCCGGCGCACGCGTCGCCGCCATTCCCGGCAATCAGAAAGCCGCCGAAGCCCACGTCCGCGCGATCGGCGACGACATCCGCCGCAGCGCGCGCATGCCCGACGTGTTCAAGCGCATCGATCCCGAAAGTGCACGCGCTGCGGTGCGACCCTTGCCCGGCGTGAAGTCCGTCGTCTGGATGGACCGCGAAAACCTCATCGTCATGGTCGACGGCCAGCGCTATCGCACGATGGAGATGATCGACGCCGTCTGCCTTGCCCTCGAACCGCTGGGCGACACCCTCGCCGTCGTCGTCAATCTACAAGACGCCACCGCGCGCAACGGCGACGAAGCCATGACCCTTCCGCGCAACTGCCAACTGGCGGAAGGGGAGAGGGCGTTCATGCAGAAGAAGCGGCAGGTCGACGTGGTGGATCGGGAGACGCGGGAGACTTTCAAGAAGATGCAGGGGGATGGGAAGTGAACCTGACCCTGAGGTTTCCCCACGAATGATCCAGTGAGATCAGTCGTTTGGCATCATCCGTTGGTAGCAAGAGTTGCGCGCATGGCGCAGTCTTCAAGGCGACGAAACCAACGAAGGCTGCCGACCCATGCGCGC
>JAFLDX010000057.1 GCA_017302215.1 Lysobacterales bacterium
ATGCCCGCGGGATTGCCGGCCCACGCATTGCCGCCATCGCCACCGCTCGCCGCAACCGTCGCGTTGCCGCCAAGGACCGTCTGCAGCACGACCGAGCCACCGGCACCGCCGCCGCCGGCCGCGTCATTGCCGACGTTGTAGCCGGCGGCGCCGCGCACATCGATCACGCCGGTACCGGTCACGCTGCGCGCGCGCAGGATGACGATGCCGCCGCCCGACGCGCCGGATGAGCACGTACCGGCGCCTACGCCGCAGCCGATCGCCTGGTTCTCGTAGGTGCCGTTGTCACTCGTGGCGTCGTTGGTACCGCCACTGCCGCCGCCGCCGCCGAGGAAGACGCGACCGAACGAGAGCGTGCCGGCGTAACCGGCACCGCCGCGGCCATTGGTGTCGTTGGTCGGCGCATCCCACGGACGTCCGCCGAGACCGCCCGGCGCGTAGTTGCCGCCGCCGCCGCCACCGGCGTTGCGCGTGATGCCGCTGACGTTGCCGTCGCTGCCACCGCCGCCGGCATTGCCGGGCGCGCCGCGGCCGCGGTCACCGGACGGATAACCCTGGACGCCGCTGTCGATGATGCCCAGTTCGGTCGAAGTCGGCACGGCAAGGCCGAAATCGTTGTTCTTGAAAGCAAGGAAGCGTGGCGTACCGGCGATGCCCTCGCCCTTGCCGCCGTTGCCGTCGGTCGGGCCCACCGCCGCCCAGTCGGCCTCGCCACCATTGGAGGTGGCCCGGCGTCCGGCGGCGCCGCGGAATCCGCGTCCGGCGACGAACACGGCGCGATTGGCCACGCCTTCGACGGTCCCGGAACCAAGGGTCAGCGTGCCCTGGACGTCCGCGGCGACGACGCCACCGGTTTCCGCCGTATTGCCGCTGGCGATGGCCCACTTCGGGGCGGTCACGCCGGCCAGGGTGACGGCGACGAACTGCGGCACGCGCACGACCTGGTAGCGCTTCTGACCCGATGTCGCGGTCGCATTGGCCTGCGTGTAGGCATGCGTCAATGCCGGCGTGAAGGCGATCGTCCCGCCACTGCCGGGCCCTCCGCTCACGCTGTCGACACGCACGAACTCGTAGAAGCCGGCCGAGCCGACCGAGGTCGTGCCCTTGCCGTTGCCGAGTCCGTCGCCGTAGGTGACGTTGTTGCTCGGGTTGATCTCGCCATCCTGCATCTGGATGACCATGAGCAGGTCGCCAGTCGCGACCGCGTTGCCCGTGCCGCCACCGTACTGGCCGAGCACGAGGCTCGTCGAGCCGGTGGCCAGGTTGCCGTTGCCGGTCCAATAGGCGTTGATGACGCCGGAGGCGCTCGCCGCTGGGTCCTGGCCGGGTGTCGCGCAGATGCCTGTCGCGGCGATCGTATCGCCGGGAATCAAGCCGGCGCGTGCGGATGTCGCGCCGAACGCGACCAGGAAACAAGCCAGCCACGAACCGATGACGGCCGTGATCGAGGAGCGATGGCGCATGACGAACCCCCAGGAATTTGGGCACGCGTCCGGATGCGCACGTTTCGGTCGCGCACCGCGATCCGCCCCGTCGGCGGACACCTGCCCGTTCATGACCCCTTTCAACCGATCCGCTCCGCGGCGTCCTGCGCGCATCGCAATCGGGCTGCCTAGATTAGGCACACTGAAGCGCGAAATCATTCACAGCACGCGCGTCGGTGACATTGTATGACGATTACGGGCGACGCTGCGTCAACATGAATGAATGGAAACCGGTAGTCATCCGTCGCGCCGGCTTCTCCCGCTTGCCTGCGCCTCGCACAACCCCATGTCTTCGACCACACGGCGAACCGTTCAGCGTCTCGCGTGCTGATACTTCGCTGACTTCGACTCACCGCTCCAGCCTCGGCGGTCGTTCATGGAATCTGCCCCACTCGACCATTTCCATCCGGCCGTCGGCCGCTGGTTCGCGCGAACGTTCGATGCGCCGACGCCGGCCCAGATCGAAGCGTGGCCCGCGATCCGCGCGGGTCGGCATGCACTGATCGCGGCGCCGACCGGATCGGGCAAGACGCTCGCCGCGTTCCTCGCCGCGATCGACGCCCTGGTCCGCGACGGCCTCGACTTCGGCCTGCCGGACCAGACCTTCGTCGTCTACGTGTCGCCGCTGAAGGCGCTGTCGAACGACATCGCGATCAATCTCGAGGCTCCGCTGGCCGGCATCCGCACGGAGCTCGAACGATTCGGCCGCCTCGACATCGACATCCGCACGGCGGTTCGCACCGGCGACACGCCGGCCGCCGACCGCCAGCGCATCCTGAAGAACCCGCCGCACATTCTCGTCACCACGCCCGAATCGTTGTACGTGCTGCTCGGTTCGGCATCGGGCCGGCTCCTGCTCGGCTGCGTGCGTACCGTCATCGTCGACGAGATCCATGCCCTGGTCGGCAACAAGCGCGGAAGCCATCTCGCCCTCACGCTGGAACGCCTCGAATCGCTTTGCCAGCGTCGCCTCGTGCGCGTCGGGCTGTCCGCGACGCAGGAGCCGATCGACGACGTCGCACGTTTCCTCGTCGGAGCCAGTCATGTCGACGCCGACGGCGTGGCGGACTGCGCGATCGTCGACAGCGGGCATGCGCGATCCCGCGATCTTGCTCTCGAGATCCCGCCCGTGCCGCTCGAGGCGGTCATGTCGGGCGCGGCATGGGAGCTGACTTACGACCGCCTCGCCACGCTCGCCGACGCGCATCGCACGACGCTCGTGTTCGCCAATACTCGCCGCACCACCGAACGCGTCGCCCGCCATCTCGCCGAACGACTCGGCAAGGAACATGTCGGCGCCCACCACGGTTCGATGGCCAAGGAACTGCGCCTCGATGCCGAGCAGCGCCTCAAGCGCGGCGACCTGAAGGTGCTCGTCGCGACCGCTTCGCTCGAACTCGGCATCGACATCGGCGACGTCGACCTGGTGTGCCAGCTCGGTTCGCCGCATGCGATCGCCGCTTTCCTGCAGCGCGTGGGACGCTCGGGCCATGCGGTCGGGGCCACGCCGAAGGGTCGCCTGTTCCCGCTTTCGCGTGACGACCTCGTCGAATGCACGGCCCTGCTCGACGGCGTGCGTCGCGGCGAGCTCGACCGGCTCGAGATTCCCGAAGCGCCGCTCGACGTTCTGGCCCAGCAGATCGTCGCCGAGACCGGTGCCGACGAGTGGAGCGAGGACGCACTCTACGACGTGTTCCGCCGCGCCTGGCCTTACCACGACCTGCCACGCGCCACGTTCGACGCGGTCGTGCGCATGCTCGCCGAGGGGTTCACCACCCGACGCGGCGCGCGCGCGGGTTACGTGCATCGCGACGCCGTGCATGGCCGCATCAGGGGCCGCCGCAATGCGCGCCTGACCGCGCTGACCTCGGGCGGCACGATCCCCGACACGGCCGACTACGCGGTCGTCCTCGAGCCGCAGGGACAACCGGTCGGCAGCGTGCACGAGGATTTCGCGATCGAGAGCATGGCCGGTGACGTGTTCCAGCTCGGCAACACGTCCTACCGCATCCTGCGCGTCGAGCGCGGCAAGCTCAGCGTCGAGGATGCGCAGGGACAACCGCCGAGCATTCCATTCTGGGTGGCCGAAGCACCGGGCCGCAGCGATCGCCTGTCGGCCGCGGTATCGCGACTGCGCGAAACGATCGAGCGCCTGCTCGCCGAGGGCGTCGACGCTGCGGATGGCATCGCGCGCGCGCGATCGTGGCTGGTCGACACGGTCGGCATCGGTGAGGCGGCGGCACAGCAGCTCGTCGACTACCTCGCGCGTGCGCGCAACGCGCTCGGCACGCTGCCGACGCAGAAGCGCATCGTGCTCGAACGCTTCTTCGACGAATCGGGCGGCACCCAGCTCGTCGTGCACTCGCCTTTCGGCAGCCGCATCAACAAGGCCTGGGGCCTGGCCCTGCGCAAGCGCTTCTGCCGCACGTTCAACTTCGAGCTGCAGGCTGCGGCGACCGAGGACGCGATCATCCTGTCGCTGTCGACCAGCCACAGCTTTCCGTTGATCGAGGTGTCGCGCTACCTGCATTCGGCGACGGCCCGCGACGTGCTCGTGCAGGCCCTGCTCGATGCGCCGTTGTTCGGCGTGCGCTGGCGCTGGGCGGCGACCACGGCGCTCGCCCTGCCGCGCTTCAGCGGCGGGCGCAAGACCGCACCGCAGTTGCAGCGCATGAAGGCAGAAGACCTGTTGGCCACGGTGTTCCCCGATCAGGTCGCCTGCCTCGAGAACATCGTCGGTGATCGGCAGATCCCGGATCATCCGCTGGTCGAACAGACCCTGCGCGACTGCCTGGGCGAGGCGATGGATGCGGACGGTTGGCTCGATGTGCTGCGCGGCCTCGAAGCCGGCACGATCGAGGTCGTTGCACGCGACCTGCCGGAACCGTCGCCGCTGGCCGCAGAGATCCTCACCGCGCGCCCGTACGCCTTCCTCGACGACGCCCCGCTCGAGGAGCGCCGCACGCAGGCCGTGCAGATGCGTCGCTGGAGCGATCCCGAGTCGGCTACCGACCTCGGCGCGCTCGATGGCGATGCGATCGACGCCGTGCGCGAGGAAGCCTGGCCCGACGCGCGCGATGCCGACGAGATGCATGAAGTGCTGACCGGGCTCGGCTTCGTCACCGCCGGGGAGGCGAAGGCACACGCGGGATGGTTGCCCTGGTTGCAGCAGCTGGCACGGGTCGCACGCGCGACGTGCATCGAGGTGACGACGCCGATGCATGGCGCGCGTTCCTTCTGGTGCGCAGCCGAGCGCCTGCCGGTGATGCAGGCGATCCATGCCGGGGCGCACATGACGCCGGCGATCGCCGCACCGGCTGCGTACTCGGCTGTCGCCTGGACGCGCGAGGACGCGATCGTCGAGCTCGTGCGCGCGCGGCTCGGCGCACTCGGTCCGGTCACCGTCGCCGACCTCGCCGACACGCTGGCCGTCGATGCCGGCGAACTCGCCGTCGGCCTGGTCACCCTCGAGCGCGAGGGCCATTCGATGCGCGGGCGCTTCAGCCCCGGCACAGACGGCGAAGAGTGGTGCGAGCGCCACCTGCTCGCGCGCATCCATCGTTACACGCTCAAGCGCCTGCGTCGCGAGATCGAACCGGTCGAGCCGCGCGATTTCATGCGTTTCCTGTTCGCCTGGCAGCACGTCGCCGACGAGGCGCAGCTGCGCGGACCGGAGGCGCTGCAGGCAGTGCTCGGACAACTGGAGGGGTATGAGGCTGCCGCCGGGGCATGGGAGGGCGAGATCTTCGGCCGGCGCATCGCCGACTACGACTTCGGTTGGCTCGACGATCTGTGCCGCAGCGGGCGCACCGTATGGACGCGCATCGCCGACGCGGCGACCGCCTCGCGCGAACGGACCGCCGGACCGGTACGGGCGACACCGCTCGTGCTGTTGCCGCGTCGCACCGCAGCTGCGTGGACGTCGCGCGCATACCGCGCCGAGATCGTGCAGGCTTCGTCGCGCGCACGCGCCGTGCTCGATCACCTGCAGGCCGAAGGCGCGTCGTTCTTCGACGAGATCGCGCAGGCCACGCGCCTGCTCGAGACCGAGCTGGAGGAAGCCCTCGGCGAACTCGTCGCGCGCGGCCTGGTCAACTCCGACGGTTTCGCCGGCCTGCGTGCGCTGCTCCAGCCCGCCTCCCGGCGCGCCTCGCGACACGCGCGGCGCACGCGCCGGGCCAGCCTGCTCGGCATCGGCGACGCCGGACGCTGGTCGATGACGCGAACGGCGCGGCGCGCACATGACGACGAGGCGGAGAACGAGGCGATCGAATCGATTGCGCGCGCCCTGCTGCGCCGCTACGGCGTGATCAGCTGGCGCCTGCTCGCGCGCGAGGCCGACTGGCTGCCGCCATGGCGCGAACTCGTGCGCGTCTATCGTCGCCTCGAAGCGCGTGGCGAGATCCGCGGCGGGCGGTTCGTGCACGGTCTTCCCGGCGAACAGTTCGCCCTGCCCGAAGCAATCGCGCTGCTGCGCAGGGCGCGCGCCCAGCCGAGGAACGGCGCGCTCGTCGTCGTCGCGGCCACCGATCCGCTCAACCTCGCCGGCATCGTCACCGCAGGAGCACGCGTCCCGGCCCTGATCGGCACACGCCTCCTGTACGAGGACGGGGTGCCGGTGGCCACGCTGACCGGCGGCAAGATCCTCCGGCTCGGCGATCAGGCCGGTACGGTTCCCGGGCCGTGGGCGCAGCGGCTGCTCCGGCGCGCGGGCGAAGTTCCCCTTGCGGCCGTGCAGGACGATGCCCTGTAGGAGCCGGCTTCAGCCGCGACGCTTCGGCTTTGCCACGTCGCGGATCGGAAGCATCGCGACTCCAGGCGGCTCCTGCAGATCGGCTACGCGGTCTCGCCGGTCAGCACGATGTCGGCGCGACGACGCGCGAACAGGCCGACCGTGACGATGCCGGTGATCTGGTTGAGCTCTCGCTCGAGCGAGACCGGATCCGTGATGTGCAGGTTGTGCACATCGAGGATCCAGTTGCCGTTGTCGGTGGTGACGCCGTCGCGCCAGACCGGCTGGCCGCCGAGCTCGACGAGCGCGCGTGCAACGTGGCTGCGTGCCATCGGGATCACCTCGATCGGCAGCGGGAAGCGGCCGAGCACGTCGACTTTCTTGCCAGGATCGATGATGCAGACGAATCGCTTGGATGCAGCGGCGATGATCTTCTCGCGCGTCAGCGCCGCGCCACCGCCCTTGATCAGGCAGCCGTTCGGGTCGCATTCGTCGGCACCGTCTACGTAAAGCGGCAACGGTCCCGTGGCATTGAGGTCGAGCACCGGGATGCCGTGCTCCTTCAGCAGCCGTGTCGACTGTTCCGAGCTCGACACCGTGCCCTCGATGTCGTGCCGGCGCTCGGCCAGGGCGTCGATGAAATGACGCACGGTCGATCCCGTGCCGACGCCGACCACCATGCCGTTCTCGACGTAGCGCATCGCCGCGCGCGCGGCGCGACGCTTGCCTTCTTCGTTGCTCACGGTCTGCTCCGCTTCTCGAGACCGAGGATGTGGTCCCACTGCGCCTTCGTGACCGGCAGCACCGACAGGCGATTGCCGCGCCGGAGCAGGGCGAACTCCTCCAGCGTCGCATCGTCCTTCAACTCGGCCAGCGTGATCGTGCGCCGGAGTTTGCGCCTGAAGCGCACGTCGACGAGCAGCCAGCGCGGCGCATCGGTGCGGCTGCCCGGGTCGTGGTAGTCGCTGCGCGGATCGAACTGGGTCGGGTCGGGTCGCGCCGGCGACGCGATCTCGGCGACGCCGACCACGCCCGGCTCGGCGCAGCTCGAGTGGTAGAACAGGACGCCGTCACCGACCTGCATGTCGTCGCGCATCGAGTTGCGCACCTGGTAGTTGCGCACGCCACTCCACGGTTCGACGCCAACCTTCTCGAGGGCGTCGATCGAGAATTCCTCCGGCTCGCTCTTCATCAACCAATAGCGCTTGCTCATTCGACGGCTCCAGCGATTGGTCACCCTTCGTCAACCTGTATCGCCGTGTCAAGCCGCCGCTGGCCGGCGGGGTAACGGACGAGCCAAGCATATCCCCAGCGGTCGGCTTGGGCACACAGTTAGACCCTTGCAAGCAGACGTTCTTGGGCGCGAATTTCGCGCGGACGAAAGACTGCGAAGAAGTAGATGATTGCTGCAACTCCACCACCCAGAACGAGAAACAAGCTGACCAGCACGGTGTGCGAGCTGCCGCCTACAACGATGTGATCGGCGACCATCCAAACCCAGAACACTCCACACAGGATGAACAGGGTTGTAGGAGCGAATGACTCCACAAGCTCCTCGGCAGAGGGGGAGAACAGGGAATCTGCCGCACCAAACGCGAGCGGAAGCGCAACAACCAGTGCCGATACGAGCGCAATTCCGATCTTGAGACGCAGGGTCATCAGGGGCCTAACGCGTGCTCATGCGGCGGAGCCCGCGATCGGATCGGCACCCGCATGGCAATCAATCAGCTCGCGCTCCGTCGCGACGTAGTCGAGGCGCACGTCCCACGCCGCCGGAACGATGCGCTCGAGTTCCTGCGCGGCATAGCCGATGCCGACCAGCACCGGGCTGGCGGTGTCCGACCGTTCGCGCAGTGCCGCAAAGGTCGTGTCGTAATAGCCGCCACCGTAGCCGAGCCGCCCGCCCGCGCGATCGAAGCCGAGCAGCGGCACGAGGACGACGTCGAGGCTGGCGCCGTCGATGGTCTCGAGGTCCGCGCCTGCCGGTTCCGGGATGCCGTAGCGATTCGCCTCGAGATGGATGCCGGTTCGCCAGGCGGCGAATCGCAGGAGACGGGGTCCGGCGAGACACGGCAGGAGATACTGCTGACCGCGCGCGCGCAATGCCGCGACCACGTTGTGCAGCGGCAACTCGCCATCGATCGCCCAGTAGCCGGCGACCTTCGGATCGGTCATGAACTCCGGCAACTGCTCGAGCGACTGCACGACGGCCGCGGCCGCCGCGAGACGGTCGCCAGCCCCGAGTCGACGGCGGCGCTCGCGCAGCTCGTTGCGCAGGGTCTTGCGCTCGTCATCCAAGGTCATGAGCCGCGTGCGGAAGAAAGGGTGGCGTCCTCCGCTGTGCCGATGCGCACCTAACGACCTTGAACCATCGGTTCAGGTGGGAGTGCCAGGCGCGGGTCATCAGGCTTTCCGCTCGAGGCGGACTTGCACACCGACCGGCGCGAGGCCGTCCCGGGGTCGCTACAGGAACAAGGCAATATGTTGGAATGCGCTGTCGCACACTGCCGAGGACACCGGGAACTATTGTAGTGACGGCGGCAAACCGGCATCAAGCTTCGACTTGATCGATTGCAGCTCGCGTGCCAGGTCGCCATCGGTCGATGCAGCATGCTGCTTAAGGGCGAGCAGCTCGTGGGCGATGTTCAGCGCCGCGAGCACGGCGATGCGATCGAGTCCGCCACCACGATTCACGCTGCCGTTGCGCAGCTCGCGCAGCTTGCCGTCGAGATAGGCGGCGGCACCGATCAGGCCGGAGCGCTCGTCGGGCGCGCAGGCGATGAGGTACTCGCGGTCGAGGATGCGCACGGCGACCGGCTCGCTCATCCGGGGTTCTGCTCCAGCGACTTCAGGCGACTGATCATCGCCTCGACGCGCGAGCGCGCCTGCTCGTTCTTCGCGATCAGGTTCGCGCGCTCGTTGGCGAGCTGCTCCTGGCTCTGGCGCAGGCTGCGGTTCTCCTCGCCGAGACGACGGCACAACTCGACGAGCCGATCGACGCGCGCGCCGATTTCCGCGACCACGGACTGGGTGGGCTCATGCTCCGCCATGTGTGGAACTATACACCGGAACGGTCGTGGTCAAGGGCCTTCGCCGAGTGCGTCACGACGCCTCTCGGCACGCTGGCGCAGGAATGCGAAGCACTGCGTGGCGGCCAGCGGACGCGCCAGCCAGTGGCCCTGGATCTCGTCGCACCCCTGCTCGCGCAGGTATTCGACCTGCTCGGCCGTCTCCACGCCCTCGGCGACGACGTTCAGTCCGAGCGAATGGGCCATGTTGATGACCGTCGCCGTGATCGCCTCGTCGTCCGGATCGGTCGTGATGTCGCCGACGAACTCCTTGTCGATCTTGAGCGTGTCGATCGGCAGGCGCTTGAGGTACGACAGCGACGAATAGCCGGTGCCGAAATCGTCGATCGACAGGGTGACGCCGACGCCCTTCAGCTGGCGCAGGGTCGTGATCGATTGCTCCGCATTGGCCATGACCATGCTCTCGGTCAGCTCGAGCTCGAGCTGGCTCGGCGGCAGGTCGCTGTCGGCGAGGATGTCGCACAACCGCTGGGTCAGGTCGCCGCGCAGCAACTGCAGCACCGATACGTTGACCGACACCGAAATGTCCCTGAGCCCCGCGCGGTGCCATGCGGCGAGCTGCGAGCACGCCTGCACGAGCACCCAGTCGCCGATCTCGACGATCATCCCGGTCTCCTCGGCGATCGGGATGAACGTCGATGGCAGGATTTCGCCGAGTTCCTCGCTGCGCCAGCGCAGCAATGCCTCGACGCCGGTCACGCGCTCGTCGAGCAGGGACAGCTTGGGCTGGTACGCGAGGCTGAACTCGTCGCGTTCGAGTGCCTTGCGCAACGCACCGATCATCGTCGCGCGCAGCCGCGCCGAGGCATCCATCGTCTCGGTGTAGACCATGTAGGTCTTGCGACCGCGTTCCTTGGCCTGGTACATCGCCGTGTCGGCGAACTTGATCAGATCGGTCGGCGCCTGTCCGTGGTCGGGATACAGGCTGACCCCGATGGACGGCGAGATCGTCACGTCCTGGCCGTCCTCGAGTTCGAGTGGCTGCTCGAACGCACTGATCAGCTTCTGCGCGACGCGCTCGGCTTCGCTGGCGTCGACGAGATCCTCCAGGACCACGGTGAACTCGTCGCCACCGATGCGCGCGACCGTGTCGCCGTCGCGCACGTTGTCGCGCAGGCGACTGCCGGCGGCCTTGAGCATGCGGTCGCCGGCGGCATGGCCCATCGAATCGTTGACATGCTTGAAGCGGTCGAGATCGAGGAACAGCACGGCCACCTTGCGACCGCCGCGACGTGCGCGCACGACGGCATGGCCGAGCCGCTCCGACAGCAGGGTGCGGTTCGGCAGGCCGGTCAAAGGGTCGTAGTTCGCCAGGTAGCGCAGCTCCTGTTCGGTGCGCTTGCGCTCGGTGATGTCGGTGAGGACCTGGACGAAATGGGTGCGCTGGCCGGAGGCGTCGCTGACCCCGGTGGCCTGCAGCCAGGACAGGAACTCCTCGCCGTCCTTGCGCCGCTGCCAGAGTTCGCCGCGCCAGTGGCCGTCGCGCATGAGCGTGTCGCGCAGCGACTGATAGTGCTCGGGCGAATGCTGCGCGCAGTTCAGCAGCGAGGCCGAGCGCCCGCGCACCTCGTGCTCCTGCCAGCCGGTGATGCGCGTGAACGCCGGATTGACCGAGACGAAGCGGAAATCGAGATCGGTCACGCTGACCGCTTCGCCCATGCTGCCGATGACCTCCTGGGCGATGCGCCGTTCGCGCTCGGCCTCGCGCGAGGCGGTGATGTTGCGGGCGGTGCCGCAGATGCGCAGCGGGCGACCCGATTCGCTGCGCTCGACGATCTTGCCGCGCGCGAGCACCCACAGCCATGGTCCGCCCTCGCCGAGGCTCACGCGCTGCTCCGACTCGAACAGCGGCGCCTTGCCGGTGATGTGGTCATCGAGGCGTTGCGCAATGACGCGCTGGTCGTCCGGGTGCACGCTCGTGCGCAGCCACTCGTAGACCGACAGCGACGACTCGCGCTGGCTCCCGCGCGTGCTGTCGGCGCTCAGCGTGACCAGCGCACCGCTGTCCATGTCGAGGTCCCAGAAGCGGTCGCCCGACCCCCACAGGGCGAGCCTCAGGCGGTCTTCGCGCTCCTTGATCTCGCGGTGGTAGCGACCCTCTTCGACGCGCTTGCTGCGACGCGCATTCCAGATGAGCAGCCCGGCGAGCGCGAGGAGCAGGCCGTACACGGCCTTCATCGGCAGGCTGTTCCACCACAGCGGTTCCACCGCGAGCGGCAGCGCCGCACCGGTCTCGTTCCAGTAGCCGTCGTGATTGCTCGCCTGCACGCGCAGCATGTACCGGCCGGGGTCGAGGTTGGTATAGGTGGCCTCGTGGCGCGAGCCGGCCTCGACCCAGGCCTCGTCGAAGCCCTCGAGCCGATAGCGAAACTGGTTGCTCGCCGGGGCGGTGAAGTCGAGAGCCGCGAACTCGAAGTGCACGACGCGATCGTCCTGGGAGATCGCGACGCCCTGCTTGGCGGGATCGGCGCGCCGTGCCTCGTTGCCGATGCGCACGTCGGTGATGACGACGGGCGGCGTGAAGCGACTCGCGACCACGCGCGTGGGCGACACGAAGTTGACGCCCTCGATGCCGCCGAAGGCGAAGTCGCCGTTGCGCAGGGCGGCGAATGCACCGCCGTTGAACTCAAGGCCCTGCAGGCCGTCGCGCGGCAGGAACGAGTGGAACACCGAGGCGACCGGGTCGAACGAGGCGATGCCGCGGTTGGAACTGATCCAGAGCCGATGCATGCCGTCCTCGAGGATGGCGTACACGGTGGCGTCGGGCAGTCCGTCGCGCGGCAGGTAGCGGCGCAAGCGCGCCGGCCCGTCGTCGAGGCGGGCGAGGTGGTTGAGGCCGCTGTGCGTGCCGATCCAGAAACTTCCGTCGACACCCTCGTGGATCGAGCGAACGATGTTGCCCGACAGCGAATGCGGGTCGGTCGGATCGTGGCGCAGCACGCGCACCGATCCGTCGCTCGGATCGATGATGTTGAGTCCATCGACCGTGCCTGCCCAGATGCGCCCGCGGCTGTCCTCGAACAGCGTGAGCACATGGTCGTGGCTCAGCGTGGCCGCGTCGCCGTCGCGGTGCCGCCAACGGGTCGGCGCTCGCGTCCCGGGGGCGTAGCGCGTGACACCGTTGCCGCTGGTGCCGAGCCACAGGCTGCCGTCGCGCGCCATGACCAGGGCGCGACGCACGCGCTCGGTCGGATGCGGGTCGAGGCCGAGGCCATCGTCCAGCACGGTGACCTGGTTGCGCACCGGATCGAGCAGGCCGATGCCGACGTTGCTGGCGAACCAGATGCCGCCGTCCTCGGCCGCGGCGAGCGATTCGACGCCGATCGCGCGATCCGGTTCGGCGCCGAACGCCCGCGCGATCGTGTCGCGGAAGTAGGTGAAGTCGCGCCGCTGCGGGTCGTAGCGCTTGACGCCGTCGCCATCGGTGCCGAACCAGAGCTGGCCGGCGCGGTCCTCGAGGATCGCGCGCGTGTTGTTCGTCCCGGCGCCATCACGGCCGGCATTGCGGTCGACGAGATAGCGGAACGTGGCGCCCGCGGGATCGACGCTGCTGAGGCCGAGCGAATCGGCGCCCACCCAAAGCAGGCCCGAGCGGTCGACCAGCAGGGTCGTGATCTCGGCCTGCTGGAGGCTGCCGCTGACGCGCGGATTCGGCCGGACCCATTCCTCGCGACCGCGCTGCACGTCGACGATCGCGAGCCCGTCGCCATGCGTGCCGAGCCAGACGCGACCGTCGCCATCCTCGGCCAGCGTCGTTATCGGCGCCTTCTGCGAGTTCGTCCATATCAGCGCATCGGCGCCGCTGGCCGGATCGATCCGCGACAGCGTCGTCGCGGTCGCCACGTAGATGCGGTGATCGCGCCCCTCGACGAGGCCGGCGACCGCCCCGGCGAGGCCGACGGCCACGCGTTCGGCGCGGTCGCTGCCGCGCGGCACGCGCAACAGGCCGTCGGCTGTCGCCACCCATACGCTGCCGTCGTGCCCGAGCAACAGACGGCGGATCGCATGACCTTCGGTCCCGCCGACGCGTTGGCGCGCAGCCGTGGTGAGATCGAACAGTTCGAGGCCCCCGCGCGTGCCGATCCACAGGCCGCGCGCGGGGTCATGCGCGAGCGCGTTGATCGTGTTGCGCTCGTTGCGGGCGGGCGCGTCGTCGGCCAGTTCGAACGCCTCGAAGCGTCCGCTGCGTGGATCGAAGCGCGCCACGCCACTCGCGTAGGTGCCGATCCAGAGGTTGCCTTCGCCGTCTTCGGTGATGGCCTGGACGACGCTGTCGGGAAGGCTGTGCGCGTCGTCGGCGTCGTGTTCGTGGCGGCGGAAGCGGTAGCCGTCGAACTGGTGCAACGCGCCCTGCGTGCCGACCCACAGGAAGCCCGTGCGATCCTGGTAGGTGGCGCGGATCGAGTTCTGCAGCAGCCCGGCGCTGTCGTCGAGGCGCTGGAAGTAGTATTCGCGCTCGGCGGCGTGGCCGGTTATCGAGACGAGCACGAGCAGCGCGCCGACCAGCAGGCGCGCCCCGAGGCAAACCCGTTGCCCTCCGTCCCCCTGAAGCCACGCGTCCTTCATGTCGCGCGTGCAAACCCCGATGGCCGACGCTCGCGCGCCCGCAACGAGTGTAGGCAATAGCGCCTGCCCGTGTCATGACGCGCGCGCGCGCGACACCTGTCGTGACATTTGGACCACGACCCGCGTGCGCGTCTAGAATCCGCGCACTGCCGCCGCATGCGACGACCATGCCCGATCGCATCAGTCACGCCGAACTCGATTCCCTGCTCGATCGCCTGCGCCTCGGCGTCGGTGCCAGCGACCTGCATGGCTCGCTCAGCGGGTACCTGTGCGCGGGAGGATCGGCGGACGCCCACGCGTGGCCGCACGCTCTCGAACTCGAGGGTGGCGAGGGCGGCTGGGGCGACGAGGGCCTGTTTGCCCGGCTCTACGAACGCTGCCGCGCCCAACTCGACCACGAGGATCTCGGCTTCGAGCCGCTGCTGCCGGATGAACAGCAGCCGCTCGCGGTGCGCGGCGACGCCCTCGTCGAGTGGTGTCGCGGCTTCCTCGGCGGTGTCGGTCTCGCCGGCGACGCCCGGACGCGCGCGCTGTCGGCCGATGCGCGCGAGATCCTCGGCGACCTCGGCACGATCGCCTCGTCGCGCTTCGACTACGACGGCGACGAGGGCGACGAGAACGCGCTGGTCGAGGTGCTCGAGTTCGTGCGCATCGGCGTGCTGCTGCTGCGCGACGAGATGACCCGCGGGCCACGCCGCGGCGGCCGCGGTGCCGCGGCCAGCCGACGCGTGCACTGAGTGGACCGCGCTGCCATGACCCTGTCGCGCGAACCAAGCCGACGAATCGATGCGCCTGTGGCGCACGGAGGCTGCCGATGATCCAGCCCAGCGAGTTCGCCCGGCGTCGCCGCCAGCTCATGCGCATGGCGGGTCGCGACGCCATCGTCATCGTGCCGGCCGCGCCCGAGCGCCTGCGCAACAACGACGCCCACTACCCGTACCGGCAGGACAGCGACTTCCACTACCTGACCGGGTTTCCCGAACCCGATGCGGTGCTCGCCTTGATCCCCGGCCGCAGCCAGGGCGAGACGATCCTGTTCTGCCGCGAGCGCGATCGCGAACGCGAGCGCTGGGACGGCGCGCGCGCCGGCCAGGAGGGCGCGGTCGCCGACTACGGCGCCGACGACGCGTTCCCGATCGACGACATCGACGACATCCTGCCCGGCATGATCGAGGGTCGCTCGCGCGTCTACTACCACTTCGGCCGCGACACCGAGTTCGATCTCAAGCTGATCGGCTGGGTCAACCGCGTGCGCGCGATGGTGCGCCAGGGCGCGAAGCCACCGCACGAGTTCGTCGCCCTGTCGCACCTGCTGCATGACCTGCGCCTCTACAAGTCGCGCGCCGAGCTGCGCGTCATGCGTCGCGCGGCGAAGATCGCCGCCGAGGCGCACGTGCGCGCCATGCGGGCGACGCGCCCGGGCCTCGACGAGCATGCGGTCGAGGCCGAACTTCTGCACGCGTTCCGCCGCCATGGCGCGGTGCCGAGCTACGAACCGATCGTCGGCGGCGGCGCCAATGCCTGCATCCTGCACTACCGGGCCAACAATGCCGAGCTGAGGGATGGCGACCTGCTGCTCGTCGATGCCGGCGCCGAGTACCTCTGCTACGCCTCCGACATCACGCGCACCTGGCCGGTCAATGGACGCTTCTCGCCCGAACAGCGCGCGCTCTACGACATCGTGCTCGCCGCACAGAAGGCCGCGATCGACGAGGTGCGCGCCGGGCGGCCGTTCGATGCCTACCACGAAGCGGCCGTGCGCGTGATCACGGCCGGCCTGATCCGCCTCGGCCTGCTCAAGGGCACGCTCGAACAGAACCTGCGCGAGCACCTGTATCGGCGCTACTACATGCACAAGACCGGGCATTGGCTCGGTCTCGACGTGCACGACGTCGGCGACTACCGCATCGACGGCGAGTTCCGCGTGCTCGAGCCCGGCATGGTCGTCACGGTCGAACCGGGCATCTACATCGCACCGGATCTGAAGGGCGTGCCGGCGCGCTGGCGCGGCATCGGCATCCGCATCGAGGACGACGTCGTCGTCACCGACGGTGATCCCGACGTGCTGACCGGCGACGTGCCGAGCGATCCCGACGCGATCGAACGCCTGATGGCGCGCGGCTGACGTGGACGCCCTGCGCGCCTCTGCCCCGCGCCGTGCGCGTCTCGTGCTCGCCCTGGCCGGCTGGCTCGCGATCGGCGTGGCCGACGCCGACGAGCGCGTCCACTTCGGCATGTTCGGCGACCTCCACCTCGCGCGCCCGTCCGGCGCGGCGGACGACGTCGTGCTGCTCGTTTCCGGCAGCGACGGCTGGACCGCGCGCATGCAGGCGATGGCCGATGCACTGGCCGCGGCCGGCACGCTCGCGGTCGGCGTGGACCAGCCGGTCTATCGCGCGCGCCTCGATGCGCTCGGCGAGGCATGCGCCTATCCGGCCGGCCACTTCGAGGAGATGGCGCACTGGATCCAGCGCCACGAAGGCATCACCGACTACCGCACACCGTTCGTCGGCGGCGACGGCGACGGCGTGGCGCTCGCCTATGCGTTCGTCGGCCAGGCGCCGGCCGGTACTTACGCCGGCCTGTTCACCCTCGGCTGGGACTGGAATGCCGCGTTCACGCGACCGTTCTGCGCCGGCGACGCCGGCACGCCGAGCATCAGGGTCGCCGCGGGCGCATTCCGCGTCGCGCCGCTCGCGCGCTTCCCGGTCGACTGGGTCGCGCATCCGTTCGCGGGCAGCGCGCATGCGGACGCAACGGTCGCGGCACTGGCGACGACCTGGCGGCTGTTCGCGAGCCTGGCGCCGCCGCTCGCCGCATCGGATCCCGGCGCC
>JAFLDX010000058.1 GCA_017302215.1 Lysobacterales bacterium
CGCCTGCTCGAGTTGGGCGGCCGACTCGAACGCGATGCGGTACGGGCGCGCACCGGTGATCAGCTCGTACAGCACCACGCCGAGCGAATAGATGTCGGTGGCCGTCGTCAAGGCCTCGCCGCGGATCTGCTCGGGGCTCGCGTACTGCACGGTCAGCAGGCGCCCGCCGGCTGCGGTCAGTGCCGTCTCGGCGATGCTGCCACCGGTGTCGTCGAGCAGCTTGGCAATGCCGAAATCGAGCAGGCTGATCTGGCCGGCCTCGTCGACGAGGATGTTGCTCGGCTTGAGGTCGCGGTGGATGACGAGGTTGGCGTGCGCGAACTGCACCGCGTCGAGGACCTGGCCGAACAGGACGAGGCGTTCACGCAGTCCGAGGCGGCGCGTGTCGCACCACTGCGTGATCGGTGCGCCTTCGATGTAGTCGAGGGCCAGCCACGGTTGCCCGCGTTCGTCGACGCCGGCATCGTGCAGGCGCGCGATGTGCGGATGGCGCAGGCGCGCGAGGATGTCGCGCTCGCGCGCGAAGCGTTCGGCCAATCCACGTCGCGCGTGGACCGGGTAGGGGAGTTTCAGCGCGAAGCGGCGACGCAGGCCGGCGTGGTCGTGCTCGGCGAGCCACACGCTGGCCATGCCGCCGCGGCCGACCGGTTCGAGCAGCCGGTACCCGCCGATCGTCGCGCCCGCGTGCAGGCCGGCCTGTTCATCGCCGATGGACTCTTCGACGATCAGCTCGGCCTCGATGCGCGCGGGCAGTGCGCCCTCGACCGAGCGCGCGTGTGCATCGAGCAGGGCCTGCACCTGCGCCGCGAGGGGCGGGTCCTCGGCGCCGAGTCGGCTCATGCGTTGCGTGCGCGAGCCGGCGTCGAGTTCGGCCACCTCCTCGAACAGGGCGAGCGCACGCTTCCAGTCGATCGTCACCGCAGGCTTCCCTCCGATACCCGGCGAAGCGTAGCAGCGAAGCGGATGGCGGCGAGTGGTGCGGGCGGGTGGGACTGCGCGTGGAACGGCGTCGCCGGCGACGGAGTCGCATTGCGGATGTTCGCGGGCAGCGGAGCAAGCTCCGCTCTACGTAGAGCCGAGCTCGCTCGGCTGAGGCGTTTCGGGGGTGCGGAAGCAGCGGAGCAAGCTCCGCTCTACGTGGCGGCCGGGCACAGGCAGCGGAGCAAGCTCCGCTCTACGTAGGGCCGAGCACGACCAGCGGAGCAAGCTCCGCTCTACTTGGCGGCCGGGCACAGGCAGCGGAGCGAGCTCCGCTCTATCGTAGAGCCGAGCTTGCTCGGCTGAGGCGTACCGGTAGTGCTCAGGCCATCGGCGACAGCCGCCGCCACAGCAGCACGGCAGTGACGAGCAGGACGACCTCGATCGTCGCGAGTGCCAGCGTGGTCGTGCCGACCGGGCCGTGGCGCGCGATCGCGATGCCGCGGAACACGATGATCGGTGCGTACAGCGCGAGCGCGAGCATGAGGCCGAAGCGATGCTGGCCGGCGAGCGCGGTCCAGCCGAACAGGAAGGCGAGGCCGGCCTGCAGGCCGCCGTAGATCGCCGCATACTCGGCGCGTCCGCTGGCCGAGAGTTCGAGGAAGCCGACGGCCTTCGCGGTCTGCAGCGGCATCAGCGTGCACCACGCGGCAAGGACGGCATAGGCGATGGCGTTGATCCAGAGGTAGGCGGCGGTCATGCTCGGGTGGCTCCACGGGGTGGGCGGGAGGGCGATGGTAACGCGACGTCGCAGCGGCGCTGTGCGCCGCATCCGGCCTGCGCTACTGTCGGCGTTCCGCAGCCCGCTGGAGGGTCGCCATGAAGCCGCGCAGTTCGTTCGGCCAACGCACGCTCGGGCGCGAGTACTTCACGTCGCCGGACCTCTTCGCCGCCGAGCGCAAACGCATCTTCCAGGCGAGCTGGCTGCTGGTCGGGCATGTCTCGCAGCTCGATGTGGCCGGCCGCTACTTCGTGTTCGACCTCGACGCCGACAGCGTGATCGTGCTGCGCGACGACGCGGGTGGCATCCGCGCCTTCCACAACCATTGCCGGCACCGCGGCAGCCGGCTCTGCCAGGCCGCCGCGGGCGAGCTCGGGGCATCGATCCGCTGCCCTTACCACGCCTGGAACTACGCGCTCGACGGCAGTCTGCGCAGCGCGCCGGCGATGGCCGATGTCGCCGGCTTCGATGCACGCGACTGGCCGCTGCATGCGGTTGCGGTCGAGGTCTGGCGCGGCTTCGTCTTCATCAACCTCGCGCACACGCCGCCGCCGTTCGAGCGCGCGCTGCCGGGCCTGGCCGGCCGCTTCGCCCATCGCGACACGTCGGCGCTGCGCGCCGTGCACCGCGAGGTCTACGATATCGCGGCGAACTGGAAGCTCGTCTTCCACAACTTCAGCGAGTGCTACCACTGCCCGGGCGTGCATCCTCAACTCAACCGCCTGACCCCGTTCCGCAACTCCGAGAACGATCTCGACGACGGCGCCGTGCTCGGCGGCCCGATGTGGATGACCGATCCGGAAGGCAGCATGACGATCGGCGGCGCGCGTTGCGCGGCGCCGCTGGCCGGGCTCAGCGCCGAAGAGCGCGGCCGCGTCTACTACTACACCGTGTTTCCGAGCGCGTTCGTCTCGTTCCATCCGGACTACGTGCTGCTGCATCGCGCCGAGGCGCTCGCCCTCGACCACACGCGCGTCACCTGCGAGTGGTACTTCCATCCCGATGCGCTCGCGATGCCGGGCTTCGACGCGCAACCGGCGATCGCGTTCTGGGATCTCACCAATCGCCAGGATTGGATGTTGTGCGAGAACACCCAGCGCGGCGTCGGCTCGTCGGCCTGGGAGCCGGGACCATACTCCGAACTCGAAAGCCAGCTCGCCGCCTTCGATCGCGAGTACCTGCGCGTGATGGCCGGCGACGCGCCGGCGCGGCAGCTGCGCGGCTGAGCATCGCGGGGCACTCGAGATCCGGCAGGCGGCGACTCAGCCGTCGAATCCGTCGATGAAGATCGCGTCGCCGAGGCCTTCCGAGGCGCCGATGTCGCAGCCGCCGGAAGCGACCCCCGCCGGTCGGGCCTGGCCGCGCTGGTCGGCGACGAGGCGCACGCCGCGGTCGTCGGCGCAGTCGAGTGCGTTCGCGCCGGCGATCATCGAGAACGTGCGCATGCTGCCGAGGACGCTCAGGCGATCGTCGCTGCCTTCGGCGACGTTGTCGCTGACCGTGCGGTTGACGAAGGCCAGTTCGCCGCCGGCGGCGACATGGATGCCACCGCCAGGACCGTTCAAGCCGAAGTCCGCGCGACTGCGCGATATCGCCGAGCGGTCGACGCGCAGGCTCGTGTTCGCGTTGACGAGGTGACACCCGAGCGCGGAAAGGAACACTGGCCGGGACAGAAACGAACATCACCGCGCCAAGGATGTCGGGCTCGCGCAACGTGGCATGATCGGCCCGAACGGATCGCACAGGAGGTGAACGCATGCGCCTGCCCCTCGTTTCCACGTTGCTCGCGGGCCTGGCCCTCATGTCGGTGGCCGGCAGCAGCTTCTCCCAGTGGCTCATGCCTGATCCCGTCGACGAGGCCGTCGTCGACTCATTGCGGGCCGAGCTGGGCGCTGGCGAGCAGGCGCTTGCCGACAACGATGCAGCGGCTGCCGCGCGCCGCTTCGACCGCGTCATCGACGCGCCGGGCTTCGCCGTGCTCGAAAGCAGGGAACGCTATTCCGCACTGCTGCGTGCGGGCATCGCCGCGCTCGACCTCGGCCAGGCCGCCAAGGCGCACCCGCTGCTCGTGCGCGCCTGCGCATTCGACGAGGCCGAGGGCACGGCCTGGCACCTGCGCCTGCGAGCCGCCTACGCCACCGATGCACTCGTCGACAGTGCGCTGACCCTGAAGGTCATCGCGCGGCGCTGGCCGCAGACGCTCGACCAGGTCCGCGAGCAGGCGATCCTCGACATCGCGCGCCGACTCGAGCGCGAGCCCGCGCAGCGCGAGGCACGAGTCGAGCTGCTGTCGGCGCTGTTCGACGCGAACTGGACCAACGAAGGACTCGAGCCCGACTTCCTCTGGTTCGACTACGTGCGCGCACTGGTTGCGCGGAAGGACCTGGCCCGTGCCACCGAGGTGGCCGCGCGAATCCGCTCGGCGGAGATGATCCTCGCATTGCGCATCGACAAGCGCTTCGATGCGCTCGTGCGAGCGCGCAAGGGCAGCTTCGACATCGAACGCAGCATGAAGCGCGAGCACGCCTGGATCGAGCGCCTGCGCGCGAGCCATCCGGATCGACTGAAGCTGGCCACCTACGAGCTCTACGTCAACGTGCGCGATGGGCATCCGCAACGTGCGCTCGAACTCGCCGACGCGGTCATCGCGCGCTTCCGCAGCGATGGCGAGGAGGTCTACGCCGACGCCGACGAGTACATCTGGATCCTCGACGAACGCGCGCGCGCCTTGCAGCGCCTCGGGCGCTGGGATGACGCCGTAGCCCAACTCGGCAAGGCCGCGCGCCGGCCCGAGAACGGCGGCGTGAACGTCAGCCAGGTCATCAACCTGGGGCGTCTGCTCGCGCGCATGGGTCGCATCGACGAGGTCGAGCCGACGATGGAGGAGGTCGGCGGCATGAGCGCCTACGGACGCATGCAGCTCGGCCTGAATCTCCTGATGGTGGCGGCGGCGCGCGGCGACGAGACCGCCGTCGATGCACAGCTCGAACGCATGCGCGCCGATCGCACCGAAGCGATGGGCACCTGGCAGGCCGCGCTCGTCCAGGCCGGGCGGCTCGATGAAGCCGCGCGGTTGCTCATCGAGCGCCTCGGCAACGAGGAGTGGCGCAACGATGCGCTGCTCGAGATGCAGGACTACGCCGCGATTCCCGAGGCCCCGCGCGACGTGCTGCATCGCGAGCGCTGGCAGGCGATCCTCGCGCGTGCCGATGTGCGCAAGGCGCTCGACGCGGTCGGACGCATCGAGCGCGTTGCGCTGACGAACCTCCCGCTCTGAGCCCACCGGGCACCTTTCCGGGCAACCGGATGCCGCGCTGCCGGACGATGACGGCCGCGACGAATGCGCCTATGCTCGGCGGCGAGGTGCGATGTCCGCACGCCAACGAAGCCCGTCGCCATGCGCCCGACCCTCATCGCCATCGCCCTGCTCGGCACGCTCGCCGCCTGTCATTCCACGGACACGCGCAAGGCATCGCCCGCCGCAGCCGCTGCACCCGTATCGGTGCCGACGACCGTGACCGCCGATGCGGCCTTCACCGACCTGTCGCGGCGCGCGCTGGACGGGTGGCTGCGCCTGTCGCCGGTCGCGGCCACGCAGATCGGCGATCACGCCTACGACAGCGAACTCGATGACCTCAGCGCGACCGGACGCCAGCGCGGCATCGACTTCGCCCGCACCCTGCTGGCCGAACTCGATGCGATCGATGCGACGACGCTGTCGCGCGAGAACCAGGTCGATGCCGCGATCCTGCGCAACCAGTTGCAGTACGGCCTGTGGGATGCCGAAACGCAGCAAGGCTGGGCGACCGATCCGCAGGTCTACAGCGGCCTCGCCGGAGGGGCCATCTACAACCTCATGGCGCGCGAGTTCGCGCCGCTGCCCGAGCGCCTGCGTTCGGCCACCGCGCGCATGGAGAAGTTGCCCGCGCTGCTCGCGCAGGCGCGCGCGAACCTCGACCCTGCGCGCGTGCCGAAGATCCATGCCGAGACCGTCGCCAGGCAGAACAATGGCGTGCTCGGCATCGTCGACATGTTCATCGCGCCGCACCTCGGTGAACTGACGCAAGCCGAGCGCCTGCGCGCGCAGAACGCGATCTCGGCGCTGAAGGCGGCCGTCGCCGAACACCAGCGCTGGCTCGACGGGACGCTCGTGCCGAACGCGAAAGGCGACTTCCGCGTCGGCCAGGCGATCTACGACCAGAAGCTGCGCTTCGCGCTGCTGTCGTCGCTGTCGCGCGCCGAAATCCGTCAGCGCGCCGAGGCGGAGCTCAAGCGCGTTCGCGTCGACATGTACGCGATCGCGCGTGGCGTGCTGAAAGGCCGGCCGAAAGCCCCGCCGCTGCCCGACGTGCCGAGCGACGCCCAGCAGCAGGCGGCGATCGAGGCTGCGCTCGAACTCGCCTATGCCGACAAGCCGGCGCGCGACCAGGTGGTCGCCGCGGCCGAGGCGGCGCTCGCGTCGGCCACGGACTTCGTGCGCACGAAGGATCTCGTCACGCTGCCCGACGCGCCGGTGAAGATCATCCTGATGCCGGAGTTCCAGCGCGGCGTCGCGGTCGCCTATTGCGACTCGCCGGGACCGCTCGACAAGGGGCTCGAGACGTTCTACGCAGTGTCGCCGATCCCCGACGACTGGACGCCGGCCCAGGTCGATTCGTTCCTGCGCGAATACAACACGCGCATGATCCACCTGCTCAGCATCCACGAGGGCACGCCGGGTCACTACCTCGAGGGCTGGCACTCGGCGCGATTCCCGTCGACGCTGCGCGGCGTGCTGCGCTCCGGGCTGTTCGCCGAAGGCTGGGCGGTCTACACCGAGAAGATGATGGCCGACGCCGGCTATCTCGATCACGATCCGCTGTTCCGACTCGTCCAGCTCAAGTTCTACCTGCGCACGATCGCCAACGCGATCCTCGACCAGGGCGTGCACGTCGACGGCTGGACGCGCGAACAGGCGATGGACCTGATGGTTCGCCAGACCTTCCAGCAGGAACGCGAAGCCGCCGGCAAGTGGGTGCGCGCACAGCTGACCTCGGCACAGCTTCCGACCTACTTCGTCGGCGTGCAGGAACACTTCGACCTGCGCAAGGCCGTCGAGGCGAAGCAGGGCGCCGCGTTCAACCTCAAGGCCTACCACGACCAGGTACTGTCCTACGGCGCTCCGCCCGTGCGATTCGTGCGCGCGCTGATGCTCGAGGAGGGCATCGAGTAGCTTACGCCGCTGCACAGCGAGACTTGACCCGGATGGCAGGTGGCGACGGTATCCGTGCGAACGGAACCGGCGCTTCAATCGGCCGTGCGGCTCAATACACATCATCGGCTTGAGCGTATGTCAGGTCGACTCGTACGCATCGCCGTCACTCCTTGCGGAGTGGAAGCTCGGGCGGTCACTGTCGCCCGGTCGGAATCGGGTCATGCCATAGGGGGTTGTCGTGCACGTCTGGATCGTCTTGCTTGCTGCGGTATCGAGCTTCGTCCTGGGTGGCCTCTGGTACTCGCCGGTCCTGTTCGGGAAGGTCTGGAATGCCGAGAACGGTGGGCCGGACAAAACGACGAGTGGAACCGGGCATCCGGCGAAGGTATTCGGCGTGAGCTTCGTGTTCTCGCTGGTCGCCGCCACCGCCTTCGGCCATCTGGTCGGCGCTTCGCCGGGGCTCGAGGCAGCGGTCCGCACGGGTGCCCTGGTGGGTGCCGGATTCGTGGCGGCGAGCTTCGGCATCAACTATCAGTTCGCCCAGCGGACCTTCAAGCTCTGGCTGATCGATGGCGGATACCACGCCGTGCAGTTCCTGCTGTTCGGAGTCATCTTCGGCTGGCTCGGCTGAGGGCTGGCGGCATGAGCCTGCGGATGCCGGCGCAACCTCCGCATTCCGGGCACTGAGGCACGGGTCGCGCGGTCGGTTGGCCCGCCGGCCGGCTTGGCACCGTGGTCGTCGCTGAGGTCGGGTAGCGCCGGTCGATTCGCGAGCACAGGGGTCAACATGATCGACAGGGTCGCGGGCCGGTACTTCTCGATCACGAGCGTGCTGCTGCTCGTGCTCAGCGTCGTCGCGTTCTCGGACAACCTGTTTACCGATGTCGGCCAGCCGAGCAACCGCGATCCGAAGTTCATCGTCCACGGCATCTTCGGACTGGCCTGGTACGTGCTGCTGGCGACGCAGGCGAACCTCGTCCGCGTGCGCAATCTCCGCCTGCACCGGAAGCTCGGCATCGCCACCTTCCTCGTCGCGATCGGAGTGACGCTCAGCACGCTCTGGATCTTCGTCGTCCTGTGGAAGGGCTGGAACGCAATGGGGCCGGAAGTCCGTGCGAACCGGCTGCTGCTGCCGGGCTACGCGGCCTGCCTGTGGCTGGCGTGGCGATGGCGCGCGCAGCCCGACCGGCACAAGCGCCTGGTCTTCACCGGCACGTTCTTCATGCTCGGTCCTGTGCTGTCGCGCGTGTACGACCCGCTGGTCGTGTCGTGGATGGAGCCGCTGTTTCCGGAGTTCACCCGGCACTTCGACGAGAGCGGCTTCCTCGTGTTCTTCTTCGGCGCATGGATCGGCTTCTTCGTGTCGCTGGCACTGCATGACTGGAAGACGTTGCGGCGCGTGCATGCCGTCACGAGCGCCGGGTTCGCCTGGTTCGTGCTGGCATGGTTGCTGAGCGCATTCACCTGACGCCGATGGTGCGGGCGATCGGAGCACGTTGCGGGTCCGCGTTCGCTCGCCTGCGAGGCGTAGACTGCTCGCTCGCGATGCAGGCCCGGGGATGGACCGATGAACGTGACCGGCTTGACACCGATCCTCAACGTATCCGATCTGCATGCCTCGTTCCGATGGTTCGAGAAGCTCGGATGGACGAAGGGCTGGGAGTGGGGTTCGCCGCCGACGTTCGGCGGCGTCTGCTCGGGACCGTGCGAGATCTTCCTGTGCGAGGGCGGGCAGGGCGGCCGCGGCGCCAGCGGCTACCCCGCGACGTTCGGCCAGGACTCCAACGAGGCCGCCGAGAAGGCGGTCTGGATGTCGGTGTGGGTCGATGATGTCGACGCGCTGCATCGGCACTGCATCGAGCACGGAATCGAGGTGACCTGGCCACCGACCGACATGCCGTGGCGCGTGCGCGAGATGCACGTCCGCCATCCCGATGGCCATGTGTTCCGCCTCGGTTGCGCGATCGACCGCCACGACGCCTCGGGTTGAGACCTGCCGCCGCCTTCGGCATCGGGGCGGCTGCACACGCCGGCTCGCTGCCCCGTCGACCCGCGAACACGCTACCCTGAGCCGGTCACGAAGCGTGCACGGGAGAAGCGATGGCCGAGAACAAGACCAAGGCAACCGGTTCGAGCGTCGAGGCCTACATCGCTTCGCGCGCGAATGCGCAGCAGGCCGCCGACAGCCAGGCCCTGATCGCGCTGTTCACGCGCATCACCGGTGAACCAGCGAAGATGTGGGGTCCGAGCATCGTCGGCTTCGGCTCGTATCGATACACCTACGAAAGCGGACGCTCGGGCGAGGCGCCGCTGGCCGGATTCGCGATCCGCGGGCGCGAACTCGTCACCTATCTCGATTGCGAGGGCGAAACCAGCACGGCGCTGCTGGCCAGGCTCGGCAAGCACACGATCGGGAAATCGTGCCTGTACTTCAAGCAACTGGCCGACCTCGATGGGAAGGTGCTCGAGAAGCTCGTCAGGGAATCGATCGCGAGCGTGAAGCGGCGTTACGGCTAGTTGCGCCCGGCGGTGGGAGATCGAGACATCCACGCGGACGAGCGTTGATGCGCACCTCGCAACATCGCTCATCGCCGCGCGCTTGCTCATCAGTCCACGACGAACGTCTGCAGCGTCACCGGGACGGACCCGCTCGGCCCGAAGAACACGCTGTCAAACCACATGTTCACGTAGCGACCGCTCAGTCCGGTCGCTCCGGCGGCAAGCGCGACGCGCGCAGACTGCGATCCGGGTGGTGCGACGACACTCGAACCTCTTCGTTCCCATGCCATCGCACTCGTCCAGACTGCTCCGGTGCTGACTTCGTCATCACTTGACGCGCATGCTGCGGTTTTAGACCAGAGTACCCAGATCATCGGAGTTCCTGGCATGTCACCCGGCTGCACTTCCTGCTGGATGTGCATCCAACCACCGAAGTCGTACGCAAGGCCGGGTACGATGCCGGTGACGCACTGTTCAATTCCTTCGGGGTAGTAGAACGAAGATCCGATGGTCGCCGATGCACCCGAAGGCTGCGCGCAGCACTCCTCGATCGACAGCTCCATGCGGCCGCATGTGGTCGAGCCGGTGCATGGAACAAGCAACGATGGATCAGGCCGCGAAACGTCTGGACTCCAGGACCAACCCGACAGTCCCATTCCGGAGTCGAAGGTCGGATTCACCAGCAAATTCTGGGCGAACGCAGGCGTCGCGGAACACACGACGAGCGTGATGGGGAACATCAAACGAACTACCTTGGACATGATCGCCTCGATGCGTCGGTATTGACGCTGCGTGCTGGGATATCCGCCGCATCATCGTACGACACAGCGGCGCACGGCGCTGGCCTCAGGGGACATGACGGAGCGCGGCCTTCGCCGCGCTCCGGTGAAGCCGGTCAGCGCGCCGCGTTGCTGTTCATCGTCGCGTTGCGGCTCGCGTTGAGATATTGCGCGGGGTCACGCATGCCGCTGGTGTGGCACTGGCCGGTGACATGGCCGCGGTTGACGCCGCCGCTGAGCTGGCCCTTGGCCTGTTCGGTGGTGCCGTCCTCGGGATCGCTCAGCACGAGGTCGGTGGCGAACTGGCAGTAGTCGTTGGTCCACCAGTTGGTCGTCGCGAACGAGGTCGTGTAGTAGTTGACCTTCGCGCGCGCCGAGGTCGGCACGCCGGCCAGCCAGGACGATGCGCCGCTGTAGGTCATGTTGCTGTTCGAGCCGCAGGCGACGCCGAACCAGTTGCCGAGCGTGGCGAGGATGCCCGACAGGTTGGTGCCCTGGTACGGCGTGCCGACCGACTGGATCAGGCGGTTGCCGGTCGCGTTGTCGAGGCCGCTCCAGTAGAACGCATACAGGTGCAGCGAGGCCGCGCCGCCCTGGCTGTGCGCGACCGTGCCGAACGAGTTCCAGGTCGAGCCGAACGTGCGGATGCGCTGGGCGAACTGGTCGTGCGTGCGGTTCTGGTTGGCGTCGAGGAAGGTCGAGGCCGTGCTGAACTGCGCGGCCGGCCACACGCCGCCCGAGCAGTAACCGTGCACGAGCAGCAGGCGCTGGCCGACGCCTTCGGTGACGTTGCCGCCGGCCGGGCGCGGACCCATCGTCATCGTCTCGTCGATCGTGATCTGCGACGGTGCGAGCGTCGTGCGCAGGGCCGGCACGGCGAGCGCGATGCGCTTGGCCGACGCGACGGTGACGAAGTGATCGGGATCCTCGATGCGCAGGTCGCGCAGCTCGAACGGTGCCTTGGCGCCGCTCAACGCGATCCAGCGCTCGTCGAAGCCGAACGCGAGCTGGCCGTCGCGCGGCGTGACCATGCCGCCGAGCCAGGCGACCGCGACCGGCCTGCCCGCACCGTCGGTGCCCCACAGCTCACCGATCGCACGGTAGTGCTGACCGGCCTTGCGCGCCGTCACCGGTACGCGGATCGAGAGGCGCGTGCCCTCCGCGGCGAGCGCCGTGGCACTGGCCGCTTCGAGATCGACGCTGCGCTCGACCACGGGCAACAGGTGTTCGGCCGTGCGCACGAAGGCCTTGCCGCGCGCGTTGGTTCCGCGCACTTCGACCTGGGCCGTGTAGTCACCGGCCATGCCGGCCGGGAAGTCGCCGGCATAGAGGCCGTCGTTGGCGCGGCCATCGTCGTGGCGGCCGTCGTCGTGCATCGCGTACTGCGCGCGCGAGCCATCCGGTGCGGTGACGCGGATGACCGCCTCGGTGATGCCGCCGGCCTTCCTGCCTACGCGCACCGCATCGTCCGCCGACGACGTGAGCAGCGCGGTCAGGCCGATCCGCTCGCCGACGAGCTGGCGCGCGTGGGTCTGGTACGAAGCGAGTTCGGTGGCGGCATCGCCTTCGACGAGGACGTAACCATCCGCGGCATTCGCGCTGCTGCGCAACTCGATGCCCCAGCGCTCACCCTGCAGGTTGTCGAAGTCGTAGCGCACCGCCGGCACGCGCGCCTCGCCGATGCCGAAATCGGTGTCGATCACGCGCGTGGCGAGCGCGCCGGCCTCGGTGCTGCGACCGGAGGCGCCGACCATGCCGACCTGCCAGTTCGCCAGGCGCGGCGCGAACACGAGGAAGCGCAGGGATCCGTTCTCGACCGGCACGCTGGCGCGCCACGTCGACTCGCCGGCTTCGGTAGTGGTGAATCGCACCGGCAGCAGCGCGCTGCGCGAGTGGATCGTCGCATCGACCGGCGACGGTGTGCGCATCGCGGCGATTTCGGCCGGCGGACCGGCGAGTTGCTTGGCGAACGGTTGCACGTCGAGTGTGTCCTGCGCGAACAGCGGCGCGGCGGCGAACACGGTCAATGCGGACAGCATGCAAGGCATTCGATTCACGGAAGCTCCTCCCGGCTGAGTGGGTTTCGATGCGAAGGGGCCGCTGCGGTCACGCAGCGATGAGACGATCGATCCGTCATCGCGCGGTGCCGAGGCCTTCCCCGCCTGCAGCACCGTCCCCCGCGAACGCCGGATCGTCGCGCGCAGGGTCCATGCGCGCGGCGCGCATTGCAAGGCGCGCTGCGGCATGTCCCGGTCGCGGATGGCCAGGCTCGGCCCTGCGCGACCGCGTGCTCCACACGATGTCGTCAGTCGGTGACGACGACCTTGACCGTCACCGACTTCTTGCCACTGCCGTCGGTCAGCACGAGCGTCGGCGCCGCGGCCGCGACAACGGCTTCCTTGCCGGCGGTGAAAAGTCGCTTCAATCGCAACGAATGCCGGCCGGGCAAAGCTCAATCGAAGTCGTCGGCAAACAGCCGATCGACGAACGGCGGCAGCACGATGATGTCGGTCAGCGGACCCACACCGGCGAGGGTGATGATGTCTCCGTCGGAGGCGACGACGGCATCACCGGGAGAGGCGCCGAATGCGACGCGGCGGATGCCGCCCATGCGCGCGCCGAGTCCGCTCGTGCCGTCGACGGATGCACCAAGTGACGACGCGGGCCCGACGCTGGCGCGGCCGATCAGGCGGCGCTGGCGCGGACCGCCGGCCGGCGCGAGATCGCTGGAGCGCGCCCAGGCCACCGGTGGGTTGCCCCACGTCGAGTCGTACGCGAAGAACACCGTCGGATCGCCGGGTGGATCGGCCGGGCGTTGCACGACGATCATGCGTACGGCCGAGCTGCCTTGCGGGAATCCGACCGGATTGCCCGTGACCGACCAGTAAAACTCACTGCCGACGCCGGTCCCGAGGTCGATGGCGCGCACGCCGGCATTGCCGTTCGAGGCGGCCGACGCGTTCGAGACGTACACCTCGGCACCATCGGGCGAAAAGCCGAGGATCGCGCTGCTGCTCAACGGCGGCGTCGCGCCGATCGTGACGACGAGCGTTAACGGATCGATGATGCGCAGTCCGTCACTGCAACCGGCAGCGACGATGCGTCCGTCCGGCGCCACGGCGATCTGCGAGGCGAACTGCAGGCAACTCGGCCCGCTGATCGGCACGACCGCGATTTCGGCGAGCGTCATCGCATCGAGCACGGCGACGGCGATCGTGTCGACGCCGTCGACCGATTCCTGCTTCCAGGTGTAGACGCGCGATTCGTCCGGGCTCAGCGCGATCGTGCGGTTCTGGCGGATGCCAACCGCCGCCGTGGCGACGACCTGGCGCAGAGCCGTATCGATGCGATGAACCCGCGCTTCGTTGAGGGGGGGCAAGTAGCGCCAGCTCGACAGCCAGATCTGCGAGCGCGCGGCATTGGCGACCATGCGACCCGGTTCGTCACCGACGTTGCCGATGGTCGTTTCGACGGTCATCGTCGCGAGGTCGATCACGCGGACCGCGCGGGCGTCCGGCTCGGTCGCGACGCTGACGAAGGCATGCGGCGCCGCCGGCACGGTGCCGGGGACAAGCCCGAGGGCAAGGCTGACGGCGAGCGTCTGGAATCGGATGCGCGGCATGGCGTTCCTCCCGGGATTTCCCCGGAGGAACGCGTGTGAATGCCGTTTGCGAACACCGTCGCTCGCCGCGCGGTCCGCGGCTGCCGACGGGCGGACCGCTCAGGCAGCGCGCGAGGCGCGCTTGCGATCGCTTTCGGTGAGGTTCTTCTTGCGCAGGCGGATCGCCTTCGGGGTGACCTCGACGAGTTCGTCGTCCTCGATGAACTCGAGCGCCTGTTCGAGCGACATGCGCACCGGCGGGGTGAGCTGGACGTTGTCGTCCTTGCCGGCCGCGCGGATGTTGGTCAGCTGCTTCGCGCGCAGCGCATTGACGGTCAGGTCGTTGTCCTTGGCGTGGATGCCGACCAGCTGGCCTTCGTAGATCTCGTCGCCCTCGCTGACGAGCAGGCGGCCGCGTTCCTGCAGGCTGACCAGCGCATAGGCCGGGGCCGGGCCCTGGCCGTTCGAGATCATCACGCCGTTCGGGCGCTTGGCGATCGCACCGTCGGCCTTAGGGCCGTAGTGGTCGAACACGTGGAACAGCAGGCCGGTGCCGGCCGTGATCGTGCGGAACTCGGTCTGGAAACCGATCAGGCCGCGCGCGGGGATCAGGTACTCGAGGCGCGTGCGGCCCTTGCCGTCCGGTTCCATGTTCTTGAGCTGGCCGCGACGCTGGCCGAGGCGCTCCATGACGCCGCCCTGGAACTGCTCCTCCATGTCGACGACGAGCTGTTCGATCGGCTCGCTGGCGACGCCGTCGATGTCCTTGATGATGACTTCCGGGCGCGACACGGCCAGCTCGTAGCCTTCGCGGCGCATCGTCTCGATCAGCACCGACAGGTGCAGCTCGCCGCGGCCGGAGACCTTGAACTTGTCGGGATCCTCGGTTTCCTCGACGCGCAGGGCGACGTTGTGCAGGGTCTCGCGCATCAGGCGGTCGCGCAGCTGGCGGCTGGTCAGGAACTTGCCGCCGCTGTGGTCCTTGGTGCCGGCGAACGGCGAGTTGTTGACCTGGAAGGTCATGCTGATGGTCGGTTCGTCGACGGTCAGCACGGGCAGCTGTTCGGGCGCGTCGGTGGCGCACACGGTATCGGAGATGCCGAGGCCCTCGACGCCCGAGATCGCGATGATGTCGCCGGCCTGTGCCTCCGGCACCTCGATGCGTTCGAGGCCCATGAAGCCGAGCACCTGCAGCACCTTGCCGCTGCGCTTCTTGCCGTCGCGATCGAGGATTGCCACCGGCATGTTGGTGCGCACCTTGCCGCGCTGGATGCGACCGATGCCGATCAGGCCGACGTAGCTGTTGTAGTCGAGCTGGCTGATGCGCATCTGGAACGCGCCTTCCGGATCGACCGGCGGCACCGGCGCGTGCTGCATGATCGCCTCGTACAGGGGCGTCATGTCACCCTCGCGCGCCTCCGGGTCGAGGCTCGCGTAGCCGTGCAGGGCCGAGGCGTAGACGACCGGGAAATCGAGCTGTTCGTTGGTCGCGCCGAGGCGGTCGAACAGGTCGAAGGTCTGGTCGAGCACCCAGCCCGGGCGCGCTCCGGGACGGTCGACCTTGTTGATGACGACGATCGGGCGGAAACCCATCTGGAATGCCTTCTGGGTCACGAAGCGCGTCTGCGGCATCGGCCCGTCCATCGCGTCGACGAGGATCAGCACGGTGTCGACCATCGACAGCACGCGCTCGACCTCGCCGCCGAAGTCGGCGTGGCCCGGCGTGTCGACGATGTTGATGCGGTTCTCGCGCCAGGTGATCGCGGTGTTCTTGGACAGGATCGTGATGCCGCGTTCCTTCTCCTGGTCGTTCGAGTCCATCACGCGCTCGGCCAGCACGGTGCGATCGCTGAACGTGCCGGACTGCTTGAGCAGGCAGTCGACCAGGGTGGTCTTGCCGTGGTCGACGTGGGCGACGATGGCGATGTTGCGGAGGTTCTCGATGGACATGCGCGGCACCGTGGGGCACCCGCGGGGATGCCCATGCTGGAATGGGGTAGAAGGGGCCGCCGAAACGGCAGCCGCGCATTATGCCCGGAAAATTGTTGCAGTGCTGCAATCCGCGGTCGGAAGGCATCTTGGCCGGCTTTCAACAGCGAAGCGCGCCAACTCCCGGCAGAGGCGCACCCTGTGCGCGATCCAAGGCGTCGCGGAAGAGCAGTCGCGCACGAGGTGCGCTCCTGCGGCTGCGTCGGGATTCGCGACCCGATCCGGGGTGGCGCGCCAGCGCCGGATGAGGGGCCGGACGTCGCGCAGGAGTGCACTGCATCGGATCGCAAGCGCCCCTCATCCGCCCTCCGGGCACCTTCTCCCCGTCGCGACGGGGAGAAGGAACATCACGCCGGAATACACGTTCAGCCGACGAGGGCGAGCGGCGTGCGCGAGAGTCCGCCGGTCGGCGTCGCCCGCGCCGCCTCGCTCGCGGCGCCGACGAATCGATGGGCGATGCCGCGTGCGCGCTGCCGGATCTCGGCGAACGCCGCGCATTCCCACACGCTGCCGCGCATGAGTGCGCCGAGGATGTGCAGGTCCGGCTGCGCTCGGCCGTCGACGTCATGCAGGCGTCCATCGGCTTCGCAGGCAAGACCGAGGCCGATCGTGTCGGCGCGCGCGAGGCCGTCGCAGAGCATCCCGCGCACAAGTGGGTCGCGCGTCGCGCTGGCGTCGAGGCGTGGTCCGGTGGCCTGCACGACGAGGTCGGCTTCGAGGCGTCGCCGATGCCCGGTCGTGCGCTCGACGATGTCGATCGCGAGCGGGCTGCCGCCGTCGACGCGTTCGATCCGGGCGGCGACGATGTCGAGTCGCCCCGCGGCCCGCCACGCGTCGATGACCTCGGCGGTCGGCGGCGGCAGCCGATGGCGTGCGACTTCCCAGAACGAGCGCACATGGCGCAGGAAGCGGCGGCGTTCGGCTTCTGGCAG
>JAFLDX010000059.1 GCA_017302215.1 Lysobacterales bacterium
CCGCTCGCCGAGCCGGGCGGCCAGCGCCGCGCTGCCGATCTCGAGCGGCGAACCGCGCTCGCCCCACACCTTGCGGTAGGCGTGCGCCGAGCGGCGCGGCCGCACGCGCAGGATCACGCCGTGCAGGACCAGCCGCCACAGCCAGCGTGGCAGCTCGATGATGCGCGGATCGGCGAGGAACTCGCCGAGATAGCGACGCACGGCCGCCGGGGTCGGCGCCGCCGGCGTGCCGAGGTTGACTAGGAGGACGGCCGCCCGCATCGGCGCAGGCGGGTCGCGGAAAGCGAGGTAGCGGGCCATGCCGGGTCCGGGCTCGAGGAGACTCTGGGGACGCCGCGGCAGGACGCCCGGCGCTTGTCGCGTCGTCGAGGACTGGTCTAGACTCGGCCCGTCCGGACAGGGAAGGTCTGGATCGACGACACCTATAACGATAACAGCCTGCCGCCATGCGCACACCCGCCTGCCTCATTGCAGTGGTGCTTTCCGTCGCCTCGATTCCGGCGGCGCGGGCGCAATCGAGCGCGTTCATCGTTGCGTACGACGATCTGTACAGCATCAACCTGACCTCCCGGCAGGCCACCTACATCGGCTCGTTCGGCAACTACGGCAACCAGCCGTTCGGCCTGCTCAAGGGCCTCGCCTTCAATCCGGAACGCACCCTCTATGCGATCTCGGACAGCCTGAGCCAGAAGCCGGTTGTCACCCTGAATACGGCGACGGGTGCCGCGAGCTTCGTCGCCCCGCTCAATGTCGGCAGCGGCAGTGGCCAGTTCAACTCGCATGATTTCGGCGCGACCTTCACCTGCACCGGACAGATGTGGGTGTCGTCGGCCGCGACCAACCGGCTGTGGAAGGTCGACGCCGCGCGCGGCACGACCGAGCAGGTCGGCGCAAGCACCGGCGCCACCATCACCGGCATCGTGGCTCGCGGCGAAACGCTCTACGGCGCGGGAGGGCGCGGCAGCAACAACTTCTATCGCATCGACACCGCGACCGGTGCCGCCGAACTGATCGGTCCGCTCGGCATTCCCAACAGCACGTGGATCCACTCGGTGTCGATGAGCTTCGATGCCCAGGGCCGGTTGTGGGCGGTGATCAATTACGTGCCGCCGGCGCCGGGCAGCACCTCGGTGGCCGAATGGGCCGACCTGGCGCGCATCAACCGCACGACCGGCGCCGCCACCGTGCTCGGCACGATCAGCGGGCCCGACCGCCTGCGCTACGTCGGCGTGAACGGCCTGGCCGTCGGCCCCGCGCCGTGCACCTCGACGCCGGGCGGCGATGGCGGAACCGACGGCCCGGTCACCCTGCCCGTGCGCGCGCCGTGGGGCCTGCTCGCACTCGGCCTCGGCCTGCTCGCGCTCGCCGCACGGCGACTGCGCAACGCCTGAGCGTACCGCTTCATCGGCCACTCAGCTTCGCCTGCTAGTTTGGCGAGGTTCATCTTTGCCGGAGTTTCGCGATGCCGTTCCCGATGCGCGCTGCCCTCGTCATCCTGCTCGGCGCATTCGCCTGTGCCGACGTCCATGCCGGCGAGGAGCAGTCCAAGCGCGCCGAGAATGCCGTGCGCGTGCTCAACGAGGTCATGGAGGCTCCGGACAAGGCGATTCCGCGCGACCTGCTGCAGAACGCGCACGCGATCGCCGTGATCCCCGACGTGATCAAGGCCGGTTTCGTCGTCGGCGGTCGCCGTGGCGAGGGATTGATCGCGGTGAAGTCGGCCGACGGCACGTGGTCGAACCCGAGCTTCGTCGCCCTGACCGGCGGCAGCGTCGGCTTCCAGGCCGGCGTGTCGTCGACCGACGTCGTGCTCGTGTTCCGCACGCAACGCGGCGTCGATTCGATCGTGCACGGCAAGTTCACGCTCGGCGCGGACGCCTCGGCCGCCGCCGGCCCGGTCGGCCGCACCGCACAGGCCTCGACCGACGCGCAGCTCAAGGCCGAGATCTTCTCGTACTCGCGCGCGCGCGGCCTGTTCGCCGGCGTCGCCCTTGACGGATCGGTCATCTCGATCGACAACAAGAGCAACCAGGCCGTGTACGGCGACGGCGTGACGCCGCGACGCATCTTCGAAGGCGGCGTCAGCAACGTGCCGATCCAGGTCGTCGACTTCCGCGACCGCCTGGAGGAGTACACTGCGCAGTAACGCGGGCCGACCTGCCGTCGCCCCTCCCGGAGTCAAGCAAATGGGTAGTCTGAGCTTTGGACACTGGCTCATCGTTCTTGTCATCGTGCTCGTGCTATTCGGCACGAAGAAGCTGCGCAACATCGGCGGCGACCTCGGTTCGGCGATCAAGAGCTTCCGCAAGGGCCTCAACGACGGCGAGGACAAGCCCGAACTGAAGGCCGATCCGCCGGCCGTTGCCTCGTCGGCCGGCGAGCGCGACAAGGAACGCGCCGACCGCTGAGGTCCGCCGCGATGTTCGAACTCAGCTTCGGCAAGATGGCCCTGATCGCGGTCGTCGCCCTGCTCGTGCTCGGTCCGGAGCGCCTGCCGGGTGCCGCGCGGACCGCCGGCGCGCTGCTGCGCCGCGCACGCAACAGCTGGAACGGCGTGCGCTCGGAGATCGAGCGCGAACTCGCCGCCGAAGACGTCAAGCGCAGCATCCGCGACGCCGAGCGCGAGGTCGACCTTGCCGCCGACCTGCGGCGCGCCGCCGAGGACATCGAGTCCGCAGTCAACCCGATGGGGCCGGCCACGCCGGCGCCCGCCGTCGACGCGGCGACGCCGCCGCCGCAGGCCACGCCGAAACCGTCCGCCGATGAGCCGCACTGATTCACCCGCCGACGGCGAGCAATCGTTCCTCTCGCATCTCGTCGAACTGCGTTCGCGCCTGCTGAGGGCCGTCGCTGCCGTGCTGATCGTGCTCGTCGCGCTCATTCCATTCGCCAATCGCCTGTACGGCTGGCTCGCGAAGCCGCTCATCGAACATCTTCCGGCCGGCGGCGCGATGATCGCGACCGACGTCGCCTCGCCGTTCTTCGCGCCGCTCAAGCTGGCCTTCTTCGCCGCGGTCTTCATCGCGATGCCGTTCATCCTGCATCAGGCCTGGGCTTTCGTTTCGCCGGGGTTGTACCGCCACGAACGCCGGCTCGCGGTACCGCTGCTCGTCTCGTCGGTGCTGCTGTTCTATCTCGGTTGCGCGTTCGCCTACTTCCTCGTGCTGCCCGCGATCTTCACCTTCATGACAAGCGTCGCGCCGGCCGGCGTCGCGGTCATGCCGGACATCACGCGCTTCCTCGACTTCGCCCTGATCCTGTTCCTCGCCTTCGGCCTGTGCTTCGAGGTGCCGGTCGCTCTGGTGATCCTCGTCGCGATCGGCATCGTCACGCCCGCGCAACTGGTCAAGAGCCGCGCGTATGCGATCGTGGGCGCCTTCGTGATCGCCGCGGTGCTGACTCCGCCCGACGTGATCTCGCAGTTGCTGCTGGCCGTGCCGATGTGCCTGCTCTACGAAGTCGGCATCGTGTTTGCGCGCATCGTCGCGCGCCGTGGATCGGCGACCGTGGACGAGGCGGCCGAAAGCTGAACGCATCGCGACGTTCCGCGATCCGGCGCATTCGACGCCGAATGTCCTGCGGTGGAACAGGCATCGCGACACAAACTCTTACCGGCAGCCTCGCTGCGCGCGTGGGCGCTGTGGCACGACACGGTTACAATTTCAATCGTGGTGAATCGGATATCGCCACGAATCCTGTTGTCCCAATTCCTTGAGGGGGGAAACGATGGCTGCGAAGAAACCGGTCGTTGAAGCCGACGATGTCCGCGATGCGAGCCTGCGCGTCTCAAAGCGCATGCGCGACAGCCTCAAGGCGGCGGCCGCAGTCATGGGGCGTCCGCTCTACGATGTCACGAACGAAGCGATCAACGACTATCTGTCCGGGCTCAAGCTCGGCGACCCCCTGCAGGCGATCCGGCGCGGCGCGCGCGCGCGCCGCTGAGCGCGCCTCGACCTGGCCTGCGCCATCACGACGCGGGCCGAAGCGAACGATGCGCCTGCCGCACTGACCTGCCGTACCGACCTGCCCTCGTCCGCACGCCGCGGCACGCGGCCGGCGCGTGCGTCATTCGACCGGCGGCAGGACGTTCATGACCTCGCGGATCGTGGTGATGCCGTTCGCCACGTGGGCGGCGGCCGACACGCGCAGCGGCCGCATGCCTTCCGCGAGCGCCGTCTCGCCGACCTTCGCCAGATCCATGTTCGGCTGGATCAAAGCGCGCAACGGCGGCGAGATGCGCATCATCTCGTAGATGCCGGTGCGCCCGAGGAAGCCGGTCTTGCGGCACTCGAGGCATCCCTTCGGTCCGAACGTGCGCTCGGGCACCGGCAGCGACCAGCGATGCGTGAGCGCCGCCCAGGCCCGCGCGTCGAGCGGCGCCTCGGTCTTGCAGTGCGGGCACAGCGTGCGCACGAGTCGCTGCGCGACGACGCCGGTCAGCGTCGACTGGATGAGGTAGTTCGGCACGCCGAGGTCGAGCAGGCGCGTCAACGCGCTCGGCGCATCGTTCGTGTGCAGCGTCGACAGCACGAGGTGCCCGGTCAGCGAGGCCTGCACGGCCATCTGCGCGGTCTCGAGATCACGGATCTCGCCGACCATGATGATGTCGGGATCCTGGCGCATCAACGTGCGCACGCCGGCCGCGAAATCGAGGTCGATCGCGTTGTGCACCTGCATCTGGTTGAACTCGGGGCTCACCATCTCGATCGGGTCTTCGACCGTGCAGACGTTGAGATCCGGCGTGGCCAGCACCTTGAGGGTCGAATAAAGCGTCGTGGTCTTGCCCGAGCCGGTCGGGCCGGTGACGAGGACGATGCCGTGCGGGCGCTCGACCATCTCGCGCCAGATCGCTTCCTCGTCCGCCGCGAAGCCGAGCTGGCGGAACTCCTTGACCACGATGTCGGGGTCGAAGATGCGCATGACGACCTTCTCGCCGAAGGCGGTCGGCATGCTCGACAGGCGAAGCTCGACCTCGCGCCCGCCCTGCGAACGCGTCTTGATGCGGCCGTCCTGAGGGCGGCGCTTCTCGGCGACGTCCATGCGGCCGAGGATCTTGATGCGCGAGGTGACCGCGGTCATCACCGGCGTCGGCAACTCGAACACCTTGTGCATGACCCCATCGATGCGGAAGCGGATCGGGCTCGAATCGCGGCGCGGCTCGAGATGGATGTCGGACGCGCGCTGTTCGAACGCGTACTGCAGCATCCAGTCGACGATGTGGACGACGTGGCGATCATCGACTCCGAGCTCGCCGGACTTGCCGAGCTCGACGAGCTGCTCGAAGTTGAGGATGCCGCGGCCGTCCTGCGCATCGGCCTTGGCGTCCCTGGCGCGCTGGATCGAGCGCTGCACGCCCCACCATTCGGTCAGGTAGCGGTTGACGTCGAGCGGGCTGGCCACGACGCGCTGGATGTCGCGGCGAAGGATGTGGCCGAGATCGGCCATCCAGCGCGTGTCGAACGGCTCGGAGCTCGCGAACACGACCTGCAGCTCGCTGACCGCGACCGGCAGGATGCGGTAGCGCTGCGCGTAGGCGTGGCTGACCACCTGGGTCACCGCCGCGACGTCGATCTTCATCGGATCGATCTTGAGGTACGGCAGCTTCGCGCGACCGGCCAGCCATTGGGTCAGCACCTCGACGGTGAGCGGCTTGTCGCCGCCCCGCGCATCGGCGAGCTTGAGGTTGGCGACCAGCACGAGCGGGTGCAATTCGAGCCTGCCGCGCGCGGTGCGCACGTCGGCGCGCACGCGCCGGACATCGGCTTCGGTGATGAGCCCGTCGGCCTGCAGCGCGGCCAGGGTCTCGTCGAGTTCGATCCGATGGTGCAGGCCGAGCACGCCGGGCGCAGCCGCGGCAGCGGGAACACCGGCAGCGGATCGCGGACGCATCGGTTGGGTCGCCATGCCGTGCCGTTCCTCGGGAACTCTGCTCTCGCCGCTATACTAGCGCGCTTTGCCACCGCTACCGTGAGCCCCGTTGCATGGCCGGCCCGACCTTCCAGGACGTCATCCAGACCCTCAATCGCTACTGGGCCGACCAGGGTTGCGTGATGATCCAGCCGCTCGACACCGAAGTCGGCGCCGGCACGTTCCATCCCGCGACCTTCCTGCGCGCGCTCGGACCCGAGCCGTGGGCCGCGGCCTACGTGCAGCCGTCGCGACGTCCGACCGACGGCCGCTACGGCGAGAACCCGAACCGGCTGCAGCACTACTACCAGTACCAGGTCGTGCTGAAGCCGAATCCCGACGACATCCTCGAGCGCTACATCGGTTCGCTCAAGGCGCTCGGCGTCGATCCTCTCGTGCACGACCTGCGCTTCGTCGAGGACAACTGGGAATCGCCGACGCTCGGCGCATGGGGTCTCGGCTGGGAAGTCTGGCTGAACGGCATGGAAGTGACCCAGTTCACCTACTTCCAGCAGGCGGGCGGGCTCGAGTGCAGGCCGGTCACCGGCGAGATCACCTATGGCCTCGAACGCCTCGCCATGTATCTGCAGAACGTCGACAACGTCTACGACCTCGTGTGGACCGTGGCGCCGCACGGCGTGGTCACCTACGGCGACGTGTTCCACCAGAACGAGGTCGAGCAGAGCACCTACAACTTCGAGCACGCGAACGTCGGGAAACTGTTCGCGTGGTTCGACACCTGCGAAGGCGAGGCGACGCGCCTCGTCGCCGCCGGCCTGCCGCTGCCGGCCTACGAGCAGGTCATGAAGGCCAGCCACACCTTCAACCTGCTCGACGCACGCCGCGCAATCAGCGTGACCGAGCGCCAGCGCTACATCCTGCGCGTGCGCACGCTCGCGCGCGCGGTCGCCGAGGCCTACCACGCGCAGCGCGAGAAGCTCGGCTTCCCGGGACTGCGCAAGGCGAGGGAGGCAGCGTGATGACGAACCACGACACCGCCCCGCTGCTGGTCGAACTCGGCACCGAGGAGCTGCCGCCGAAGGCGCTCGACGAACTGGCCGGCGCATTCGCCACCGGCATCGTCGATGGCCTCGCGAAGCGCGGCATCGCCGCCGATGGCGCGAATGCCCGCACCTGGGCCTCGCCGCGCCGCCTCGCCGTGCACGTGCCGGCGGTCTCGCGCGTGCAGCCGATCCAGGTGTCCGAAGTGGTCGGCCCCTACCTCGCCATCGGTCTCGATGCCGATGGCAAGCCGACACCCGCGCTGGCCGGCTTCGCCGCGAAGAACGGCGTCGCCGTCGAAGACCTGCAGCGCACGAGCGACGCCAAGGGCGAGCGCTTCGTCGCGCGCAGCGAGAAGCCCGGCCAGCCGACCGCCGCGCTCGTCGGCGACATCCTCGCCGCGGCGGTGAAGGCGCTGCCGATCCCGAAGCCGATGCGCTGGGGCGACCACGAGTTCGCCTTCGTGCGCCCGGCGCACTGGCTCGTCGTGCTGCACGGCACCGACATCGTCGATGTCGAGCTGTTCGGCCTGCGCTCGGGCCGCCAGTCACGCGGCCATCGCTTCCACCATCCGCAGCCCGTGCACGTCGCCGACGCCGATGCCTGGCTTGATGCACTGCGCACGGCGCGCGTGCTCGCCGATCCGGCCGAGCGGCGTGCGCGCATCCGCACCGAAGTCGCGCGCGCCGCGTCCGGCGGCACGCCGCGCCTGTCCGACGGACTGCTTGACGAGATCGCGAATCTCACCGAATGGCCGGTGGCGATTGCCTGCACGTTCGAGAGCGCCTTCCTCGACGTGCCGCCGGAGGCACTCGTGACGACGATGGAGGCAAACCAGAAGTTCGTCCCGGTATTCGCCGCAGACGGGCAGCTGACCGAGCACTTCATCGGTGTCGCCAACATCGAGTCGAAGGATCCGGCCGAGATCCGCAAGGGCTACGAGCGCGTGATCCGGCCGCGCTTCGCCGACGCGAAGTTCTTCTACGACGAGGATCGCAAGCAGCCGCTCGCGGCATGGCAGGACGCGCTGAAGTCGGTCACCTACCAGCAGCAGCTCGGCAGCGTCTGGGACAAGTGCGTGCGCGTCGCCGAACTGGCGCGCGTGATCGCCAATCGGGTCCGCGTCGATGCCGGTCTCGCCACGCGCGCGGCGGCGCTGTCGAAATGCGACCTCATGTCGCGCATGGTCGGCGAGTTCCCCGAGCTGCAGGGCGTGATGGGCCGCTACTACGCAAGCCAGGGCGCGAAGCCCGAATCCGCCGAGGTCGCCGCCGCGCTCGACGAGTTCTACCGTCCGCGCTTCGCCGGCGACGGCATCGCCACCGGAAAGATCGGCCAGGTGCTCGCCGTGGCCGAGCGCCTCGACACGCTCGCCGGCATCTTCGCGGTCGGCCTGAAGCCGAGCGGCAACAAGGATCCGTTCGCGCTGCGCCGCGCCGCGCTCGGCCTCGCGCGCACGCTGGTCGAGGGCGGACTCGACATCGACCTTCCCGCCCAGCTCGCCGAAGCGCTCGCCCTGGTGCCTGATGCGGCACTCGCTGCCGGCTTGCCGAAGGGCAAGGACGGCACGCCGGCGGTGCCCGATCCCGGCTCGCGTCGCGCCGAACTCGCCGGCGAACTGCACGCTTTCATCGTCGAGCGCCTGCGCGGCTATTACGCCGACCAGGGCATCGGTGGCGACGCGTTCGAAGCCGTGCGCGTGCTCGCCCCTTCCTCGCTGGTCGATTTCGATCGCCGCCTGCGCGCGGTGGTCGCCTTCGCCGCATTGCCGGAATCGCGCGCACTCGCCGCGGCGAACAAGCGCATCGGCAACCTGCTGCGCCAGGCCGGCGGCAGCGTCGCCGGCGAGATCGACGCGGGCCTGCTCGAATCGGATGCGGAGCGTGAACTCGCCGCCGCGATCGTCGCCACCGAAGCCGATGCCGCGCCGCTCGTCGCCGGCGGTGACCCCGTCGGCCTGCTGCGTCGGCTCGCCGCGTTGCGCGCGCCGGTCGATCGCTACTTCGACGAGGTCATGGTCATGGCCGACGACGATGCATTGCGTCGCAACCGGCTCGTCGTGCTGAGCCGCCTGCGCGCATTGTTCCTGCGCGTCGCCGACATCTCGCTGCTGTCGGGCGCCACGGCTTGAGGGTGCGCGCCGGTGGCCGTGCAGGCCCCCGGCATTCGCGTAAACTCGTCGCCGACGGCGCTGCGCCGGCATGCATCCCGTCGTCGACCCAGGGGACCCTCGACGCCATGACTTCGCGCGACAACGACGCGAGCACGACGCAGCGACGCACGATGCGCCCGCAGCACAACGCGGGCGCCGGGCACGTGCCGGCCTGCCTCGTCGTGCTGCAGGGCCAGCGCCTCGGCCAGCGCATCGACCTCGGCGAGGAAGCGCTGATCATCGGCCGGTCGCCCGAAGCAGGCTTCCAGATCCTCGAACGCAGCATCTCGCGCGAGCACTGCCGCATCTGGCAGGAACCGGCCGGCTACCGCATCAAGGACCTCGATTCGACCAACAAGACCTTCCTCAACGACCAGCCGATCATCGAGGCCGAACTGAAGGACGGCGACCACATCGCGGTCGGCAGCTGCGTGCTCAAGTTCATGGACCGGTCTTCGGTCGAAGCGCGCTACCACGAGGAGATCTACCAGCTCGCCACGGCCGATCCGCTGACCGACCTGTACAACCGCCGCCAGTTCCTCGAACTGCTCGAGAAGGAACTCGCGCGCGCGGCCAACCACAAGCGGCCGCTGGTCCTGCTGATCATGGACCTCGACCACTTCAAGACCATCAATGACCGCTTCGGCCATCCGACCGGCGATGCGGTGCTGAAGAAGGTCGCACTGACCGTGCGCGGCCTCGCCCGCGAGGAGTTCATCATCGCGCGCATCGGCGGCGAGGAGTTCGCGGTGGTCATGCCCGAGCACGCGCTCGAGGATGCGGTCCTGTTCGCCGAGACGCTGCGCGCCGGCATCGGTGAACTGCCGCTGGCGTTGAACGGTGGTCCCGACCACGTGACGGTCAGCATCGGCGCCGCCGCCTGGCTCAAGGGCATGATGGCAACCGGCGACCTCATGCGCGCGGCCGACGAACAGCTCTATCGCGCCAAGCAGGGCGGTCGCAATCGCGTGTGCTCGACCCTGACGCCGTGACCCATCCGTGATCGTGCGTGCGCGCACGCGCCGCGTCTTCGCAGCGGATGGATCAGGCGCGTGCCAGCGCGAGCACGGTCGTGTCGTCGTCGGGCGGTGCATCGCCGGCGTGCGCCTGCAACGCAGCCCAGGCCGTCTCGACGACTTCGGCCGGTGAACGTGCCGCCGAAATGGCGGTGGCCAGGCGTTCACGGCCGAACCCCGAGCCGTCATCGCGACGCTGCTCGATCAGCCCGTCGCTGTGCAGCAGCAGGATCTCGCCGCACCCGAGCACGAGTTCCTCGGCGATGAAGGCGGCGCCTGCGTCGATGCCGAGCGGAATCGCGCCGCGCGTCGGTACCGCGTCGACCGATCCGCTGCGCAGGCACAGGGCATGGCCGTGGCCCGCATCGACGAAACGCGCGCGCGCGCCGTCGGCGTCGAACACGCCGAGCCACAGCGTGACGAAGCGGCCCGCGCTGGCCTGCGCGCAGAGGTGCGCATTGAGGCGCGCGATGACACTCGCCGGATCGCCGTCGTGGGCGAACCCCGCGCGCAGGAACGACTGTACGGACGCCATGACGAGGCCGGCGCCGAGGCCGGCACCGCTGACGTCGCCGAGCACGGCCACGGTGCGGCCGCCTTCGATCGCGAACACGTCGACGACATCACCGGCGACGACCCGGCCCGGGTGCAGGCGCAGCGCGTAGGCGACGCCGCCGAGACGACCGAGCGCGCCGGGCAACAGGCGGCGCTGCACCTCGCGGGCGCGCTCGAGATCGGCCTCGAGCGCGATGCGTTCGCGCTCGCTGGCCAGCCGGCGCAGGTTTGCCAGGGCCAGCGCGGCGAGGCGCGCGAGCGCGTGGCAGAACGACGGCGCGTCGGCGTGGCGACGCGTGGCCGGGCGGTCGGACTCGAGATAGAGGAAGGCTTCCGCGTGGCCGTCGAGCATCAACGGGGCGCACAGCGCGCGCTTTGCGCGCGCACCGGCCTCGGCCTCGCTCTCGAGTCGGGCGATCTCGCCGCGCTCGGCCGAGCGCACGAGTGGCGCATGGAAGCGCCATGGCGCTGCGTCGGCGGCCGCTGCCGGGCGCAGGCAGCGCAGCACGATCTCGTCGCCATCGCGCCAGAGCACGGCGGCGCGCGCATGACCCGAGCCGAGCAGGGCATGCTCGGCCACGATCTCGGCCAGGGCCGCCTCGTCGGTCGCCGCCGCCACCTCGCCCGCGCAGCGCAGCAGCAGCTCGAGGCGCTGTTCGGCGAGGTTGCCGACCGCGCGCACGAGGCTGATGTGGGTCGGCGTGGCGACGATCGCGGACGCGTCGACGGAAGCGGCCTCGACGCGGAACCGCCACGGTCCGATGCCGATGCTGTCGCCCGCGTGCAGCGCGACCGACGCGCCGGCATCGAGGGCCAGTTCGTTGACCCGCGTGCCGAGCCGGCTGCCGCAGTCGCGCAGGATCCAGCCATCGGCGACCGCCTCGATCGAGGCGTGCCAGCGCGAGATCGTCGTTTCCGGCAACTCGAGTTCGTTGCCCTCGGCGCGACCGATGCGGAACGGGTGGGCGACGCGCCAGCGCGCTTGCGCGAGTGCGGGGCCGGCGAGGCGTTCGAGTTCGAGCGGTGCATGGATCATCGATGCAGGATAGCCGGCGTGCGGGCGTGGTCGCGCAACGCGCAATTTCCTCGATTGCGCGGCGTTCATGTGCGCATTATTGTGGCCGCCCCGCGGGACAGTGCGCGTGGGCGGCAAACCCCGCGGCTGCCCATCGACCGTTCATCGAGGGCGGGCTATGCTCGCCCACCCGTCTACGACGCATTTCGTCCATCGCTCCGAGGATTTCTCATGCTGAAGCCCATCGCCACCGTCCTGGTCGCCGTCGCCGTCCTTGGAGGCTGCAACTCGTCCACGCCGCCGGCCGGCCAGCCAGCCCCCGCGAACGGCGGCGCCGCCTCGAAGCCGGTCGCGGACGCGCCGCTCGGCACGTCGATCACGGGCACCGTTTCGGTGCGCGACGCGACCCAGGTCGGCGAGGGCGCTCGCCTCGAGCTCAAGCTCGTCGACGTCGCCCAGCCCGACATCGTCATCGCCGAGGCGACCGAGGCGGTATCCGGCCAGCCGCCGTTCCGCTTCACGCTGAACTTCGATCCCGCCCGGATCGATCGCAGCAAGACCTACATTCTCAATGCGCTGCTGTTCGACGGTGAACGTCGCTTCGTGCCGGGCCTGCAGTCGCCCGTGCTGACCCATGGCGCCGGCAGCACGATCGACATCGCGCTCAACGCCGAGGCCACCCCCGGCGAGAAGCTCAAGGAGGAGTTCGGCAAGCTCAAGGCTCAGATCGGCGGCATGCGGCGCATCCAGGACGCCTACCTCGACGGCGACCTGTCGGTCGCCTGGGACGGCTTCGTCGACGCCGGCGGCCATGTGCGCTACATGCGCGTCAACACCGAGCTCGGCGAGGGCGACAAGGCCGTGCGCTCGAACACCGAGTATGCCTTCCTCGACGACAAGCCGATGGTCGTGTTCAAGAAGAGCTCGGGCACGCGCGTCGGCTGGGATGCCTCCGGCACGCTCGTGCTCACCGAGCGCAACGGCGGCAGCGTCGGCGACGACGAGGTCAAGGCCTTCCATGCCGATGCGCTGAAGGCGCTGGCGATGGGCCAGGCCAAGGCACCGAAGAAGAAATAATCGACGGCGCACGTTGCATCGCCCTCGAAAAGGGCCGGCTCACGCCGGCCCTTTTTCGCTGCGCTGTATCGGCGCCGCGCTTCAGCGACGACGTGCCTTCGCGAACGCATCCGCGAAGGCATTCGCCGCAGGCGCGGGTGCAGGCGACGTGACCGCGGTCGGCGGCTTGCCGCGTGGCGCGTCCGCCGACCCACGCGATACACGCGCTGCACCCGGCTCGTCACCGAGGCGCATGCTGAGGCCGACGCGCTTGCGCGCGACGTCGACCTCCATGACCTTGACCTTGACGATGTCGCCGGCCTTGACGACCTCGCGCGGATCCTTGACGAAACGTTCCGACAGCGCCGACACGTGCACTAGGCCATCCTGGTGCACGCCGAGGTCGACGAAGGCACCGAATGCAGCGACGTTGCTGACCACGCCCTCGAGGATCATGCCGGGCCGGAGGTCGCGGATATCCTCGATGCCGTCGGCGAACGCGGCCGTGCGGAACTCGGGGCGCGGGTCGCGGCCGGGCTTCTCGAGCTCGCGCAGGATGTCGCGCACGGTCGGCACGCCGAAGCGTTCGTCGATGTAGTCCTCGGGCTTGAGCGTGCGCAGGAATGCCCCGTCGCCGACGATCGACGTCACCTCGCGCCCGCAGCGGGCGAGGATGCGCTCGACGACCGGATACGCTTCCGGATGCACGCCCGAGGCATCGAGTGCGTCATCGCCGTCGCGGATGCGCAGGAAGCCCGCACACTGCTCGAACGCCTTGTCGCCGAGGCGCGGCACGTCGCGCAGCGCGCGGCGCGAGCGGAACGCGCCCTTCGCGTCGCGGTGGCGCACGATGTTCTCGGCGACGCCTGCGCTCAATCCGGCGACGCGCGCGAGCAGCGCGGCCGAGGCCGTGTTGACGTCGACCCCGACCGCGTTGACGCAGTCCTCGACGCGCCCGGCGAGCGCATGCGCGAGCTTCACCTGGTTGACGTCGTGCTGGTACTGGCCGACGCCGATCGCCTTCGGTTCGATCTTGACGAGTTCGGCCAGCGGATCCTGCAGGCGCCGCGCGATCGAGACCGCGCCGCGCAGCGAGACATCGAGGTCGGGGAATTCCCTCGCCGCGAGTTCGGAGGCCGAGTACACCGAGGCGCCGGCTTCGCTGACGACGACCTTGCCGAGGCGCAGCTCGGGATGCTTGCGGATCAACTCGCCGGCAAGACGATCGGTCTCGCGCGACGCCGTGCCGTTGCCGATCGCGATGAGGTTCACGCCGAGCTGGCGACAGGCCGAGGCGAGCTGCGCGATCGAGGCGTCCCACTGGTTCCTTGGCTCGTGCGGGAAGATCGTGTTCGTCGCGAGCAGCTTGCCGGTGCCGTCGACGACGGCGACCTTGACGCCCGTGCGCAGGCCCGGGTCGAGCCCCATGACGACCTTCGGGCCGGCCGGCGCGGCCATCAGCAGGTCCTTGAGGTTCTCGCCGAACACGCGGATCGCCTCGGCCTCGGCCAGCTCGCGCGCGCGTCCGAACAGGTCGAGGCTCAGGTGCAGGTGCAGCTTCACGCGCCAGGCCTGTCGCGCGCCCTCGAGCAGCCAGCGGTCGGCGGCGCGCCCGCGATCGGCGATGCCGAAATGCGCCGCGACGCGCCCTTCGGCCTCGGCGTGGCCGAGCGCGACGACTTCGTCAAACGCCGCGCCGGGATCGGCACCCGCGGCAGGCCGCGGCGCGCTGGTCGGCATCGGCGCGAGTTCGAGGTCGAGCACGCCTTCGTTGCGCGCGCGGAACAGGGCGAGCAGGCGGTGCGACGGAATCGTGCCGATCGCCTCGGCGTGGCTGAAATAGTCGCGGTACTTCGCACCCTCGTGTTCCTTGCCGGCGACGACACGCGCGCGAATCTGCGCCTTCGCGACCAGCCACTCCCGCAATGCGCCGACCAGTGCGGGATCTTCCGCGAAGCCTTCGATCAGGATCGCGCGCGCGCCGTCCAGCGCGGCCCTGGCGTCGGCGATGCCCTTGCCGGCATCGACGTAGTCCGCAGCCGCGATCTCCGGCACGCGCGTCGGGTCTTCGCGCAGCGCCCTCGCCAGCGGCTCGAGGCCGGCTTCGCGCGCGATCTGCGCGCGCGTGCGCCGCTTCGGCTTGTACGGAAGGTAGAGATCCTCGAGGCGCGCCTTGCTGTCGGCGGCGAGCAGGTCGCCGCGCAGCGCCTCGGTCATGCGGCCCTGCTCCTCGATGCTGGCGATGACCGCCGCGCGGCGTTCCTCCAGCTCGCGCAGGTAGCCGAGTCGTTCCTCGAGCACGCGCAGCTGGGTGTCGTCGAGGCCGCCGGTGACTTCCTTGCGGTAGCGCGCGATGAACGGCACGGTGGCGCCGCCGTCGAGCAGTCCGACGGCCGCTTCGACCTGCTGCGGGCGGGCCGCGATTTCCGCGGCGATGCGATGTTCGATGCTGTGCATTCACGAATCCAGGGTGCGGAAAACGATACGGGCCGCGCGAGGCGGCCCGTGGTCCGATTCTAGTGGTTGGCGCCGGATCAGGCGACGTGACGCGGCCGCCGCAGGTGCACGAGCAGCAGCGAGATCGCCGCCGGCGTGATGCCGCTGATGCGGCGCGCCTGGCCGATCGTGCCCGGCCGGTGGCGCTTGAGCTTGGCCAGCACCTCGGCCGAGAGACCACGCACGCGATCGTAGTCGAAGCCGTCGGGTATCGCGGTCGCCTCGTGGCGATGCGCACGCTCGACCTCGTCGCGCTGGCGCTCGATGTAGCCGGCGTACTTGACGCCCACCTCGACCTGTTCGGCGACCTGCGCATCATCGACACCCGGGCCGAAGCCCTCGACCGCGACGAGCGCGGCATAGTCGACCCCGGGACGACGCAGCAGGTCGAGCGCACTCGCGTCGCGCGTGAGCGCGAAGCCGAGCGTCTCGGTCAGCCGCCGCGCGGCATCGAGGCCCGGCGCGACATGCAACGCGGCAAGCCGCGCGCGCTCGGCCCCGATCGCGTCCTGCTTGCGGCGCAAGGCATCGAAACGCGCTGCATCGACGAGGCCGAGCGCATGGCCGTGCGCGGTCAGGCGCAGGTCGGCGTTGTCCTCGCGCAGATGGAGGCGATGCTCGGCCCGCGAGGTGAACATGCGATACGGCTCGAGCGTGCCGTTGGTGGTCAGGTCGTCGATCAGCACGCCGATGTAGGCCTCGTCGCGGCGCGGCGTCCACGCGGGCTCGCCGCGGACCGCGCGCGCGGCGTTGAGGCCGGCGATCAGTCCCTGCGCCGCCGCTTCCTCGTAGCCCGTGGTGCCGTTGATCTGGCCGGCGAAGTACAGGCCGGCGATCGCCTTCGTCTCGAGCGAGGGACGCAGGCCACGCGGATCGAAGTAGTCGTACTCGATCGCGTAGCCGGGTCGCGTGATGTGCGCGCGCTCGAAGCCACGGATCGAACGCACGAGCTCGAGCTGCACGTCGAACGGCAGCGAGGTCGAGATACCGTTCGGGTAGATCTCGTGGGTATCGAGGCCTTCGGGTTCGATGAAGACCTGGTGCGAGGCCCTGTCGGCGAAGCGCACGACCTTGTCCTCGATCGACGGGCAGTAGCGCGGGCCGACGCCCTCGATGACGCCGGTGTAGAGCGGCGAGCGGTCGAGGCCGGCGCGGATGATCGCATGCGTGCGCTCGCTGGTATGGGTGATCCAGCAGCTGACCTGGCGCGGATGCTCGTCTCGCGAGCCGAGGAACGAGAACACCGGCGCCGGCGCATCGCCGGGCTGCTCCTCGAGACCGGTGAAATCGATCGTGCGTCCGTCGATGCGCGGCGGCGTTCCGGTCTTCAGCCGATCGACGCCAAGCGGCAGCTCGCGCAGGCGCT
>JAFLDX010000060.1 GCA_017302215.1 Lysobacterales bacterium
CTCACTCAGGCGACGCGGCGACCCTCGCCTGCCGCAGGCGCCGCCGACGCCGCGGTCGAGCGGGCGACCGCATCGATCTCGGCGCGCCGCGCGCGGAAGCGCTGCAGCGCTTCGTCGAGATCGATCGCGCGATCTCGCAGCAACTGCATTTGCTGGCGCGTGCGCAGGATGCCGTGGATGAGCCGAGCCCGTTGCTGCAACTGCTCGGGTGTCATCGGCGTGTCGAGCGGCGCCAGGTCGGCACAGATCGACTTCATGTTCTCGAGGGCGGTCAACGCTGCGCGCGCCCGGGTCGTCGCTTCCCGCATGGACATGGCCTGCCTCCGCGTCGTGTCGATGGTTTCGTCGAGCTGTCGTCGAACCCGTGACGGCGTGTCGATCCCCTCCGCCGATCGGCGGTCCGTGCGGCGATCAAGCCCGGCGCCGACCGCATCCGCGCTGAACGAGGCCATCGTGCGGCGCCTCGCGTTCAGCCCGCGCTGGTTTCGCGCGAAGGATTCGTTCAAACGACGACACACATCACGATTCGGCGTTCAGGCGATGAAGTGACGACATGCGCTGTCCAGCGCATGCACCACGGCGCCCCCGACCCCGTCATCCCGGCGCAAGCCGGGATCCATTCGAGCGTCCGGCCGTGTCGCGGGCCCTGGTGCTCGAGGGCATCCCGGCGTTCGCCGGGATGACGAGAAAAAGCGAGTCTTTCGAGGTTCCCGGTCTTTCGAGGTTCCCGAAGGGTCTCGAGCTTCGCCGCAACGACCGGACGCAATGCATTTCATCACCGTCACAATGGTTCCTCGCGCGTCCGAAGCACGCACCGCATGCAACTCTTCCACGCGTACCGATCAAGCCACCCATTCCGTCATCCCGGCGAACGCCGGGATCCGTTCAAGCGTCCGGCCATGTCGGGGGCCCAGGTGCTCGAGGGATCCCGGCGTTCGCCGGGATGACGAGGGAACAACGAGCCTTTCGAAGTTCCCGAGGGGCCTCGATCTTCGCCGCAACGACGGCACGCAGTGCATTTCATCTCGGTCGCCATGGGTCCTTGCCCATGCGGATCGCAAGCCGCACGGCGCGGACGATGACCGCCGCACCGGTTCCGCGCGACAATCCGCCGATGCAGGAATCCTCGGCGTTCGACGGCAAGGCCTTCGTCTCCCACCTGAGCGGGGCACCCGGCGTCTACCGCATGATCGGTGCCGGCGACGAGCTGCTCTACGTCGGCAAGGCCGGCAACCTCAAGAAGCGCGTCGGCAGCTACTTCCTCAAGCCGACCCTGCATCCGCGCATCGCCGCGATGGTCGCGCAGATCGCGCGCATCGAAGTCACCCTGACCCGCACCGAGGCCGAGGCGCTGCTGCTCGAAGCGCAGCTGATCAAGACCCTGCGCCCGCGCTACAACATCCTGCTGCGCGACGACAAGAGTTACCCATACATCCACCTGACCCCGGGCGAGGTGCCGCGCCTCGCCTTCCACCGCGGCGCGCGCACCGGGGGCGGGCGTTACTTCGGCCCGTACCCGAGCGCGATCGCCGTGCGCGAAACGCTCGGCCTGCTGCAGAAGCTCTTCCGCATCCGCAACTGCGAGGACAGCTATTTCCGCAACCGCTCGCGACCGTGCCTGCAGCACCAGATCGGCCGCTGCAGCGCGCCGTGCGTCGGCCTCGTCGACCCCGACGACTACCGCGCGAGCGTGCACCACGCCACGCTGTTCCTCGAAGGCAAGAGCAATGCCCTGCTCGAGGAACTGGTTGGCCAGATGGAGCAGGCCAGCGCCACGCTCGCGTTCGAGCGCGCGGCGATGCTGCGCGACCGCATCGAACTCGTGCGCCGCGTGCAGGCGCGCCACTACGTGCAGGGCGCCGGGCGCGACATGGACGTGGTCGCGTGCACGATCGCGAACGGCTCGGCCTGCGTCAGCGTGCTGTTCTTCCGAGACGGCGCCAGCCTCGGCTCGCGCGACTTCTTCCCGCGCCTGCCGATCGATGCCGGCGAGGACGCCGTGATCGCCTCGTTCCTTGCACAGTACTACCTCGACCGGCCGGTGCCCGAGGAGATCATCACGAGCCACGAGCCCGAGGAAGCCGCCCTGCTCGCCGAGGCGCTGGCCGAACACGCCGGCCATCGCGTCGAACTGAAGTCCGCCGTGCGCAGCGAACGCGCGCGCTTCCTCGAGATGGCACTGAAGAACTCGGCCGCCGCGCTCGCCGCGCGCCTCGCCAGCCGGCAGACCCTCGCCGCGCGCTTCGAGGCGCTGCGCGACCTGCTCGGCCTCGACGCCGTGCCGCAGCGCGTCGAATGCTTCGACATCAGCCACACGATGGGCGAGGCGACGGTCGCCTCGTGCGTCGTGTTCGGCCCGGAAGGTGCGGAGAAATCGCAGTATCGGCGCTTCAACATCGCCGGCATCACCGGCGGCGACGACTACGCGGCCATGCATCAGGCGCTCGAACGGCGCTACCGGCGCGTGCAGAAGGAGGAAGGCCGCCTGCCCGACCTGCTGCTGATCGACGGCGGCCCCGGCCAGGTCGCGCAGGCGCTCGACGTGCTGCACGAACTCGGTCTCGACGGCGTGCAGGTGGTCGGCGTCGCCAAGGGCGATTCGCGCCGCGCCGGCCACGAGAGCCTGATCCTCGGCGACAGCGGCCGCGTGGTCTGGCCCGGCCCCGATTCGCCGGCCTCGCACCTCGTCCAGGCCATCCGCGACGAAGCCCACCGCTTCGCCATCACCGGCCACCGCGCCCGCCGCGAGAAAGCGCGCGAAGCAAGCCGCCTCGAAGACGTCACCGGCGTCGGCGCCAAGCGCCGCGCCGCCCTGCTGCGCCAGTTCGGCGGCCTCGCCGGCGTCACCCGCGCCGGCGTCGAGGAACTCATGCAGGTCGACGGCATCAACCGCGAACTGGCCGAGCGCATCTACGCGGCCTTGCATGGGTAGCGCCGGCTGACCGACGCGCACCACGACCGTCCGCGCGGCATGGGGTGCCTGCAGAAAGCCGCCCCTCATCCGCCGCTGCCGCGGCACCTTCTCCCCGCTTCGCGGGGCGAAGGAACAGCATGGACTTCGCGGCGCCAGCGTTCCCTCCTCCCCGTGCCAACGGGGAGAAGGAACAGCATGGGCATTGTGGCGCCAGCCTTCCCGTCGCCCCGCGCAGCGAGGAGAAGGTGCCCGGCAGGGCGGATGAGGGGCGCTCTTGCTTTCGCCTGGCACGACCGCAATCCCACCCCACTGCAGGAACTCCCGATCACGACATCGGTCACACCCCGCGGTCCAAGCGCCATTGCCAGCCCAATCCGCGCCTCCTTAGACTCCCCGCATGCGCCTGACCCTGCCGACGATTCTCACGCTGTTCCGCATCGTGCTGCTGCCGGTCATCGTCGTCGTGTTCTACCTGCCCGAGTACTACCCCGCGACCGCGCGCTGGTCGAACATCGCCGCGGCCGGCATCTTCATCGCGGCCGCGCTGACCGACTGGCTCGACGGCTGGATCGCGCGGCGCTGGAACCTGACCTCGGCCTTCGGCGCGTTCCTCGACCCGGTCGCCGACAAGCTCATGGTCGCCACCGCCCTCGTCCTGCTCGTGCAGCAGAACCCGACCCCGCTGATGGCGGTGACCAGTGCGGTCATCATCGGCCGCGAAATCAGCATCTCGGCCCTGCGCGAGTGGATGGCCGAGCTCGGCCAGCGCGCCAAGGTCGGCGTGGCCTGGGTCGGCAAGCTCAAGACCACGATGCAGATCGTCGCGATCGTGGTCTGCCTGCACCAGCGCGACCTGCCGGAACTGCGCCTGTACCGCATCGGTGAAAGCCTGCTCGTCGTCGCCGCCGTGCTGACGATCTGGTCCGCGCTGGTCTACGTGCGCGCTGCGTGGCCGGCCCTGCGCGACGCCGACAGCGGCAAGATCTGAGGCCGCGCCCGCACGACGGAACCTGCGACCGCAGGCCTCAGGGTTGACTCCTGAGCGCCATTCCGTACTATGCGCATCCCACGCGGGAATAGCTCAGTTGGTAGAGCGCAACCTTGCCAAGGTTGAGGTCGCGAGTTCGAGCCTCGTTTCCCGCTCCAGATGATCGTCGACGCCGCCCCGAAAGGGCGCGCCTCGCAGTACAAAAAACCTCGGTCCGCCGAGGTTTTGTTTTATCGGCCGACGCCGTATCCTCGTCGGCCCACCGGCCTGGTGGCAGAGTGGTCATGCAGCGGCCTGCAAAGCCGTGTACGCCGGTTCGATTCCGACCCAGGCCTTACCTTCCCTCCGCTGTTTCGATCGCTCGGCTCAGCCGCGCGCCGCCATCCGCCCCTGCAGCACCTTCAACTCCGCGCTGACCAGCCACGGATTGCCGTCCTCGGGCTCGGCCCAGCGCGCGACGGTCGGCGCGTGTTCCGCGTAGTCGCGCTCGATGCGGTCCAGCATGCGCCGCCAGTCCGGATTCCCCTCGCGCTCGATCGAACAGAACTCGAACGTGTTGAGCAGCAGTTCGACGATCAGCGCGCGATCGTCGTCACCGGCGTCGGGATGGTCGTAAGCAGCGAGCGCCGCGTCGACCAGGGCCGGATCGGACATCGCCTCCGGCCAGTCCTCGACGCCGATGTCGTCATCGGGCGTGACGCCGAGGCGCGTGTTGAGGCGCGCGATGGTGTGGGTGGTCCAGGGGATTTCGTGTTCCATGGATGCGTCCGTTCCGACTTCGACGGCCCGATTCAGTGAGCACTCTAACCCTCGGTCAGAACCTGCGCGCGATGAACGCGTTGTCAGGATTCCAGGAGCGGAGGCTGATTTCGTTTCCGGCTAAGGTGAATACGGGACCTTGGCGGCCGTGAAATTGAAATAGAACCACCAGCCCCGCGTGCCGTCGACCAGATCGAGGTCGGAGAACGCCGCGCAGTTGGTATTGCCGGCCCCGGGAGGATCGCCACCGGGCAGCAGCGATGCCAGCGACTGGCCACCCACGAGGGGAAGGCTGGCCGGGACCAGCGTGTTGTTTGCGTCGGCTTCGCTGAGGAATCCCCTCAGCAGTCCGTTGACCAACGTGCTGGGCGGCGCCCCAACCCAGGTGGCCGCGATGCGCGCATCGCGCAGGAGGACCGGTGTGTCGAACAGCTCCACGACGATCTCATTGGCCGGCGTCACGAAACACGGTGCCGACGCGACGGATATGGCAGGGGCGTAGGGACGGATCGTCCCCGCTAGGGCGCGGAGGCAGGCAGCTGTCGTCTGTGACGAGAAGACGGTCGCCACGTCCTGGCCGCCATTGCCGGCGCACGTGGTTCCGGCCAGCGGCGCCGTGCAGTCCGCCGAAAGCCAGTCCAGTGCGCCGAGCGCACCGTCCAGCGTATCCAGCGGCTCGAAGACCAGCAGTTCGCTCCGGTCGAGCAGGCCGTTGCCATCGCCATCGGTCTGGATCTGCGTTTGCAACTCCCCGTTGACCGAGAATCCGACCAGCGGCGTATCGGTGATATCGCGGCAGCCGAGAAAGTCCACGAATACGTGTGGATCGCGAAGATCCAGATCGCTGATGCGCAGCGCGATCGGCGGATCGAAGTCGTCGAGGAAGATCCGATCGGACTGCGCATGAGCGAGCGCACAGCCAGCGAGGCACCACAAACCGAGGAAGGTTCCGCGCGTCGGTGTCATGTCCGCTCCACGAATTTCACGGCTGGCCGTTCGACAGGATTCCGTCTGGGGGCTGAAAGGACTCCTTCCGCGCCGGCCCGCCGGCTTCGGTGAAGCAGGCGGATCAAGATCGTCGGAACATCGAATCGCGCGGCAACTCCGCCCGCATGCTACGCCCCAATCCACGCCGGCCACCACCGCCGCGTTCAACCGCGTCCTCGCCAGCAATCAGCCGCAACGACTGTGGCCGCCGAGCCTCACTGCAATGCCAACGGCCCGGATCACGCCAACGACCGCTTCCTCGGTCACGGCAGCAGATTCCTGGCCGCAGGCACGAACAACCCGACGCCGGCGAGCAGAAGACCGACGATCACGACCGCCACCACGATAGCTTGTTCGTGGTGGTATCCCAGTAGAAGTGGAGTGGATCGCAATCCCCTCCGCCGACCACGACCTCGAAGCACTTCGAACAGATTTCGTAGCCTTGTGGCGTCTCTCCCAATGCGTTGCCCGGCGCCTCCGACTGGGCGGTCAGGCGGATACTTGGCTCGGAGCCCGAGCAGACGCCGAACTGCTTCGAACCATCGATCGGAATGTCGATGACAGGCAACGACTCTGCGTTCACGGTGAAGCGCAACGCGATGCTGTCGGTGGCGACACCGAGCTGGGCCGTATCGACCTGTCCGTTCCTGTCCAGGTCAACCTCGACCGTCAATGACGGGCGCCAGTCATATGCAACCGGCTGTCCTGCCCCCGCGGCAGCCAGACCGAGCAAGCCGAGCACCCCGACGATGAATCGCTTCATGGTTGCGAATCCTCGCGCGACACCGAAACTGCCTCCTGACAACGAGCCACCAGACCATCGGGAAGCTTCGTCCCCGACGCATCGGCGAGCGCTTGCACCAGGACCGCGACGACCGTCGCCTTGTTCCGCTGACTTGACGGCTCCCATGGACAGTGAAGCGCCAGGACCTGCTCCTTGCGATGAAAACTCGCCTCCAGGCGCTCACCATGGACCAACACGATCTTATCGACCTGCGCGCCCCATGACCTGGGCAGGCTCGCGAGCACCGCTTCGGCGTCTCGCCTGCTCAGGCTGTGCCTTGATCCGCTCTGGACGACGACCTTCACTTGGAGATCACTCGTTGGCTTCCGCTCGGTTCTGTCGGTTCGCCGAGTCGAGGTAGATGTCGAGCCACGAGCAAGGCTCCTCAAACTCACGAATTGACGCCGTCACTCCTCGTTGCACCGAGTGACGTTGATGGCGACAAGAAGACCTGCCGCCGTTACGGCCTAGCGGTCGTTGCGCCCAAAGTGGACTCGCAGATCGGAGAAGTAGCACATCGCCAGTGCAGCCCCCCACAGCATCATCGATACTTCGACGAGCATAGCGGCCCAGCCGGAGTAAACCATTGGCCCGAAAAAAGGATACGTCGCCAGAGCTAGCACGGTGGTCCAGACCGAGATGCCTCGCGCCCACGGCTTCATCAACAGCAAACCAACAAGGGCAATGACGCTGATCACGAAGATTACGATGGCGAAGATCCCAACCAGAAGCGGCAACAGGATGCGCGTGTCTGCTTCGGCATACGCGTCGTAGGCATTCTGGACCGTGATGGGTATCAATTTGGGAATGACCGTGTCCAGCGCCGCGCCCACAACGCCCAGTGCCAGGCTAAGCAAGACAAGCGAACGAAGTGCCGTAAGCTGATTCATGATCGCTAGCGCCGCGTCAAGCCGTCGCCACGACGGCGTGCAACGGACTCGTCGCCGTCGGCCTGGACATCTGGTCAAGCATCCGGAGTGAAGACCTGCGAGACGAAGTACAAGTAGATGCCTGCTTCGGTGCGCAGAAGGTGACTGCCCACGCCAGCATTCACGACCACGGCAAGGTGCTCAGATGGGACGTTGTTCGAAATGCTCAGATTGGAGAAATCAAATCCATGAGCCGAGATCCAGCCGTCGAACAGGTAGGTAACGAGCGTGGTCGGTACCTGAGGCTCCCGTTTCCTGCGCTCCTTGTCTGGAAACTCATTGGATACCGCGCCATACGCGTCCTTCCATGATTGCCCTTCATCCAATCGCGAGCGGAGCAGCCCGAGAGCCCGGGTAGCTTCTGCTTCCGACATTTTTTCCTTTGCGATGAAGGCAACCGATGTCTTGGCGAATCGCGAGCGCAGCATCTGCGCGAAAGCTTCATGTTCCCAGCGCGTGGGCTCGCGAGCCTCTAGACGCTTTGCAAACCATCCCAGGCCCTTCCTCTGTACGAGTTGGGTCACGGCACTGTGGAAGGTAGTACCGGCGCTCCTCCGATCGAACACGATTTCTTCGAGAAGCGCGTCGTCCTTGATCGCCTCGATGTAGGGCCGCACTGACTCCATGTGGGCTGCAAGCCCGCAGATGTTCGGATCCTGCGGATCAACGTCCCCGTCAGGGAAAGACAGGAGTCGATGCGGGACCTCAGCGCCCGGTTTCCAGCGTTTTATCTCCTGACCCAGGTCTTCCGCGCCAACGGAAAGTGACCATAGCGAGAACACGAAGACCAGGTGACGACAGCGGGTCATGAGGATGCCCAGCGCCTGAGTTAAGCCGTGCCGCGAAGCGGCACCATCGCCAAACGGCTTCGAATAACCAGACGGATCATGATGATCCGGACACGGGATCGCGAGAGGAGTCCACCATGCATGCTACGCCCGAATCCGCAGCGACTACAATCATCGCCGTCGACCTTGCCAAGGATGTGTTCGAGCTCGCCTTCGCCGACGCCGATCGGGGCGTCGTCGAACACCGCCGCTTGACCCAAACGGCCTTCGCACGGGCGTTCGACAATCGCGTGCCGATGCGCATCGTCATGGAGTCGTGCGGGTCGAATTTCTAGATGTCAGAGACAGCCTTCGATGAATTGAATGGCTTCTACAGTGCCAGCGTAAAAGCCAATTATCTTCCCCTCCAACGTCTCAAAGCGAAGCCCGTAACGCCCATCTTGAGACAAGAGCGTCAGGTACGAGCCATCTGGAGAAGAATAGGCGTGCGGCGTTATTTGAATGCGACCGCGATAAAGAGCCTTTACGGAAATCTCACTCGCACCAATGTGAGCCCCTGACAAGGTCTTTATTTTCGGGTCGGAGATATCAATCCGAGCGACTCTTTGATCAATGAGCATGAAGGAGACGCCTTTGTAGCCCTTCTGCGGCACGACGTACTCACAGCCTTCCGTATCTGAGTCTGGATATTCATTTCTCAACTTTGATCCTACAGCGGTCTCAAGTGCAGCGCGGCTCATGCCGATATGAGCGGACCCATAGCTCGTGAAGCCGAGCCTCTTCTCGCCTAGAGCACCGCCACTCGCGCAAAAGCTGACCGTGACAAGGGACATGGCAAGCAGGGCGAAAATGTTTGGCATGACACCTAACGAGGTTGTAGGAAAAGTTCTCATCATCTTGCTCCGGACCACGCACGTCGGCAACATCTCCATAACGCGGTGTCGAAGGAGTCGGCCTTGGCTCGCTACAAGTTCATCGACACCTCACCCCGCTTCATCGCGCTCGATCTGCAGCGCCCGCTGCTGCCCGGCACCTTCGAGCATGCGCTCGATCACCTGCTCGATCACCAGATCGACCTGTCCGCGCTCGATGCGCGCTACCGCAACGATCGAACTGGCGCGACGGCCTATCCACCGGCGACTTGCGCCTTCGTTGCTGACTTCCCGGCGGCAGCGAGGGCGCACCAACCGGCTCCGCTGGCGAATGGAGCCTGGGGCGATCGCGGCCTCGGCTCGCGTCAGAGCGACAACCGCCCCAGTCGATGGGCTACCCCCTCCGACGAACGAGTCGGCGAAACGCTCGGGAGCGCCGACCTCCAGGGTCCTCGCGCCATGGATTCGCATGGGCGCGCCAATCTGCGTGGTTGACGCGCCAAGGAAATCCGTTGGCGCGTGCACCTCCGGGGTCCATGCGCCAATGAAATTGATTGGCGCGGCCATTTCGACACACGGCGGACGCGATCGCGGCTGAAGCCGCTCCCACAGACAGTATCAACGGCGCGCATCGCGGTTGAAGCCGCTCCCGCAGACAGTATTTGCGGCGCGCATCGCGGCTGAAGCCGCTCCCACAAGATCAAGGGCTTGCGAACCACTTGGGGAGCCGCTCGAAGGTCGATGGGGCGCGGGTTTTCGATCCGTTCAAGTGCGTTCGCCGAGCATGCCGGCACCCTTCCCTGCCGGAGCGTGCGCATGACGACGACCCAGACCTTCACCGTGTGGCATGCCGGCAGCGGCCAGCGCCATCGCGTGACCTTGCTGCAGCCTTCGGCGGGCAGCCCGGACCTGGCGGTCGCGCCGGGCGTGGCGCCGGGGCAGTCGCGGATCACGCTCGACGACGGGCGCGTGCTGCGCACGCTCGGCGACGGGCGCTATGCCGATCCGGCCGGCGAGGAGTACACCACGCAGGAGCCCGCGGACGACGATTGAGTCTCTGGTGACGAAGGCAGCGGTCACCCCTGGTGACGCCTGAAGCGGTCGCGTTCCGTGCAGCCGGAGTCCAATCGCAACCCGGCCGCCCGCGGTCATTCCCGCACCGCGGTCGATAGGCTATCGTGCACGGCTTCCGCGAGGCCGCTGCCGATGCCTGCTTCCGATCGCCCCGCGTTCCAGCCGATCTCCTTCATCCCGATCGCGCACGTACGTTCGCCGTACGCGACGCGCATCGACGCGCCGCACCAGGCCACCGTTGTCGAAGGCACCGAGAGCGGCGATCTCGCCGAGGCGCGCATCGAGTTCATCGACTTCATTCCGGCCGAGGCGTTTCGCGACCTGGCCGGGTTCGATCGCGTCTGGCTCGTGTTCGTGTTCGACCGCAGCGAAGGCTGGAAGACCGAAGTGAAGCCGCCGCGCGGCGGGCCGAAGCGCAGCGTGCTGGCGACGCGCTCGCCGCATCGGCCGAATTCCATCGGGCTGTCGGCGGTGGAACTTGTTGCGGTGGAGGACCGTGCGCTGCGCGTGCGCGGCATCGACCTGCTCGACGGCACGCCGATCCTCGACGTGAAGCCCTACGTGCCGTACGCGGATGCGTTTCCCGACGCGCGCGCCGGGTGGATCGACGCACTCGACGCGAAGCAGGGAAAGCATTCCGCGCCCGGGCCGCGCAAGCCGCGGCGCTGAGCCGCGCGTTGCATGGCGACGGCGATCCCGGGATCATGCGGCGGCCTGCCGGCCTGCCGTGTCGAGAAACCGTGAAGCCGATCCGCCCTGCCCGATCCGTCCGTGCGCGCACTGCATTGTGGTGTGTCGTGTTCGCGCTGGTGCTGCTCGCGACCGCGGCACCGGCCACCGCGCAACTGATGATGGAATCGGCGCGGCCGCCCGCGCGCATCGGTTACACGGTCGTCAACACGTTTCCGCACGACCGCGGCGCGTTCACCCAGGGCCTCGTCTACCGCGACGGCGTCCTCTACGAGAGCACGGGCCTCAACGGCCGCTCGAGCCTGCGCAAGGTCGAACTCGCGACGGGCAAGGTGCTGCAGCAGGTCGATGTCGATGCGCAGCACTTCGCCGAGGGCCTGACCGACTGGAACAACCGCCTCGTGCAGGTCACCTGGCAGACCCAGACCGGATTCATCTATGACTTGAAGACCTTCAAGCTGGAAAAGACCTTCACGTTCCCCGGCGAAGGCTGGGGCCTCGCCCACGACGGCAAGCACCTGATCCTGAGCGACGGCACGGCGACGCTGCGCTTCCTCGATCCGAAGACGCATGCCGAGGTGCGTCGCGTCGACGTCACCTACGAGGGCAAGCCGCTGACGCAGCTCAACGAGCTCGAGATGGTCGACGGCGAACTGTTCGCGAATGTCTGGGGCACGAATTTCCTCGTCGTGATCGATCCGGTCAGCGGCCGCGTGACCGGCCAGGTCGACCTCGCCGGCCTGTTGCCCGAAGCCGATCGCAAGCCACCGATCGACGTGCTGAACGGCATCGCCTGGGACGCGAAGGGCAAGCGCCTGTTCGTCACCGGCAAGCTGTGGCCGAAGCTTTTCGAGTTGCGCCTCGATCGCGCGGGCGCGAAATGACGGTGACCACGCGGTCCGCGAGTGTTTGCGTGATGCGGAAGTGCCGAAACATCCTTCTCCAGGGAGCAACGCGATGACGAACGAATTGAGCCTTTTGGCCTGGAGCGTCGTGCTCGGCCTCGTCCACATCTTCATCGCCGCTGCGGCCGTCACGCGCGTACGCGGCCTGGCCTGGAACGTGTCGGCACGTGACGGTGCGCCCGCGCCGCTGACCGGCATCCCGGCACGCCTCGTGCGCGCGCAAGCGAACTTCTTCGAGACGTTCCCGTTATTCGCCGCCCTCGTGCTGGCCGTGGTGGTCGGTGGACACACCGATGCGCAGACCCTGCTCGGCGCGCAGCTCTACCTCGGTGCGCGCGTCGTCTATCTGCCGCTGTACGCGGCCGGCATCCCGTACCTGCGATCGCTGGCCTTCGGCGTCGCGATCGTCGGTCTCGTGATGCTGTTGCGCGCGCTGTTCTGATCGCCGGGCCGCGCCGCGGCGATCCGTCCTTTTCGCCGTCACGTCGCGATGCGAGAATCGCGGCGTTCCCCATCCTTGGAATCCCATGGCCTCCAGCCTGCTCGCCTTGCTCGACGACATCGCCACCGTGCTCGACGACGTGTCGGTCATGACCAAGGTTGCGGCGAAGAAGACCGCCGGCGTGCTCGGCGACGACCTCGCGCTCAATGCGCAGCAGGTGTCGGGCGTGGTGTCGAACCGCGAGTTGCCGGTGGTCTGGGCGGTGGCCAAGGGCTCGCTGGTCAACAAGCTGATCCTCGTGCCGGCGGCGCTGCTGATCAGCAGCTTCCTGCCGTGGGCGGTGACGCCGCTCATGATGATCGGCGGTGCGTTCCTCTGCTACGAGGGCGTCGAAAAGCTCGTGCACAAGCTCCTGCACCGCGGCGAGGACGAGGCCGAGCACGCGCAGCGCCTGAAGGCCGTGACCGATGCCTCGGTCGACATGGTCGCGTTCGAGAAGGAGCGCATCAAGGGCGCGATCCGCACCGATTTCATCCTGTCGGCCGAGATCATCGTGATCTCGCTCGGCACGGTCGCCAACGCCGATTTCGGCACGCGCCTCGGCGTGCTCGTCGCGATCGGCCTGATCATGACGGTCGGCGTGTATGGCCTCGTCGCCGGCATCGTCAAGCTCGACGACCTCGGCTTCTGGTTGAACAAGCGCGCCAACGCGCTCGCGCGTGCCCTCGGCCGCGGCATCATCGCCACTGCGCCGTGGCTCATGAAGGCGCTCGCCGTGGTCGGTACCGCGGCGATGTTCCTCGTCGGCGGCGGCATACTGACCCACAGCGTTCCGGCGATCGAGCACGCGATCGCGGCAATCTCGCCGGACGGCTGGCTCGGCACCGTGGTCAAGATGGCCTGCGACGCCGGCATCGGCATCGTCGTCGGTGCGGTGGTCGTTGCCGTGGTCACCGTCGTGCAGAAGCTGCGCGGCAAGAAGGCGGCGCACGCCTGAGCGGATGAATCGATACGCGGGTTGAGCCATGTGGCCGGCATCGGACGCGATGCCTCGGGAGCAAGAGCGCCCTTTATCGGCTTATCGCATCCAGGCGCAGCTCAGAGCGCCCCTCATCCGGCGCTGCCGCGCCACCTTCTCCCCGCTGCGCAGGGCGAAGGGAAAGCTGGCGCCCCGATCAGCCCGCTGTACCCCGCCACACGGTAAGCGCCCCTCATCCGGCGCTGCCGCGCCACCTTCTCCGCGCAGGCGGGGCGAAGGGACTGCAACCGTCCGCTGCACCCGCGTCTGTTCTTCACCGTCGGCGGCGACGAGCGCAGCACCATCGCGTCAGCGCCGGATTCCCTTCGCCCCGCGCAGCGATCCGGCAACACGGTTCGAGCATGCGAATGCTGTCCTTCTCCCCGTGAAACGGGGCGAAGGGACTGCAACCGTTCGCTGCACCCACGTCTGTTCTTCACCGTCGGCGGCGACGAGCGCAGCACCATCGCGTCAGCGCCAGATTCCCTTCGCCCCGCGCAGCGATCCGGCAACACGGTTCGAGCATGCGAATGCTGTCCTTCTCCCCGTGGAACGGGGAGAAGGTGGCGCGGCAGCGCCGGATGAGGGGCCGGGGTCTACCCCGCCGCTACCCAACTCCGAAGACCAAGAGCGCCCCTCATCCGCCCTCCGGGCACCTTCTCCCCGCAGGCGGGGAGAAGGGACTGCGAAGCGCCTGCCTTCCGTTGGCCCCACCTACGGATCGAACCCGTTCGCGAACACGCGATCGGGGATCACGCCGGTGTCGATCAGCGTGGCACGATCGAGCGGAGTGATGTCGTAGCGCGTACCGCGATAGAACACGACGCCGTTCATGAGCTGGTCGATCAGCGAACCGCCACGCGGACCGGTGGCGTCGGCCGACGGCGGCGCATCGATCGACTCCGGCAGTTGGCAGGCCGGCAGCGGGGTCGGCGCGCCATTGATCCACTCGACCGACGGCAGCACGCGCATCGGCACAGGAGGCAGGCCGGCCAGCGCAGTCGCATTGCCCCAGTGCTTGTTGTTGCCGGTGGTGACATCGGGCGCCGTGCCCCAGCTGCGCACGGCGGTCGCGCCGATGAACACGGTCGGTGCGCCGGGCTGCATCCAGCGATCGAAGGTCGACCAGTACGTCGCCGGCGGTTGTCCGGTCGTGAGATCGGCCCAGCCGTTGTAGACGAACACGTGGCCGAGCTCGTGCAGGGCCACGCTCAGCGCATCGGTCCGGTTCACCGGCACCGGTTCGGTGCGCACGGCCGGGGCCGGATCGAACCAAAGTTCGTTGCGCAGATAGGCGAGGCCGAACGTCACGTAGGCGTCCGCGGTCGCGCCGTTCGGATCGGTACCGGTGCGGAGCTCGAAGGCCGCGCCCTGCTCGTACATGTCGCGGCCACCCACGTTCGCGACGAATCCGGTCGTCGCGCTCGTGGCATTCGCGGTCGGCACGTCGGCGATGCGCACCTCGATCTCGATCGATCGCGACGCGGCGATGCCGATGGCCTGTACCCAGCGTTTGCCGGCCTCCTGAACATGCGAGGTGATATTGGCCCGCTCGGTCGATGTCAGGCCGCTCGCCGACGCATCGAAACTGACCGGGAACACGACCTGGGCAGAAGCCGGTGGCGCGAGCAGGCAGGCGAACAGGGTCAGGCGCTGGACGGGGCTCATCGGGGTGTTCCGGCGACGCGCGTCGATCCGCGCACGATACAGGGCGCAGGAACGCGTGCACGTGTCGCATGCCGTGGCGGGCGTGGCGCTGCCGGCTGTCGCCGGGCGACCGGCCCGCTTGCATCGCCGGCCGGATCGCCCAAGATGCGAGCGATGAGCCATGACACACGCGAGATCAACCGCAGCAGCGATCCGTTCGCCGACACGACCCGGCGATGGCTGTTCGGCTACGGCTCGCTGATCTGGAAGGCCGACTTCGCCTACGCCGCGCGGCGGCCGGCGCGGCTGCACGGCTGGGAACGGCGCTTCTGGCAGGGTTCGCACGACCATCGCGGCACGCCGCAGGCGCCCGGGCGCGTACTGACCCTCGTCGAGGCGCCCGGCGCGCGCTGCCTCGGCATGGCGTACAGCATCGGTGCTGACGTGCTCGAGGCACTCGACCTGCGCGAGAAGAACGGCTACCTGCGTGTGATCGCGTCGCTCGAGTTCGACGATGGCGAGCGCGCGCAGGGTCTCGTCTACATCGCCACCGCCGACAATGCGGCATGGCTCGGACCGGCCGCGGACGAGGTCATCGCGCGCCACGTCGCCGGCGCCGCGGGCCCGAGCGGGAGCAACCGCGACTACGTCCTGCACCTCGCCGACGCGTTGCGCGGGCTCGGCGCCGAGGACGCGCACGTGTTCGCCGTCGAACGCCGGTTGCGCGCGCTCCAACCCGAAGCCACCACCCAATGAACCTGCCGGCGCCGGATGAGGAGATCGACCACACCGTCGCGTGCTCGGCCTGCGATGCCGTTTGCTGTCGCCTGACCGTGGTCGTGATGCCGTCCGACGACGTGCCGCGCCATCTCGTCGACCGCGGTGAACTCGGCCTTGAAGTCATGGCGCAAAACGAAGAAGGCTGGTGCCTGGCCATCGATCCGCTGCGCCTGGACTGCACGATCTACGCCCGACGGCCGGCCATCTGCCGCGAGTTCGCGATGGGCAGTCGCGCCTGTCGCGCCGAGCGCGAGGACTACCGCGCCGCGATGGCGCGCGCGATTCCGCTGCGCGTGGTCTGAGCGTTCAGGCGTCGAGCGGCCAGCGCGCGAGTGCGACGTGGGTCCGTTGGCCGAGCAGGCTGTGCACGAGCACGAGCTCGCGCACCTGCCAGCGGATCGGTTCGATCGCGGCGTCGCCGATCGCGCGGTCGTCGTACAGCAGGGTCATGTGCGGGGTGAACGCCGAACGCGCATGGCGCGCGAGACCGTTCGCGGCCATGTGCGTGCCGAGCGTCGTGCGCAGGGCGACGAGGTCGGCCAGCGCCGCGTCGCCGCGCAGCACGAACGGCCGGTTGCGCGGCTGCGCGGTGAAACTGCCGACGCGATCGAAACAGGCCTCGAACGACGGCATCGATAGGCAATCACCGGCACGCCGGGCCGCGGCGACGAGATCGGCGGGCAGGCCCGCGAAGTCACCGAGGTGATGCAGGGTCACGTGCAGGCGGTCGACATCGACGAGCCGACCCTTGAGCCGGTGCTGCAGACGCAGCAGTGCGGCGAGTTCGTGCACGCGGGTAGCCGTGGCCGCATCCGGGAACACTGCGAAGAACAGGCGATCGCCCGGCAGGACGGGCCCCAGGCCGGCGAGCGACATCTGCGCCATCAGCGCGTCACCGCGATTCTCATCGCACCTTGCCAGCACGAGCGGAATCGCGACGATAGGTCCAGGCGCGACGGAGCGCCAGCCCGGGCCTGCCGCCGCC
>JAFLDX010000006.1 GCA_017302215.1 Lysobacterales bacterium
GCCGTCGCCGCGGCCCTTGCCTGCGCCACCCGCCGACGCCGGCCGGGTCGGTCCCTGGCGCGGGATCGCGACGCTGACCGGGATCGCATCGAGGTCGAGCACGTCGCGGATGAAGTCGCGCAAGGACACGACGAGTTCGGCCGTGTGCACCGGGCGTCCGGCCGCAAGCTCGCTGGCCGCCGTGGCGGCGAGTCGCACCTGGTCCTCGGTGCCGAGCAGGATGATGTCGGACAACGCGGCCTCGACCGCGTCGCGGATGCGACGCGAACGGTCGTTGCTGGTCGCGCCGGGCTCGGCTTCGCCATCGTCGTCGATCCCGCTGCCTTCGACGCTGCGTCGGCGCAAGTCGCGCAGGTGGAATGGATCGACGGCGAGATTGCCGGTGAATGAGCCGCCGAGCGTTCGATAGGCGGCGATCAACGTGCGCAGGCGCTCGTTGATCTGGCGGTTCTCGCGCTCGCGGCGTTGCTGCACGGTCTGCATCGCGAGCAGGCGCACGCCGACGCCGAGCAGGGTCACGAGGACGAGGCCGATGACCGTGGTCAGGACCGCCTGCCAGGAGCTGAAGTCGAATCCGCGCATCGCCGCAGGGCCCGTCGGAGGAGTCGTGGATATCGTAGGGATGCGCCGGCCCTTCCCGCAATCCGGCGGCCGGCGCCTGCGAGCCGACGTCGGCTGGAGCCAGGCGTGCCCGACCTATTGATGAGGTGGTGAAAGCAGCGGAGCGAGCTCCGCTCTACGGCCGAGCGGGGCCGCGGTCTCAGTCGAACAGTTTGCCCTGGTTGAACAGGCCGCCCGGATCGAGCACGCGCTTGATGCCGCGCATGACGTCGATCTCGGCCGCGCTGCGCGTGCTGCCCAGATGCGGCTTCTTGACCAGGCCGATGCCGTGTTCGGCGGAGATGCTGCCGCCGACTCGTTGCAGCAGCGCGCCGAGCAGTTCGGTGACGTGATCGCACTGGCTCACGAACGCCGCGTCGTCGAGTCCAGGCGGACGCAACACGTTGATGTGCAGATTGCCGTCGCCGATGTGTCCGAACCAGACCACATCGAAGTGCGGATACTCGTGCGCGAAGACGGCCGCCATCTCGCGCATGAACTCGGGAATGACGCTGATGCGCATCGAGATATCGTTCTTGTACGGCCGATGCGGAGCAAGGCTCTCGGTGATGCCTTCGCGCAGCCGCCACAGCGCGGCGGCCTGGGCGTCGCTCTGGCTGAGCACGCCGTCATCGACCCAGCCCTGCCCTGCGCAGTCCTCGAACACCTCGAGCGCGGTGGCCTGGTCGGCTTCGTCGGCCGCATCGAACTCGGTGATGACGTAATACGGTGAGTCGCCTTCGAACGGACGCTGCGCGCCGTGCGCGACGACGTGGTGCAAGGCGCGGTCGGTGAAGAATTCGAAGGCACCGAGGCTCAGTCGACGCCGACACGCGTCGAACACCTTCATCAGCGCGTCCATGCGTGGCACCGCGAAGACCATGACATTCGACGGTGGCGGCGGATCGGTCAGGCGAATCGTCGCCTCGACGACGAGGCCGAGCGTTCCTTCCGCGCCGATGACGAGGTGGCGCAGGTCGTAGCCGCTCGAGTTCTTGATCAGGCCACGATTGAGGTCGAGCAGATCGCCGTTGCCGTCGACGAGCTTGAGCCCCGCGATCCACTCGCGCGTGTTGCCGTAGCGGATCACGCGGATGCCGCCGGCGTTCGTGGCGATGTTGCCGCCGATCGAACACGAGCCGCGTGCGGCGAAATCGACCGGATAGAACAGGCCATGCCCCCTCGCCGCCGATTGCAGCGCCTCGAGAGGGAGACCGGGTTCGACCGTGAGCGTGCGGTCGACCGCGTCGAAGGAGAGCACGCGGTTCATGCGATCGAAGGCGACCACCAGTTCGCCACGTGCAGCGACGGCACCGCCGGAGAGCCCGGTACGGCCGCCCGACGGGACGAGCCCCACGCCATGGCGGCGCGCCCAGCGCACGATGGCCTGGACGTCGGCGATGCCGGTCGGCAGCGCGATCGCGAGCGGTGCCGGCGTCCAGCGCCGGGTCCAGTCGCGGCCGTAGTGTTCGAGATCGACCGCATCGGTGCGCAAGTCCAGATGCGGCAGTTGGGCAGCGAGTTCGGCGAGGGCGGCAGTCATCGACGCAACGGCGGGAAAGGACACCGCAGCCTGCCAGCACGGCGGCCAAGCGTCCACTGCTGCAGTGCCGCACAGGCTGCCCCGGTTCTGGCATAGTCGCCGGCCCCGCCGCCCGCGCCATTCGTGCCCTGCCCCGCACCATGAAGAAGACCTCGTTTCCGAAACAGGACATCCGCGTGCTGCTGCTCGAGGGGGTGAGCCGCACGGCCGTCGAGAGCTTCGAAGCGGCCGGATACACGCAGATCGAGTTGCACGACAAGTCCCTGCCCGAGGATGAATTGAAGCGGCGCATCGCCGAGGCCCACCTGATCGGCATCCGCTCGCGCAGCCAGCTGACTGCCGAGGTGTTCGCGCAGGCGAAGAAGCTCATTGCGGTCGGCTGCTTCTGCATCGGCACCAACCAGGTCGACCTCGACGCCGCGCAGGCACTCGGCATTCCGGTCTTCAACGCGCCATACTCGAACACGCGCAGCGTGGCCGAACTGGTCATCGCCGAGGCGATCCTGCTGATGCGGCGCATCCCGCAGAAGAACGCCGAATGCCATCGCGGCGGCTGGTCGAAGTCGGCCGCAGGCAGCTTCGAGGTACGCGGCAAGACGCTCGGCGTCGTCGGCTACGGCCACATCGGGACCCAGGTCGGCCTGCTCGCCGAAGCGCTCGGCATGCAGGTCATCTTCCACGACATCGAATCGAAACTGACCCTCGGCAACGCGCGTGCGGTCGCCGCTCTCGATGACCTGCTCGAACGCGCCGACGTGGTCAGCCTGCACGTGCCGGAGACCGCCCAGACGCGTGACATGATGGGTCAGCGGCAGTTCGCGCGAATGAAGCGCGGGGCTGTGTTCATCAACGCGGCGCGCGGCACGGTCGTCGACATCGACGCGCTGGCGGCGGCGCTGGCATCCGGCCAGCTGGCGGGTGCCGCGGTCGACGTGTTCCCGGTCGAGCCGAAAGGCAACGCCGATGCGTTCACTTCGCCGCTGGTCGGCATGGACAACGTGATCCTGACCCCGCACGTCGCCGGCAGCACGCTCGAGGCCCAGGACAACATCGGCCTGGAAGTTGCCGCCAAACTCGTGCGCTACAGCGACAACGGCTCGACGCTGTCGGCGGTGAACTTTCCCGAAGTCACCCTGCCCGAGCACCCGCGCAGCCACCGCCTGCTGCACATCCATCGCAATGTCCCCGGCGTGCTCTCGCGCATCAACGACATCTTCTCGCGCGAGAACGTCAACATCGACGGCCAGTACCTGCAGACCAACCCGGCGATCGGTTATGTCGTGGTCGACGCATCGACCACCGACGCCCAGGCCGGTGCCTTGCGCGAAGCGCTGGCGGCCATTCCCGGAACCTTGCGCACGCGCGTTCTGTACTGAGTTTCGCGCCGGTGGCGTCGATTCCCCGGTGGCCGGACGTCACGCCCGGCATGCGTGCAAGGCTCAGCGTGGCTGATCGAATACGAGCAGTTCGGCGCCGATGCCGTCCCTGATGTCGATCGAGGGCTCGTCCTCGTAGAGCAGGGCATCGCCCGCCGCGAGCGCATGGCCGTTGACGACGGCCTGGCCGCGCGCGACATGGACGTAGCCGAGCCGGCCGGGCGCGAGCGTCAACGAGGCGCGTTCGTCCGCGTCGAACAAGCCGGCATGGAGCCGCGCGTCCTGCTGGATGCGCACCGAGCCGTCGCTCCCGTCGGGGCTGGCGATGAGGCGCAGGCGTCCGCGCTTTTCGCCGGCGTCGAAGTGCTTCTGCTCGTACGACGGGGCGACCCCGTTGCGATCCGGCATGATCCAGATCTGCAGGAAATGCGTGGTCGCCGCATGATGGTTGTACTCGGAATGCTCGACTCCGGTACCCGCGCTCATGCGCTGCACGTCGCCGGGCACGATGCTCGAGGTGTTGCCCATCGAATCGCGATGACCGAGCGCGCCTTCCAGCACGTAGCTGATGATCTCCATGTCGCGGTGGCCATGCCGACCGAAACCCTGGCCACCGGCGACGCGATCCTCGTTGATGACGCGCAGCGGACCCCAGTGCACGTGTGCCGGGTCGTGGTAGCCGCCGAACGAGAAGCTGTGGCGTGAGTCGAGCCAGCCGTGGTCGGCATGTCCGCGCTCGGCGGATCTGCGGTGGCGGATCATTGCAAGGCTCCCTTGGTCGACAGGCCGACACGATGGCGGCCGCGCAACGGCGACACCAGCGGCGAGCGTGCCGACAGTCCGTTTCCCGCCCGGCGACAATGCACGGGCCAGCAGCTCAGAACCGCGCTCCGACCAGCAGCATCGTTTCGCCGAGGTTCTTGCCGCCACCGAGGTCGGCATTCGAGATGTGGCGCGACGCGATGACATGGTGATCGCCTTGCCAGCCCAGACCGGTGATGAACTGGCCATGGCTGCTGATTGCGGCGGTCGTCTGGGTCGCGCCGGCAACCTCGACCGTTGCGAACGCATTGCGCCACCAGTCGACGAGGCGTACGCCGACGCCGGCCAGAGCGACGTTGCGATCGAGATCGCCGGTTCCATCGCGCCCGCGAATTACGCCGATCGTGAGGGTCGGCTGCCACGTCGCGTGACGACCCTGCCGCCGTGTGCCGGCGAGGTCGACGAAGGCCACTGGCGTCGGATCGTGGGATCCGGCCAGGCTTGCACCGGCCGAAACGTGGATCTCGACCGTGCCGGCAGCGGCCGGGCTTGCGATCAAGGCCAACCCGAGCACGCACAGCGTGCCCATGCTCTCTGGCTTCATGAAGGTGCCATCCCCGGAGGTCGCTTCCATCGTCGCCCACCATGGATGAACCGCAGCGTCATCCGGGGCTTGATTGCGCGACTTGGCTGATCGGGGCCGGTTGCGAAAACAGGAAACCCTGCCCTTTCGTGCAGCCGAGTTCGAGCAGAAGCTGGCGCTGCAACGGTGTCTCCACGCCCTCGGCGATCAGCTCGATGCCGAGCGACTCGGCGAGCGCCGTGATCGCGCGCACGACCGCCGAGGTGCTGCCGCGTGCGGAGAGATCGGCGACGAACGAACGGTCGATCTTCAAGGAATGGATGGGGAATCGGTGCAGGTAGCTGAGCGACGAATATCCGGTGCCGAAATCGTCGAGCTGGACCAGTACGCCGGCGTAGCGCAACCGCAGCAGGATCCGGCGCATCGTCTCGGGCTCGTCCAGCAGTGCGCCCTCGGTGATCTCGAGGCGCACGCGATGCGGTGACAGTCCGCTGGCCTCGATCATGCGCAGGGCGAGGTCGTCGAAACCGGCGGAACGCAGGCGGCGGGCGGAAACGTTGATCGAAACGTAAGTGCCCGGCGGCAGCGCGCGCGCCTGTTCGCAGGCCATCGCGAAGAGTTGCCAATCGATCTGCTCGATGCAGCCGTTCTCCTCGGCCGCGGCGAGGAAGTCCTCGGGCCGCAACAGGCCGCGTTCCGGATGTCGCCAGCGCAGCAACGCCTCGTAGCCGACGATGCGGCCGTCATCAAGCGCGACGATCGACTGGAAGTGCGGCTCGAACTCGGCGCGCGCGATCCCGCGACGCAGTTCACCCTCGAGATCGAGCGCACGCAACGCCTCGGTGCGCAGCCTTTCGTCGAATACCTCGTGGCGCTGGCGGCCATGCGCCTTGGCCCGGTACATCGCGGCATCCGCGTCACGCAGCAGTTCCTCGGCACGCGTGTAGTGCGCATCGGCATGGGCGATGCCGATGCTGGCCGACGTGAACATCTCCTTGTCGCCCACGCGGACGGGCTCGATCAAGGTCGCGAGCAGCTTCTCGGCCACCGCAGTGGCGCGGCTGGTGTCCGGCAGGTTCTCGATCAGTACCGCGAACTCGTCCCCGCCGAGGCGGGCGACGAGGTCGGCACCACTCGCGCTGGCGAGACGTTGCGCGACCTGCTTCAGCAACTCGTCGCCGACGAGGTGGCCCACGCTGTCGTTGACGACCTTGAAGCGGTCGAGGTCGAGAAACAGCACGGCGAACGACTGCGAGGGGTCGTCGCGATAGCGGGCCAGGGCGCTGTCGAGTCGATCGAGCAGCAGGGCGCGATTCGGCAGGCCCGTCAGCACGTCGTGCAATGCCTGATGCATCAATCGCGCCTCGACCCGCTCGCGCTCGCCGATCTGGCGAGTCAGGTCGCGATTGGCGCGACCGAGCTCGCGTGTACGCTCCTCGACACGGCCTTCGAGTTCGGTATAGGCGCGACGCAGGGACTCCTGGGTCAGCTTGCGCTCGAGCCCGTTGGCGATGTGGAAGGCTACGAACGTCAACAGCTCCTGATCGGCGTGCGTGAAGCGTGTATCGTCGGTGTAGCTCTGCACGGCGAGCACGCCGACCGTGCGGTCGTCGCAGATCAGCGGCACGCCGAGCCACGAACGCGCCGGCGGGCCGAAGCTCTGCACGAGACCGGCTTCGATCATGGCCTCGATGCCCTTGCGCTCGACCAGCAGTGCCTTGCCGGTGCGCAAGACGTACTCGGTGATGCCGTTCACGGGGCGTCGGCTGGGCCGGACGGGATTGATCTCGTCGACGGAGTACGGGAAGTCGAGTGACTCGCCGTCGGCCGACACGAGTGCGATGTAGAAGTTTCGCGCGTTGAGCAGCTCGCCGACGATCGAATGCACGGCGGCATGGAACTCGTCGAGCGAGCCGGCGGTGCTGGCGCGTTCGGCGATCCGGAACAGCGCGCTCTGCACGCGCGCGCCGCGCTCGCGTTCGGCAACCTCGCGCTGCAGGACGTCGTTTGCATCGGCGAGTTCGCGGGTGCGCTCGACGACACGCGACTCGAGTTCCTCCTGGGCCTGCTTGCGTTCGAGTGCGGTGAGGACGTGCTGGGCGACGTACTGCAGCAGGACGCGATCCTGCTCGCTGTAGCGGATGTGCGGCAGATAGCTCTGCACGACGATCGCGCCACGCGTTCCGCCGATACCGACCATCGGCACGCCGAGCCAATCCTCGCACTCCGGTCCGAGTTCCGGGTTGTAGCCGATGCCGAGGCGACGACGGATCTCGGCCGATGGGCCCGTCTGGGCCTCGCCGCTGCGGATCATCGCCACGGTGAGGCTGTCCGGGATCGCATCGAGCGGAAGATCGAGCGAGGTATCGAGGTACGTCGTGTCGACGGTGTCGACGACATAGAGGAAGCGCAGGCTGTCGCTTTCGGGTCGATACAGCGCGATGAAGAAATTCTCGGCGTAGGTCAGCTCGCCGATGATGCCGTGGATTCCGCGCAGCATGTCCGGCATGTCGAGGTCGCTGCTCGCCATCGTGGCGATCGCGAACAGGGCGCGCTGGACGTGCTCGGCGCGCTCGATGCGCCGCACGGAACGACGCAGTCGTTCGACCTCGATCAGGCCATCGGCGGCGGCGGCGACATCGGCGCTGAACCGCGACCACCGCTGCGCATCGTCCGGATCGCCGGCGCGAACCACCCAGGCACGCGAACCATCGTCCGCGCGGGCGAGTTCGAGCGGCTCGACGACAAGCTCGAGTGCATGGCCAGCGAGTCCCTCGCGCTGGCGTTCGTCCAGGCATGCGAGCGCATCGCGCGGTTCGATCGGTCGCGCGTCCGACTCGGCCGGGCCCAGGCTCCAGGCGAGATGCACCGCGGCGATGCCGAAGCGCGCCTTTGCGGAGCGCCCGAGCCAGGCATCGAGTTCCGCCATGCCCGTGACGCCGAGCAGCTCGCGAGCCACGGCATCGGCCGGCTCGGGCGCGCGTGCGTCGGCGGCGATGGCCACCCCGGTGAACGGTTCGAACTGCTGCATTCCGTGCGACCACCTCGATGGTCCGCGCCACCCGCGCGGGATGGACTGGCGGAGGGCCGCCATCGGAGGCCCGTGACGCGCCAGTATAGGGATTCCCGCCGAAGCGTCATCCCGAGGCTTCGTCGACACGCGTCCAACCGGGCGAACCCGCCGACGACTGCGGGCTCGCCGCCGGCGCGATCAGGCCGCCACGGTATCGGCCTGCGAACGGAACTCTTCGATCTGGTCGAAGTTCATGTAGCGGTAGATCTTCTCCCCGTTCGCGTTGATCACGCCGATGTCGGCCATGTACTCGTCGCGGGTCGGGATGCGGCCGAGGCGCGAACAGATTGCCGCGAGCTCCGCCGAGCCGAGATAGACGTTGGTGTTGCGGCCCAGTCGGTTCGGAAAGTTGCGCGTGCTCGTGCTCATCGCCGTGGCGCCTTCGCGGATCTGCGCCTGGTTGCCCATGCACAGCGAACAACCCGGCATTTCCATGCGCGCGCCGGCGGTGCCGAAGGTGCCGTAATGGCCTTCCTCGGTCAGCCGGGCGGCATCCATGCGCGTCGGGGGAGCCACCCACAGGCGCGTCGGGATGTCGCGCTTGCCCTCGAGGAGCTTCGCGGCGGCCCGGAAGTGGCCGATGTTCGTCATGCACGAGCCGATGAACACCTCGTCGATCTTGGCGCCGGCCACGTCGGAGAGTGTCTTCGCATCGTCCGGGTCGTTCGGGCAGCACACGATCGGCTCGACGATGTCGGCGAGGTCGATCTCGATCACGGCGGCATACTCGGCATCGGCGTCCGGCTCGAGGAGCTTCGGATCGGCGAGCCACTCCTCCATCTTGCGAATGCGGCGCGCGAGCGACCGCGGGTCCTTGTAACCCTCGGCGATCATCCACTTGAGCAGGGTGACGTTCGAGGTGATGTATTCGATGATCGGAGCCTTGTCCAGGCGCACCGTGCAACCGGCCGCCGAGCGCTCGGCCGAGGCGTCGGCCAGTTCGAACGCCTGCTCGATCTTGAGGTTCGGCAAGCCTTCGATCTCGAGGATGCGTCCCGAGAAGATGTTCTTCTTGCCCTGCTTCTCGACGGTCAGCAGGCCGGCCTTGATCGCATACAGCGGGATCGCGTGGACGAGGTCGCGCAGGGTCACCCCGGGCTGCAGGCTGCCCTTGAACCGCACCAGCACCGATTCGGGCATGTCGAGCGGCATCACGCCGGTCGCCGCGGCGAACGCGACGAGACCCGAGCCGGCCGGGAACGAGATGCCGATCGGGAAGCGCGTGTGCGAATCGCCGCCGGTGCCGACCGTGTCGGGTAGCAGCATGCGGTTGAGCCAGCTGTGGATGATGCCATCGCCCGGACGCAGCGAGATGCCGCCGCGCGTCGAGATGAAATCCGGCAGGGTGTGGTGGGTCTTGACGTCGACCGGCTTCGGATAGGCCGCGGTGTGGCAAAACGACTGCATGACGAGATCCGCACTGAAGCCGAGGCAGGCGAGGTCCTTGAGTTCGTCGCGCGTCATCGGGCCGGTGGTGTCCTGCGATCCGACCGAGGTCATCTTCGGTTCGCAATAGGTTCCGGGCCGCACGCCCTTCCCTTCCGGCAGTCCGCAGGCGCGACCGACCATCTTCTGCGCGAGCGTGTAGCCGTTGCCGCTGTCGGTCGGCTGCTGTGGCAGCCGAAACAGCGTCGATGGCGGCAAACCGAGCGCCTCGCGGGCCTTGGCGGTGAGGCCACGACCGACGATCAACGGAATGCGGCCACCGGCGCGCACCTCGTCGAACAGCACGTCGGACTTGACCTGGAACTCGGCGATGACGCGGCCGTCCTTGAGCGCCCTGCCCTCGTACGGACGCAGTTCGACGACATCGCCCTGGTTCATCTGCGAAACGTCGAGCTCGATCGGCAGCGCCCCGGCATCTTCCATCGTGTTGTAGAAGATCGGTGCGATCTTGCTGCCGAGGCAGACACCACCGAAGCGCTTGTTGGGGATGTACGGAATATCCTCGCCGGTCCACCACAGCACCGAGTTGGTCGCCGACTTGCGCGACGAGCCGGTGCCGACCACGTCGCCGACGTAGGCGACGAGGTGTCCTTTCGACTTGAGGTCGAGGATGGCCTGGATCGGTCCGCGCTTGCCGTCTTCCTCCGGCTCGAAGGGTGCGGCGTCACGCTTGTTCTTCAGCATGGCCAGCGCGTGCAACGGGATGTCGGGACGCGTGGTCGCGTCGGGCGCCGGCGAAAGATCGTCGGTATTGGTCTCGCCCGGCACCTTGAACACGGTGATGTTCAGGCTCTGCGGGACCTCCGCACGCGTGGTGAACCATTCGGCGTCCGCCCAGCTCTGCAGTACGGCCTTCGCGTTCGCATTGCCCTTCTCGGCCTTCTCCTGCACGTCATGGAACGCATCGAACATCAACAGCGTGTGCTTGAGCGCACCGGCGGCGACCGCACCGACCTCGGCATCGTCGAGCAGTTCGACCAGCGGGTGGATGTTGTAGCCACCGAGCATCGTGCCGAGCAGTTCGGTCGCGCGGGCGCGTCCGATCAGCGCGTTCTTCTCGGTGCCGAAGGCGAGCGCCGCGAGATACGAGGCCTTGACCTTGGCCGCATCGTCGACACCGGCCGGCACCCGATTCGTGACGAGATCGACGAGGAAGGCTTCCTCGCCGGCCGGCGGCGCCTTGAGCAGTTCGATGACGGCGGCGGTCTGCTGCGCGGTCAGCGGCAGCGGCGGGATGCCCAGCGCAGCGCGCTCGGCGACGTGGTGGCGATAGGCTTCCAACATGGGTGGCATCTCCGGAAAGAGCGGAAAATCAACGGGAATCGGCGAGCGGCTTCGGCACGATCAACTTCAAGCCCTTGAAGTAGTCGCGGAAGAAACCGGCATCGCGCGTGATCAGAGCGCTGCACTGCAGGAGCGCGTGCGCGCCGACGATGAAATCGGGGACGGTTCGCGGCAACGGCCCGGCCTGCCCGGCCGTTCGGCGGCGTTCCTTGTAGCGCCGCTGCATTTCGCCCGCACGGATCGCGGCACGGCGCTCGACCGGCAGGTAACCCATGCCCATTTCCTCGACGACATCCATGATGTCGGCGCCGTGGCCGAGTCCTGCGGTGATCTCGCTGACGACCACGTCGCAAAGGACGACGGGCCCGCGCGCGAGTGCCTCGCGCACGCATTGCTCGGCCGCGTCGGCCATGCCTGCATCGTCGCCGAGCAGGTCGATGAGGACGGAAGAATCGATCGCTATCACGGCTCGACCGGATCGCCCGGTGCGCGTCCGCGCAGTTCGCGCATGATGTCGTCGGTCGTCACACCGGCCGGCAGCTTGAAGCGTCCGCGCGCCCGCGAGATCGCATCATCGACGTTCTTGCGCAGGATGATGCGCCCGCCCTCGAGTTCGACCTTGAGGGTGGAACCCTTGACCAGGCCGAGCGCGTCGCGCACAGCCTTCGGAAGGGTGATCTGGCCACGCTCGGCGACCGTCGCTTCCATTGGTGCGTCCTCTTGAGTATGCGAACATTGTACATACTTTGTTTCGCATACTTCCACCGGTGCGGGCCAATCCGGCTTGGCCCGGAAGTGCTCGGACCTGCCTGCGGTTCGAGGTATTCGTCGCAAGCGCGGATAATGGCCAACGCAACCGCGGTCAGCGGACCCGAGTCGGCGCCACCGAACACAGCCACAGGAGCCACCCCATGAGTGATTCCTTCGCCACCCGCCGCAGCCTCGAGGTAGATGGTCGGCGTCTTGCGTACTACAGCCTTCCCGCGCTCGCCGAGCGACTCGACCCGAAGGGCGGTTTCGCTCACCTGCCGTACTCGATGAAGATCCTGCTCGAGAACCTGCTGAGATGCGAGGACGGTGTCAGCGTGCTGCCCCATCACATCGAGGCCGTCGCGCACTGGGATCCGGCCGCGGAACCGGACACCGAAATCGCCTTCATGCCGGCGCGCGTGGTCCTGCAGGACTTCACCGGCGTCCCTTGCGTGGTCGACCTCGCGGCGATGCGCGACGCGATGGTTCGTCTGGGCGGCAAGGCCGAGCGCATCAACCCGCTCATTCCGTCGGAGCTCGTCATCGACCATTCGGTGCAGGTCGACGTGTACGGCCGCCCTGATGCGCTCGACCTCAACGGCAAGATCGAGTTCGAACGCAACCACGAGCGCTATGCGTTCCTGCGCTGGGGACAGAAGGCGTTCGGCAACTTCAAGGTCGTGCCTCCGAACACCGGCATCGTCCATCAGGTCAACCTGGAGAAGCTCGCGCGCGTGGTCATGACGGTCGAACACGACGGCGAGATGCTCGCCTATCCCGACACCGTGTTCGGCACCGATTCGCATACGACGATGATCAACGGAATCGGCGTGCTCGGCTGGGGCGTCGGCGGCATCGAAGCCGAGGCGGCAATGCTCGGCCAGCCGTCGTCGATGCTGATCCCGCAGGTCGTCGGCTTCCGCCTGACGGGCCGTCTGCCCGAGGGCAGCACGGCGACCGACCTCGTCCTCACCGTCACCCAGATGCTGCGCAAGCACGGCGTGGTCGGCAAGTTCGTCGAGTTCCACGGCGACGGCCTGCAGCATCTGCCGCTGGCCGACCGCGCGACGATCGGCAACATGGCACCGGAGTACGGAGCGACCTGCGGCATTTTCCCGATCGATGCCGAGGCGCTGGACTATCTTCGCCTGTCCGGCCGCAGCGAGGCGCAGGTGACCCTGGTCGAAGCCTATGCCCGGGCACAAGGCCTGTGGCACGAGCCCGGCTCGCCGCAGGCGCGCTATTCGTCGAATCTCGAACTCGACATGGCGAGCGTGCGCCCTTCCCTCGCCGGCCCGAAGCGACCGCAGGACCGCGTCCTGCTCGAGGACGTGCACGCCAACTTCAACGACAACCTCGCTCCGCTGATCGCGAACCGCAAGCCGAAGGTCGGCGGCGCGGTTGCGGAAATGGACGCCGAGGGTGGCGACCAACCGCAGGCCGGGCGACTCGCGGCCAAGCCGATCTCGAAAATCCGCATCGACGACGTCGACGCCGAACTGTGCGACGGTTCGGTGGTGATCGCCGCGATCACGTCGTGCACGAACACCTCCAATCCCGCCGTCATGCTCGCCGCGGGCCTCGTGGCGCGCAACGCGGCGAAGCTCGGCCTGCGTGCGAAGCCCTGGGTCAAGACCTCACTCGGACCGGGATCGCTGGTCGTGACCGACTACCTGCGCAGGGCCGGCGTGCTCGACGATCTCGAGAAGCTCGGTTTCTACGTGGTCGGTTACGGCTGCACGACCTGCATCGGCAATTCGGGGCCACTTCCCGAGGTCGTCTCGAAAGGCATTGCCGAGAACGAACTCGTGGTCGCCTCGGTGCTGTCGGGCAACCGCAATTTCGAGGGCCGGGTGCATCCGGAGGTCAAGGCCAACTACCTCGCCTCTCCGCCGCTCGTCGTCGCCTACGCGATCGCGGGCACGGTCAACATCGACCTGACGCGCGAACCGCTGGGCCACGCCAGCGACGGGACGCCGGTGCATCTGCGCGACGTCTGGCCGAGCAACAAGGAGATCGGCGACACGATCGCCGCCACGATAGGCCCGGAACTGTTCGCGCAGAACTACGCCGAGGTGTTCAAGGGCGACGCGCGCTGGAACACGATCGATTCACCCGACGGCGAACGCTATGTCTGGGATGCCGCCTCGACCTATATCAAGAACCCGCCCTACTTCGACGGGATGAGCATGCAGGTGGGCCGCATCGAGGACATCCATGGTGCGCGCGTACTCGGCCTGTTCGGCGATTCGATCACTACCGATCACATATCTCCGGCCGGCAACATCAAGAAGGATTCGCCGGCAGGACGTTATCTGATCGGCCGCGGCGTGCAGCCGGCCGATTTCAACAGCTACGGCAGCCGCCGCGGCAACGACGATGTCATGGTCCGCGGGACCTTCGCCAACATCCGCATCAAGAACCTCATGTTCGGTGGCGAGGAAGGCGGCAACACGCTGTATCGGCCGAAGGGCGGCGGAGCAGCCGAGAAGCTGGCGATCTACGACGCGGCGATGAAGTACAAGGCCGATCACGTCCCGCTCGTCGTGCTGGCCGGAAAGGAGTACGGCACGGGCTCGTCGCGCGACTGGGCCGCCAAGGGTGCGATGCTGCTCGGCGTGAGGGCCGTGATCGCCGAAAGCTTCGAACGCATCCATCGCGCCAATCTCGTCGGCATGGGCGTGCTCCCGCTGCAGTTCGACCACGGCGAGAACGCACAGGCGCTCGGGCTCGATGGCTCTGAAGTGTTCGACATCCTCGGTCTCGAGGACGGCATCGCGCGCACGGCGACCGTCGTGGCGCGGCGTGCGGATGGCAGCGAACGACGCTTCGAGGCGAAGGTGTTGCTCCTGACGCCGAAGGAGGTCGAATACTTCCGCCATGGCGGGCTGCTGCACTACGTACTGCGCCAGCTCGCGCACGCGGGCAACTGATGCGGACCACCGCCCCGGGCCGAGCGCCCGGGGCATGGTTTCAGAATGCCCGTTCCCACTGCGCATTGAAGCAGCGCCATTGGCCACCGGTTTCTCGCCAGCCGCTGGTCACCCGGTACACAGCCCCGCGTTCTGGCAGCCAGCGCGCATTTCCGCCGGTGAACGTCGCGGTGACGCTCACGGTCATGCGATCGAGCGTGCGCTCGAACTCGAGCGGCCCGGTGACGATGCCGATGCGTTCGTTGGCAAGCACCTGGGCACGCAGCAGGTTGTGCAGGGCCTCGCGATCGACACCGCCGTCGGATCCGGTGAAATCCTCGCTGACATGGCGCATGAAATCGCCCGGGCGAGCCTCCTCGAGCGCAGTTTGCATGTCGGCGATCGCGACGCGGATACGCTCCTCGTCGGGCGGCCGGCTGCAGGCGACCGCGAGCATGGCGCCGACGATGACGATGACGATGGCTGCCCACGACTTGGCCGGCATGCAGGGTCCTGGCTATCCCACGCGAACCCTCGCATGGGCTGACGCGGCCCGCAAGCCGGGTTCGCGTTGCGCTGCGCCTTGCCGCCCATTCGCGCACTGTGCTGCAATCGGGCCGATACGCGACGGTATGGCGCGGCCGGTCGGCGCGCGTGCCAAGTCCCGCGGCTCGCGGAGGAATCCATGTCAGGCAACAACGATCGACCGTGGCTGGCCTACTACCCGAAGGGAGTCGCCGCTGAAATCGACCTCAACGAATTCGCCTCGATCGCCAACCTGCTCGAAACCTGTTTCGACCGCTTCCGGCACCGGCCGGCCTTCTCGAACATGGGCCGGACGCTCAGTTACGGCGACCTCGACGAACTGAGCCGTCGCTTCGCCTCGTATCTCGTCAACGACCTCAAGCTCGCCAAGGGCGACCGCGTCGCGATGATGATGCCGAACGTGCTGCAGTACCCGATTGCGATCTGCGGGGCACTGCGTGCCGGGCTCACCGTCGTCAACACGAACCCGATGTACACGGCACGCGAGCTCAAGCACCAGCTCGACGATTCGGGCGCGAGCGTGCTGATCGTGCTCGACAACTTCGCCCATGTCGCCGCCGGCGTCGTCGGCAGCACGCAGGTCAGGCAGGTCGTCACGACCGGCCTCGGCGACCTGCTCGGATTCCCGAAGGCGCAGATCACGAACTTCGTCGTGCGCCACGTCAAGAAGATGGTGCCGGAGTACTCGATTCCTTCTGCCATCCGATTCAACGACACTCTCGAACGGGGGCGTCGCGCCGCCCTGCCGAAGACGAACGTAGGCCCCGAGGACATCGCGTTCCTCCAATACACCGGCGGAACGACGGGCGTCGCCAAGGGCGCGATGCTCACCCACCGCAACATGATCGCCAACATGCAGCAGGCCTCGGCCTGGATCGGCGGCGACATGCGCGAAGGCGAGGAAGTCATCGTCACCGCATTGCCGCTCTACCACATCTTCGCGCTGACGGCGAACTGCCTGACCTTCATGAAGATCGGCGGCCACAACCACCTGATCACGAACCCGCGCGACATGAAGGGCTTCGTCGCGGAACTCGGCAAGGTGCGCTATACCAGCCTCACCGGCGTCAACACGCTCTTCAACGGGCTGTTGAACACGCCCGGCTTCGACCAGCTCGACTTCTCCAACCTGCGCATGACCCTCGGTGGCGGCATGGCCGTGCAGCGTGCGGTAGCCGAGCGCTGGAAGAAGGTCACCGGATGCACGCTCGCCGAGGCGTACGGGCTCACCGAGACCTCGCCCGCGGTATGCATCAACCCTCTCGACCTCAGCGAGTACAACGGCTCGATCGGTTTGCCCGTGCCCTCGACCGAGGTGTCGGTCCAGGACGATGACGGCAACCTCCTCGCGGTCGGCGGCGTCGGCGAGCTCTGCGTGCGCGGGCCTCAGGTCATGAAAGGCTATTGGAACAGGCCCGAGGAAACCGCCAAGGTCATCGATGCGTCCGGCTGGCTGCATACCGGCGACATCGCGCGCATGGACGAGCGCGGATTCTTCTATATCGTCGACCGCAAAAAGGACATGATCCTCGTTTCCGGATTCAACGTGTATCCGAACGAGATCGAGGATGTCGTCGCCCTGTTGCCGGGCGTGCTGGAAGTCGCCGCGATCGGCGTGCCGGACGAAAAATCCGGCGAGGCCGTCAAGTTGGTCGTCGTGAAGAAGGACCCTTCGCTGACCGCCGACGACATCCGCACGCACTGCCGCAACGAGCTGACGGGCTACAAGCAGCCCCGCTACATCGAGTTCCGCGACTCGCTGCCGAAGACCAATGTCGGGAAGATCCTGCGCCGCGAGCTTCGTGAAGCCGCCGCCGCTCCGGCATCGGAGACGGCCTGAAAGGCCGCGCGATTCCTCACTCTTCCGTCGGTCGCTCCACCTGGTCGGCGAAGCGGCCGAGCAGGGTCCACAGCGCGGCTTCCTTGCTCTCCGGTATGTGGGTGTAGGCAAAGCCCACGAACTGCGCAGTCACGCGCACCACCGATGCCTCGAGGTGGATATGCAGGTCGTCGCCGAGCAGGAGATCGAGAGCGCAGGTATCGCCGGCGTTGCCGGTCCAGTCGTCGGGCCTCGAAACCAGGACGCCCGTGGCCGAGATGTTCTCGATCTCGGAGGTCCAGGCGTTCGCGCCCTTGCTGACCAGCACCATCGAGTGCATCGGAATGCGCGCATGGCGACTGCGTTGCGAATCGAACTCTTCGGGCATCGGCATCGCCCCTCCGGCGCGCATCCGTCCTGACCGGCAATAGTGCCGCGGCACGCCGCCGTTGTGAATCGAACGTTTCCTAAGCAAGCACTGAATGGCGTCACCTGAACGGTAACGGCGACACGAGCAAAGTGCGGAATTCATCACAAAATGCCGCTCGGGGCTTCCCGGCTGACTGTGAAAATTGGTTTAGACTGACCGCGGTCGCCTGCGTGACCCAGGGGGAAACGCAGTAAAAATCAGCATTTGCCGCTCAATCCGAGCGATCCGGCGGGTGGCGCATCGTCCTCAAGGAATGCCCCCATGACCGCCGTAGAAATGCTCCGCCGTGACCAGGACTTCCGTCTGCTGCGCGCGGAGGAAGACGTCCTGACCAACAGCCACTGGTGCTTCATGCATGCGCGCCGTTTTCCGAAGGAAACCGGCTATCGTGCGTGCTTCTCGTCGCATCTGATCAAGGAAGTCCGCGAGTTCCAGAAGCGCACGGCCGACAAGCTGACAGCCAGCGCCAGCCGCGGCGAATCCCGCCTGGCGCACGTGGTGCTGGCATCGGATGCCGATGTCTTCAATCTCGGTGGGGATCTCGACCTTTTCTGCCGCCTGATCCGCGAACGCAACCGCGAACACCTGCTGGCCTATGCGCGCCAGTGTGTCGAGGGCGTGCACGCGTTTCACGTGCACCTCAACCGGAACGCGCACTCGATCGCATTGGTCCAGGGTGACGCACTCGGCGGCGGCTTCGAAGCGGCCTTGTCGTGCCAGACGATCGTTGCCGAGGAGGGCGTCGGCATGGGCTTCCCCGAAGTCCTGTTCGACCTCTTTCCTGGCATGGGGGCCTACTCGTTCCTGTGCAAGCGCGTGAGCCCGAAGTTCGCCGAGGAAATGATGCTCGACGGAGCGGTTTATTCGAGCGAAGAGTTGCATCGCCTCGGCATCGTCGATGTGCTCGTGCCGCGCGGCGATGGCGTGCAGGCGGTCAACGACGTCATCCGCCGCAACCAGCGCATTTCGCATGCCCGCGGCGCGATGAACCGGGTGCGCGAGATCGCCCAGCCGGTCAGCCTGACCGAGCTCATGCAGGTGACCGAAATATGGGTCGACACGGCGCTGCAGCTCGGCGAGAAGTCGCTGCGCACCATGGAGCGCCTGGTTCGTGCGCAGGAAAAGCGGCCGGTCAACGTCGTTTCCGGCAGCGCCTCAGCCGAAACCGCGCCGGTTGCACGGCAGGTAGCTGGGTGACTCGCGTGCCGCGCTGATCGACACGAGGTGGGGCCGCATCAACGGCGGTCCGGCTCCACCTCGTCGCGAACCTGTTTCGGCCGCGACTTCAGCGCGCCCCTCGCCTTCTCGAGTTGCTCACGCAAGCCCAGCACACGTGGGCGCCACTCACGCGACAGTTCCCAGTTGCCCAGCCGCATCGCTTCCGAAGCCATGCCGGCAAGACGCGTCGCCCCCATGTTTCCCGCCACTCCCTTGAGGGCATGGCACTGGTCGCGGAACGCATCCCACTGACCCGCCTCCGCGGTCTTCTCGAGATCGCCGATGCAGATCAGTGAATCGCGCAGGCACTCGTCGATGAACAGCGCGACGAAATCGTCGCCGAGTTGCAGCTCATCGAGATCTTCGAGCACGCGCCGGGAAACGATGTCGTCGTCCACGGTTTCGGCGTGGTTGAACGCCGCGACCTCCTGTGGAGCCTCCCCGAGCGCGATGTCGGCGAGTGCGTCGAGCAGTTTGCCCGTCGCGATCGGCTTGGTCAGGTAGGCGCGCGCACCGGCGCGCTCGGCCGAGCGCAGCGTGCTCGACGTCGCATCGGCGCTGAGGACGATGAACGGCGTGCGTTCACGCCCCGCCTCCATCATGCGGGCCTGCTTGATCGTCTCGATGCCGCTGATGCCGGGCATGTGCAGGTCGATGATCACTGCATCGAATGACTCGCGTTCGAGTGTCGACAGCACCTCGCTGCCGCTGTACACCGCGCGCACCTGATGGCCGCCTTTCTCGAGCAGTCGGGACAACACGGTGAGGTTGGCAGGCTGGTCGTCGGCGACCAGCAGCCGCAGCGGGCGCACGCGCGCGCGATGACGGACGAATGGATCGTCGAACGCGATGACGTTCTCGCCACCCGGGACGACCTCGGCGATCCGGGCGCGGGTGCGCTCCACCGCGTGGCGGAATCCGACCTCGATCCAGAAACGCGATCCGACGCCTTCCTTGCTCTCGAAGGCGATCGAACCACCGAGCAGCTCGGTCAGTGACTTCGCGATCGTCGTGCCGAGGCCGGTACCGCCGAAACGGCGTGCATGGCCACGGTCGGCCTGCTCGAAGGCCTGGAAGATGCGCTTCTGCGCCTCTTCCGGAATTCCGATGCCGGAATCCTCGACGCTGAAGCGCAGGCGTGAATGGGCATCCGACCCTTCGATCCGCTCGACCTCGACCATGACACGGCCGTGGTCGGTGAACTTGATCGCGTTGGACACGAGGTTGACGAGGATCTGGCGCAGGTGGTCGACGTCGCCGACGAGGTTGTCCTGGACGTCCGCAGCCACGCGCACGTTGAACGATAGCCCCTTGTCGATCGCGGTCGGCTGCAGCATCAGCTGGACGCCGCGCAGGAGGTCCGAAAGCCTGAACTCGGACTCGTGGAGCTTGAGCTTGCCGGCCTCGATCGCCGAAATGTCGAGCACGTCCTCGACCAGCGTCAGCAACGATCGCGCCGAGGCCTGCATGACTTCGGCGCATTCGCGCTGCTCGGCGCTGAGTCGTGTCGTCACGAGCAGTTCGGACATGCCGACGATGCCGTTGAGCGGAGTGCGGAACTCGTGGCTCATGTTCGCGACGAACAGGCTCTTCGCTTCGTTGGCGCGACGCGCTTCCTCGGTCGCGCTCGTCAGCGCGCGCAGCAGCGAGGTCAGGTAGGCCGGTATCGCCACGAGCCCGGCCAGCAGGCCCCAGCCGAGCGAGAGATTCTGTTGCCAGTACGGCGTGACGAGGATGACGGACAGGAACGAAAGGAACGCCAGGCACACCGCCGCCATCAGGAAGCGCGGCCCGTAGCGCAGGCCATTGCCGATCGTCACCCACAGGAACACGACATACAGCGGGGCGAGCTCGGGCCCGAGCATCATCATCGCGCCCATTGCTGCGTAGTCGGTGATCATGCCGACCCAGCGACGCGCGTGCGAGATCCCCGGCTTGAACGCCATGTGGACGAGGATCGCCGAGCCGATGATGGTCTCGCCGAGCAGGATCAGCAGTGCGCTCGGCAGGATCTCGCCGGTCAGGCCGCGCGCGCTGGTCAGGCCGAGCAGGTAGATCAGGCATACGGCGTTGATCGCCAGGCGCACGAACGCCTGCCCGTGCTCGCTGTCGGGACGCTTCTCGAAGCGCTGCTGGATCTGCCTCAACGCGGAATGCATCCGGCCACCTCCTGCGGCCCAGCCGGGAATCTCAGAGTCCAAGTCCCGGCGGAGCGAGTCTGGCTTGCTGGATGTCCACGATCCTCGCCTGATTGGCCAGCAAAACTCTGACGCAGGAAGGATCAAAAAGCGTGCCAGAGTGTTCGTCGATGTATCCGAACGCCTCGTCGTTGCTCCAGGCCGCCTTGTACGGCCGTTCCGAGGTCAATGCGTCGAACACGTCGGCAATCGCGACGATGCGTGCATTGAGCGGAATCTGCTCGCCCTTCAGGCCATCCGGATAGCCGCTGCCGTCCCAGCGTTCATGGTGGCGCAGGGCGATCTGGGCCCCGGTCTGGATGAAACGGCTCTGGCTGTCACGCAGGATCTCGAAGCCGATCAGCGGATGCTTGCGCATGATCGCCATCTCGGCATCGGTGAGACTGCCCCGCTTGAGCAGGATCGAATCCGGTACGCCGATCTTGCCGATGTCGTGGAGCGGAGCGGCCAAGGTCAGAATGCGTACATCTTCCTCGACCATGCCGAGTTCCTCGGCGATCAGCTCCGAATAGCGCGCCATGCGCAACAAGTGCAAGCCGGTGCCGAAATCCCGGTACTCGATCGCCTTGGCGAGGCGGAACAGCATCTCGCGCTCGCGCTGCTCGACCTCCTGCACGCCCTCGAGGACCTTCTGCTCGAGCGAGCGGGCGCGCTCCTTGACCGTCTCGCCCTGACGGCGCATCTGCAACAGGTTCTTGCAGCGTGAACGCAATTCGCGCGGGCGGACCGGCTTGACGAGGAAATCGATCACCCCGGCATCGAGCGCGGCCTGGCGTACCGGCTCGTCGCCGACCACGCTGATCAACACGATCGGCACGTCACGACGTGACAGCGGACGTCTGAAACGGCGCGCGAACTCCAGGCCGTCCATCTCGGGCATGCGGTAGTCGAGCAGCAGCAGGTCGGGCGTGTGGGCTTCCGACCAGCGCAAGGCATCGATCGGATTTCCGAAGTCCGATACGTGGACGGTCGGACCGATGCCCTCGATGACATGCCGCAGCATCGTTCGGGCAGACGGTTGATCGTCGACGATCAGTACATTCAAGGCACGCTCTCCACGCGGCCGGCGAAACCGCGCCATGCGCAGCATCGGCGCTGCGGATGCAGATCGGCACCTCCTCACCCCACCGGTGCCGACAGCCACACTACGTTCGATTCAGGCGGCGAGGCTATCACAACCGCTCGGAGCGGGGGTAACACACGTTCACATTGAGGCGGCCCGGCAGCGCGAATCAACCCTGTGGACGCATGTACGGGAACAGCAGCACGTCGCGAATCGACTCCGAGCCGGTCAGCATCATGACCACGCGATCGATGCCGACGCCGAGGCCACCGGTCGGTGCGAGCCCGACTTCGAGTGCGCGGATGTAGTCGGCGTCGAAGTGCATGGCTTCATCGTCTCCGTCGTCCTTCGCGTCGACCTGTGCTTGAAAGCGTTCGGCCTGGTCTTCCGGATCGTTGAGTTCGGAGAAGCCGTTCGCCAGTTCCTTGCCGTTGACGAACAGCTCGAAACGGTCGGTGTATCCGGGCCGGTGGTCGCTCGAGCGCGCCAGGGGCGAGACCTCGACAGGATGGTCGGTGATGAACGTCGGCTGCACGAGCGTGTGCTCCACGGTTGCCTCGAAGATCTCGAGCAGCAGCTTGCCCCAGCCCCAACTCGGCTTGAAGCGGATGCCGAGACGATCGCAATGGCCGCGCAGCGCATCGCGATCGGTGCAGTCGAGCGCGCTGATCGCCGGATTGTGGTGGCGCACGGCCTCGTCCATGCGCCAGCGGCGGAAGGCCGGACCGAGATCGACGGCAGCCCCTTCCCAATGCACCTGCGTCGTGCCGAGTACCTCGCTGGCGACGTCGCGGATCAGGTTTTCGGTCAGGTCCATCACCTCGTGGTACGTGGCATAGGCCTCGTACAACTCGAGCATCGTGAACTCGGGGTTGTGGCGGGTCGATACGCCTTCGTTGCGGAAGTTGCGGTTGATCTCGTAGACGCGCTCGAGGCCTCCGACAACGAGCCGCTTCAGGTACAGCTCGGGCGCGACGCGCAGGTACAGGTCGAGGTCGAGCGCGTTGTGATGGGTCGTGAACGGCCGCGCGGTCGCGCCGCCCGGGATGTAGTGCATCATCGGCGTCTCGACCTCGAGGAAACGCCGTGCGTCGAGCCACATGCGGATGGCCCGGATGATCTTCGAGCGCTTGACGAACACCTCGCGCGCCTCGGGCGTCACGATCAGGTCGACATAGCGCTGCCGGTAGCGCTGCTCGACATCGGCCAGGCCATGCCACTTGTCCGGGAGCGGGCGCAGCGACTTCACGAGCAGGCGCACGCTGCCGGCTTTTATCGACAGTTCACCGGTGCGCGTGCGCGTGAGCCCGCCCTCGACCGCAACGATGTCGCCGACGTCCCAGCCCTTGAACGCCTCATAGGCATCGCCGAGCGAGCTCGCCTGCAGGAACAGCTGGATGCGCCCCGATTCGTCCTGGACCTGGGCGAAGCTCGCCTTGCCCATGACGCGCTTGGCCACGAGGCGCCCGGCCAGGAACACCTCGCGACCGCTGGCCTCGAGCGATTCGGCCGTCCAGCGATCCGTATCGGCGAACTCGGCCTGCAGGTCGCCGGCGTAGTGCTCTCGGCGGAAATCGTTCGGATACGCAATGCCCTGCCCGCGCAGCGCACGCAGCTTCTCGCGGCGTTCGGCGACCAGGCGGTTCTCGTCAGGTGCGACGAGCGTTGCTTCGACCTGCGGATGCCCGCCATCGGCGAGCGTGACGTTCCCGTTGCTCATCATTGCCCTCTCTCATACCTGCACCCGCTGCACACCCTGGAACGCTCTTCGATCCGCGAACGACGCCTCAGGCGTCGGCACGCTTCGCACCGGCCTCGAGGCCGGATTTCAGGCTCGCCTCGATGAACTCGTCGATGTCGCCGTCGAGCACCTTCTGCGTATCGCTGCGTTCGATGCCGGTGCGCAGGTCCTTGATGCGTGACTGGTCGAGCACGTAGTTGCGGATCTGGCTGCCCCAGCCGATGTCGGACTTGGAAGCCTCGAGTGCATCCTTCTCGGCATTGCGCTTCTGGATCTCGATCTCGTACAGCTTGGCGCGCAGCATCTTCATCGCGCGGTCGCGGTTGGCGTGCTGGGAGCGCTCGGTCTGGCAGGCCACGACGACGCCGCTCGGCACGTGCGTGATGCGCACCGCCGACTCGGTCTTGTTGACGTGCTGGCCGCCGGCGCCGGATGAACGGTAGACGTCGGTCTTGAGGTCGGCCGGATTGATCTCGATGTCGATGTCGTCGTCGACCTCGGGCGAGACGAACACCGAGGTGAAGCTCGTGTGGCGCCGGTTGTCGGAATCGAACGGCGACTTGCGCACGAGGCGGTGCACGCCGATCTCGGTCTTCAGCCAGCCGTAGGCATAGTCGCCCTCGACGCGGAACGTCGCGCTCTTGATGCCCGCCACCTCGCCGGCCGACGCTTCGAGCAGTTCGGTCTTCCAGCCCTTCGCCTCGGCCCAGCGCAGGTACATGCGCAGCAGCATCTCGGCCCAGTCCTGCGCCTCGGTGCCGCCTGCGCCGGCCTGGATGTCGACGAAGGCGTTGGTGCTGTCCATCTTGCCGGAGAACATGCGCTGGAATTCGAGGCGGTCGACCTGGACGGCGAGGCCCTCGACATCGTCGCGCACGCCGATCACGGTCGCCTCGTCATCCTCGGCAATGCCGAGTTCGAGCAGTTCGGCGGCTTCGTCGAGACCGCTGGTCAGGCTGCGGATGCCGGTGACGACGCGCTCGAGGCGTGCGCGTTCCTTGCCGAGTTCCTGGGCACGCGGCGGATCGTCCCAGACGGTCGGGCTTTCGAGTTCGCGGGTGACTTCCTCGAGGCGTTCCGACTTCGCATCGAAGTCAAAGATACCCCCTGAGCGACAGCACCCGATCGCGGAGATCGTCGATGCGCGCCTGAATCGGATTGGTTTCGATCACGGTGTCATTGCGTTGCAGCAAAAGGGCGCGAAGGATAGCAAATCGCGCCTTGCACCCGCTCAGGCCGCGTCGCGGCCATCCGGGACGCCTGCACGCCCGCGCAGCGCCGCGCGGTATCGCCGGCTGCACGGCAGCACGTTGCCGTCGGTCAGGTGCAGGCGCGCATCGCCCGTCTCGAGCGGTTCGATCGAGGCAAGACGATCGAGATTGACGATGTAGCTGCGATGGACTCGGGCGAAACGGCGCGGATCGACGCGCGCCTCGATGCCGGCGATCGTGCTGCGCAGGGGATAGGCCCTTCCCTTCACATGCAGGTTGACGTAGTTGCCCGAGGCCTGCAGCCAGTCGATGTCGGTGGCCTGCACGAGGAATTCGCGACCGAGCTTGCGCACGAGGAACCGCTCCGGTCGATCGATCGGCTCGACCGGCAAGCCTTCGTCGGGTGATGCGAGCAGGCTCACCTCGCCCTGCAGTCGGCGCAGGAACAGACGGTAGGCCTCGATCGTCAGGAGGATCGAGGCGTAGGAGCGCAGGTCCTTGAGGTATTCGTAGGTCAGTTCATGCGGCCAGGACCCGAAATCGTAGACCTCGCCCCGGCTGGCATAGAAGAGCTTGCGCAAGGTCACCATGCCGCCGACGTGGACGAGCGACACCACGACCGTCGCCAGCAGGTGCAAAGGCAGGTTGCCACGCCAGGTTTCCCAGTACAGCGGGAAGCGTCGCGAGAACGCCGCGATCGCCGGAACCAGAACGAGCCACAACACGCTGCTGCTGATCTCCCACGCGGCCGGCTCCCACGGCGCAATATCGAGGCCTGCGCGTGCCACGTCGGTCTGCGCGACGATCACGCTGATGAGCGTGTTGAGCACGATGAAGCCGAGCCAGAAGCCGATCTCGACCGTGCGTCGCCACGGCAGGTAGCGCTCGTACGCGCCGACGGGGGTATCCATGACCGGCGATTCTAGGGAACGTCCGAAGGCGTCGTCATCCCGAGGCAGGACGGAATCGCTACATCCGGAATGATCTCCCTGCTGCGCATGAAGCACGGCGGGCGGCGATTCACTCGTCCCCGACCAGCCGCGATTCGTCCCCGATGCCGGTCGGATCGTCCCTTCACGCTGGTTGCGTCGACGCTCCGCACGGAAGCTGGCCGCACATCCCGCTCCGGAGTTCCGCGCCATGCAACGCCGCCACGATCTCGATTGGGTCCGCGTTCTCGCCTTCTGCCTGCTCGTCCTCTACCACGTCGGCATGTACTACGTAAGCTGGGACTGGCACGTGAAAAGTCCACAGGCCAGTCATGTGCTCGAACCGTTCATGATACTGAGCGCGCCCTGGCGGCTCGGCCTGCTGTTCCTGGTTTCAGGAGCAGCCACGGCGTTCCTGCTCGGCAAGGGGGCGCACGGATTCCTGCGCCGGCGTTCGTGGCGACTGCTCGTGCCCCTGGTCTTCGGCATGCTCGTGATCGTGCCGCCCCAGGCCTACTACGAAGTCGTCGAGAAACTGCCGGGCGGCTACCACGATGGCTACTTTGCCTTCTGGCTGCGCTACCTGAAGGCCGATCCGGATTTCTGCCGCGGTGACGACTGCCTTGATGTGCCGACCTGGAACCACCTCTGGTTCGTGGCGTACCTCTGGGTCTACACGATGGTGCTCTGGATCGCCCTGCGCATCGCTCCGGCCCTGAGCCGCCGCAGTCTCGATGCCATCGTCCGCGCGCTGCATGGCAAGGGCGTGCTGCTGTGGCCCGCGCTCTACCTCGTTGCCGCGCGCCTCGGCCTGTTCCCGCTGTTCGACTCGACCCATGCCCTCGTCGACGACTGGTACAACCACGCCCAGTATTTCGGATTGTTCGTTCTCGGCTTCGCCATCGCGCGCGCCGATGCGGTCTGGGATGCGATCGAATCGTCGCGCCATGCCGCCGGCGCAACCGCCGTGGCCTGCGGCGTGTTCCTGGGCGTCTATTTCCATGCCTACGTCGGCGACACGCTTCCACCGGCCGCCCTTGTGTGGACCCAGCGCGTGATCTGGGCGGTCATGCAATGGAGCGTCATCATCGCCGTACTCGGTTACGCGCGGCATGTCTCGCCCGGCGACAGTCCCGTCCTGCGCTACCTGGCCGCTGCCGTGTTTCCCGTCTACATCCTGCACCAGACGATCATCGTCGTTCTCGCCCATGACCTGAAACCGTTTGCCATGCCGCCGCTCGTCGAAGGCCCCATGCTGATCGTCGCCACCTTCGCGCTGTGCTTTGCGGGTGTCGAGGTGATCCGCCGGGTGCCGCTGCTGCGACCGTTGTTCGGGCTCAAGCCATCGCAGCGGCCTGTCCCGCAGCGTGCTTGAACAGGCAGGTTCTCATTCATCCGAGCACCGTCCAAGCGAGCACGGGGTTCCTCGCATCCGGGGCGGGGCAAGCGCACGGTCTGCCGAGGAGCCTTGCCGAAGGCCGATCGTGCGGTGCGTCCGCAGGAACCGGATGGCGAGCACTTGGCGGCATCCGGGCAGGATGCGATAGTACGTACTTGTACGTATATCAAGTTGCCGATGCTCTGGGCCTGCCTGCACTTTCCCGCTCTGCCATTTGCGGCTGCATGGCCCGGAACGCCGCCGCGTGGCGCCGTGCTGACCGACGGTTCGGTGCGTCATCCGCGTGTCGTCCTCGCCGATGCAGCGGCCGAGGCGCTCGGCGTGCGCGCGGGACAGCCATTGGCCGTCGCGCGTTCGCTGCACGCGCGCCTGCCTGCGCTCGCGCGCGATGACGAAGCCGAACGCGTGCTGCTCGCGAGCCTGGCCGGGCTCGCCTACCGCTGCAGCGCGCAGGTCAGCCTGGCGCCGCCGTGTTCGTTGCTGATCGAAGTCGGCGCCAGCCTGAACCTGTTCGGCGGCTGGCCGCCGCTCGAACGCGAATTGCGCGCGACCTTTGCCTCGACTGGCCTCGCCCACGTCCTGGCGCTCGCACCGGTGGCGACGGCAGCTCTCGTACTGGCGCGCTGGCAGCCGGAGCGCTTGTTCGTGACGATGCCGCCGCTGTTGCGCGAACTCGAAAAAATTCCCGTTTCAAAATGTGGTCTTGCAGATGAAATCTCATCCTCTTTGTCAGCCATGGGCCTGGTTCGGCTCGGCCAGGTCCTGGCTTTGCCGAGGGCCGAGCTGGCACGGCGCATCGGCCACGCCGCTCTGGCCCATCTCGATCGCCTGTGTGGCCTGGCGCCCGAGACACGCGTGACCTGGCAACCGCCGACGCGCTACGCCCGGCGCTTCGAGTTCGACTACCGCGTCCGCGACAGCACCGCCCTCGCCTTTCCGCTGCAGCGCCTGCTCAACGAGTTCGCCGGTTTCCTCGTCGCCCGCGATGGCGGCGTGCAGCAGTTCGAGGTCGTGCTCGAACACGAGGGAGGCGCCTGCCGGCGCGTGCCGGTCGGCCTGCTCGCTCCGCAGCGCGATGCCGCGGTGCTGTTCGAACTGGCACGCGCCCGGCTCGAGCGGGTCGCGCTGGACGATGCGGTCTGTGCGATCAGCCTGGTCGCGGACCGGTTGCCGGGCGTCAAGCCCGTGCACGCCGACCTGTTCGAGATGCGCCGCCAGGACGCACTCGACTGGCCGGCACTGCTCGAGCGCCTGCGGGCGCGCCTCGGCGATGAAGCCGTATCGGGCATGGTCGCCTGCGCCGACCATCGTCCCGAGCGCGCCTGGCGGCGCGTACCGGCCACGTCGGTTGCACCGTCCACGGCCGGCGTGCGACCGCTGGCCGTGCCGACCGGTCCTCGCCCGCTCTGGCTGCTGTCGCGCACGATCCCGCTGCGTCCCGAACCGCAAGCGCTGCTGGCCGGTCCGGAGCGCATCGAAAGCGGCTGGTGGGATGGCGCCGACGAGCGCCGCGACTACTACGTCGTGCGCATGCCGAACGGCCAGCGCGCGTGGGCCTATCTGCCGGCCGGTGCGAGCCAGGGCTGGATGCTGCACGGATGGTTCGCGTGAAACGACGCGTTTCACGGCGTGCGCTGCATGCTGCCGTGAAACGCGCAGCGAGCTGCAGCGACATCGCCATCGGCTATGCCGAACTGCACGCGTTGAGCTGCTTCAGCTTCCAGCGCGGCGCCTCCAGCGCGGATGAACTGTTCGCGCGCGCGGCCGCGCTCGGCTATGCCGCGCTGGCCATCACCGACGAATGTTCGATGGCCGGCATCGTGCGCGCGCTCGAGGCTTCGGAGACGCATGGCGTGGACCTCGTCGTCGGCACCGAGGTGCAACTGGCCGACGGTCCGAAGCTGGTCCTGCTGGCGACCGGCCACGACGGCTACAGCGACCTCTGCCGGCTGATCACGCTGGCCCGCCGGCGCAGCACGAAAGGCAGCTACCGTCTCGTGCGCGACGATCTCACCGTGCTCGGCAGCGGCGTGCTCGTGCTGTGGCCGCCACGTGCCGGCCACGACGACCTCGATGCCGAGGCGACCTGGCTGCATGCGCGCTTCGCGACGCAAGCCTGGATCGCCGTCGAACTGCATCGCGCCGCCGACGATGCCGACTGGCTGGCCACTCTGCGCGCGCTCGGCGAGCGCCACCGCCTCGCCCTGGTCGCCAGCGGCGACGTGCACATGCATGCACGCGGGCGGCGCGTCCTGCAGGACGTCATGACCGCGATCCGCCTCGGCTGCGCGGTGGCCGAGGCCGGCCATGCACTGTTTGCCAACGGCGAACGCCACCTGCGCCGACGCGACGACCTCGCCGCCCTGTATCCGCCGGACCTGCTCGCCGAGAGCCTGCGCATCGCCGCACGCTGCACCGGCTTCGACCTTCGCACGCTCGACTACGTCTATCCGGGCGAACTCGTACCGGCCGGGCGCGATGCCGCAAGCCATCTGCGTGCCCTGACCTTCGAGGGAGCGCGCCGACGCTGGCCAGCCGGCATTCCGACCGAAATCGCGGTTCAGCTCGAACGCGAGCTCGATCTGATCCGCACGAAGCGCTACGAGCATTTCTTCCTGACCGTCGAGGACATCGTGCGCCATGCGCGCACGCTCGACCCGCCGATCCTCTGCCAGGGTCGAGGCTCGTCGGCGAACTCGGCGGTCTGCTATGCGCTCGGCATCACCTCGGTACGCCCCGAGGACGGCCATCTGCTGTTCGAACGCTTCATCTCGCTCGAACGTGACGAGCCCCCCGACATCGATGTCGACTTCGAGCACGAACGCCGCGAGGAAATCATCCAGTACGTGTTCTCGAAGTACGGCCGCGAGCGCGCGGCGATCGCCGCCACGGTGATCTGCTACCGCGGCCGCAGCGCGGCGCGCGATGTCGGCCGCGCCCTCGGCCTCGGCGAGGACCGGCTCGAGCCGCTCGGCGCCGTCTACGACTGGGCCAACCGCGGGGCGACGCTCGACGAGCGCCTGCGCGAGCGCGGCTTCGACCCGGCCAGCGCGCTCATGCACCGCCTCGTCGTCCTGGTCGAGCAGCTGGTCGGCTTTCCGCGCCACCTGTCGCAGCACGTCGGCGGTTTCGTCATTTCCGAACACCCGCTGCATGCACTGGTGCCGGTCGAGAACGCGGCGATGCCGGGGCGCACGATCATCCAGTGGGACAAGGACGACCTCGAGTCGATGAAGCTGCTCAAGGTCGACTGCCTCGCGCTCGGCATGCTGAGCTGCCTGCGCCGCTGTTTCGACCTGCTGCGCCGGCACGAGAAGCGCCAGCTCGAGCTCTACATGATCCCGCCGGACGACAAGGACACCTACGCGATGATCCAGCGCGCCGACACCGTCGGCGTGTTCCAGATCGAGTCGCGAGCACAGATGTCGATGCTGCCGCGCCTCAAGCCGAAGGACTTCTACGATCTCGTCATCCAGATCGCGATCGTGCGTCCCGGCCCGATCCAGGGCGGCATGGTGCACCCGTACCTGCGCCGGCGCAGCGGCGAGGAAAAGGTCGATTACCCGCAGTCGCGCGACGAGCGCGCGCAGGGCGGCGGTGCCTCGCGCGTGAAGGAGGTGCTCGAGCGCACGCTCGGCGTGCCGATCTTCCAGGAGCAGGTCATGAAACTCGTGCAGGTGATCGCCGGCTTCACGCCGGGGCGCGCCGACGCGCTGCGCCGTGCGATGGCCGCCTGGAAGCGCAAGGGCGGCCTCGAGCCGTTCCGCGACGAGATCCGCGCCGGCATGCTCGCCAACGGCTATGACGAGGCCTATTTCGAGCGCATCTTCGAGCAAATCAAGGGGTTCGGCGACTACGGCTTCCCGGAATCGCATTCGGCGAGTTTCGCCCATCTCGCCTATGCCTCGTCGTGGATCAAGTGCCACCACCCGGCCGTGCTGACCTGTGCCCTGCTCAACTCGCTGCCGATGGGCTTCTATGCGCCGGCGCAGCTGGTCAAGGACGCGCAACGCCATGGCGTGCGCGTGCTGCCGGTCGACGTGACGGCGAGCGAATGGGACTGCACGCTCGAAGCCGAAACCGTTTCGAGCCGGCATGCGCATGCGCTGCGCCTCGGCTTCGCGCGCATCAACGGTTTTGCCGAGGCCAGCGCCCTGCGCATCGAACGCGCGCGTGCGCAGCGGCCGTTCACCGATCTCGCCGACCTCGTGCAACGCGCCGGACTCGATGCGCGCGATCGCGCACGGCTGGCTGATGCGGATGCCCTGCGCAGCCTCGTCGGCCATCGCCACCAGGCACGCTGGGACGTCGCCGCGAGCAATCCAGGGCGCGCACTGCTCGCCGGAATACGCACCGACGAGGTGCCGGTGCCGATGCCGCCGCCGACCTTGCGCGGCGAGGTCCTCGCCGACTACGGCCGCCTCGGCTTCAGTCTGCGCCGACATCCGCTGTCGTTCGTGCGCGCACGCCTCGACACGCGCCGCGTGCTGCGCACGCGCGATGCGCTCGGCCAGGCGCACGGGCACCGCGTCCACTGCGTCGGGCTCGTCACCGTGCGTCAGCGCCCGGGCACCGCCAAGGGCGTGACCTTCGTGACCATCGAGGACGAAACGGGCTTCGCCAACATCATCGTCTGGCGCACTCTCGCCGAACGGCAGCGGCGCATCCTGCTCGACACCGTCCTGCTCGGCGTCGAGGGTCGTCTGCAGTCGAGCCACGGCGTGTGCCACATCGTCGCCGAACGCCTGTCCAGCCACGACGCCCTGCTCGCCGACCTCGGTCCGCAGTCCCGCGATTTCCATTGAGTCCGCGCTGCCGGCGCCGATCGATCCGCGTCGAAGCCCACGGCGCAGGCGGCGACGCCGTGTCCGGAGCGGACCTGCGGGCGCTCGCCCTCGAAACGCCACAAGCGGTCGGCATCGCGGCAGGACGTGTCGTGCGCGTGCCCGCGGTTCAGGGCAACGTGGGCTTCACCGCGGCCCGAACCCGCCCGACGAGGAAACGACATGAAGACGACCTGCCTGATGCTGACCTTGCTGCTCCTTGGCGTCGACGCATCGGCTGCCGGCCTGCGCAAGGACTGTGACGAACTGGCACGCGAGATCGCGGCGAAAATCGAGGCCAACGGTGTGAAGACCTACACGCTGGTCACGCTCGAGGCAGGCTCGGTGACCGACCAGCGCATCGTCGGCTCGTGCGATGGCGGCACGCGACGGATCGCCTATGCACGCGTCGATGCGCCGACCAACCCGGTTGCCCGAGTGGCCTCGACGCGCTGAGCGGTTCAGTCCTGGCGCGGCTTCGCGACAGCCGTGCGTCGCCCACGACGCGGCGCTGGCGGAACCGGTGCTTGGGCTTCGCCCTCGAGCACGACCGGTTGCGCGTTCCTCGCATCGCCGAACAGCGCGATCGCCGCATCGGCCACCTTGCGTGTATCGGCGTGCACGAAACCGGCGATCGCGGCCGCGCCGGCGACCGGCAGCCAGCGCGTGACGACACGACTGGCGCCGCGCTGGGCGATTCGCAACGCGATCTTGTTCGCGATCGCGTAGAGCGCGGTCAACGGTGTCTGGCGCACGACCCAGCGTTCGCCCACGCGCAAAACGACATCACTGAAGGCGCCGGCCGAGGTATGCCCGAACAGGCAGAACAGCAGGTGTTCGCGCCTGACCTCGTCGCTTCGGCCGTACAGGGCGGCGATGTCGACCACGAGCTGGCGCTGCATCTTCCACACGGCGATCAGCTCGGGCGCGATCGTGAACCAGCCGAGCGGTCCGGGTGGCAGGGCGAGCGTCCCCGACGTCAGTGCCGCCTTGACGGCCGCGCGTCGGGCGAGGCCTCGTGCCTGCACGGGCGCATCGGCGCGCTTGCGCGTGCGCGGCGTCGGGATGCTCGCCGCGAAATCGAGCAGGCGGTCGGCGATGCTGCCTTCCCGGGGCGCCCGCGAGAAGCGTTCGAACTCGTTCGGCTGGTCGGCCATCGCACTCTCCCTGCATCAGGCCGGCGATTCTCGATGGCATCGGACAACATGACGTGAATGGCTCGCCGCGGCGACGCTGCTCACGCCGCCTTGCGCCGCAGGCATTCGCCGAGTGCAGCAACCACGCGGTCGACGTTCGCCTCGGTGCTGCCGGCACCCATCAGGCCGATGCGCCAGATCCTGCCGGCGAGTTCGCCGAGGCCCGCGCCGATCTCGATCGAGAAATCCTCAAGCAGGCGCCGGCGCACTCCGGCTTCGTCGACGCCATCCGGCACCCTGACCGCATTGAGCTGCGGCAACCGTGCGCCCTCGGCGACGAACAGGTCGAGTCCGATCGCAGCGAGTCCGTCGCGCAGGCGTTCGTGATGGGCCAGGTGACGCGCGAAGGCATGTTCGAGTCCTTCCGCCTCGAGACCGAGCAGGGCCTCGTGCAACGCGTAGAGCATGTTGATCGGCGCGGTGTGGTGGTAGGCGCGTGCGCCGCTGCCCTGCCAGTACCCCATGACGAGTCCGAGGTCGAGGAACCAGCTCTGCACCTGGGTCCTGCGCGCACGGATCGCGTCGACCGCGCGCTCGCTGAACGTGACGGGCGACAGGCCCGGCGGCGCCGACAGGCATTTCTGGGAGCCGGAATAGATCGCGTCGGCGCCCCAGGCGTCGGCGCGCACCGGGATTCCGCCGAGGCTGGTCACCGCATCGACGATGGCCAGCGCCTCGTGTTCGCGCGCGAGCCGACACAATGCCTGCGCGTCCGACACGACCCCGGTCGATGTTTCGGCGTGCACGAACGCGAGCGCCTTCGCGCCCGGATTCGCCTTCAGCGCGGACTCGACCTTGCCGATATCGATCGGCGTGCCGAAGGCATCGTCGACCATGACGGCGGTCGCTCCGGCGCGCACCACGTTCTCGCGCATGCGGCCGCCGAACACACCATTGCGACAGACGACGACCGTGTCGCCGGGCTCGACGAGGTTGACGAACGCGGCCTCCATGCCGGCCGAACCGGGCGCGGAGATCGGCAAGGTCAGCGCATTGCGTGTCTCGAAGGCGAAACGCAGCAGTTCCTTGATCTCGTCCATCATGCCGATGAAGCGGGGATCGAGATGACCGATCGTCGGCCGCGCGAGCGCGGCCCTCACGTTCGGCGGCACCGGCGAGGGACCGGGACCGAGCAGCAGCACATCGGGTGGAATGAAACTGGGCATCATCGGCTCTCCGCGGCGTGGCGCGGATTCTATCCGAGCCGCGTGCGCAGCCCGAGCCCGTCGAGGAAAGCGCTCGACAGGCGCAGGCGCCCGAATGCGCCGAGGCGCGTGCCGCCGAGGACGTGCAACATCTGTCCGCGCGAACCGGGCAATCGTCCGAGCGGCAGGAACGCGAGGTCGCGCAGGCGCGCGACGACGTCTCGATCGGACTGGAAAAGCGGGGTCAGCCAGCGGCTCCAGAACTGGTAGACGCGCACGTGGCGCTGGCGCTCGCGCTGGTAGGCGGCGAGTGCATCGTCGATGCGCGCGTGCGTCCGCAGCGCCGCGCGCAGCACGAAGGCATCGAGCAGGGCCATGTTGACGCCCTGGCCGAGCTGCGGACTCATCGCGTGCGCGGCGTCGCCGACCAGAACGAGGCGACCCCGCCGCCAATCGTCGAGTACGGCGTCACGGTAGCCCGCGCGGGCGAGCTGGCCGGGATCGACGATGCCGGCGAGGTGTTCGGCGATTTCCGGCCACAACGACGCGACTTCCCCGCGCCACGCTTCCATGCCGTCGGCGAGCCAGCGCGCGTGATCGTCGCGGCGCTGGCTCCAGAAGAAGCTGATGCGCGGCACTTCGTCGTCCGGGCGCGTTCCAACCGGCAACATGCCGATCATCCGTCGCGCCGCGCGGTAGCGCTGGCGAAGCTCGGTGCGATGCGGCCAGCGACCCTCCGGCACGAGGCACCACAACGCGCCCCACGGATACGGCGCGTCGAGACGGGCGCGTCCGACCACGGCGCGCAGGCGCGATGCCGAACCGTCGGCGGCAACGACGAGATCGTAGGGACCGTGTGACCGGCCTTCGCCGTCACGCACGTGACGACCGTCCTCGCTGATCGCCACGATGCGGTGGCCGAGGCGGATCGCGCCGACTCCGCTCCAGGCCCGGTCGAGCAAAGCGAACAGTGCGCCACGCTGCATGCCGAGTCCGAACAGGCGAGGATCGAGCTGCGCATAGCGCATGTCCATGACCGCGCGGCCGCGCGACGTCTCGCCGTGCAGGCGCTCGATGCGACGACCGTGCGCGAGCGCCGCGTCGAGCAATCCCATGTCCCACAGCACCTGCAGTCCGACCGGTTGCAGCAGGAAGCCGGCGCCGACCGGGCCCGTGGTTTCGGACTGCTCGAACACATCCACGCCCCAGCCGTCGCGAGAGAGCAGGATCGCGCAGGCCTGGCCGGCAGTGCCGTAGCCGACGATGGCGACCCGTGGCCGCGACGGCCTCATGCGCGCTCCCGCGGGACGGCGCGTTCGTGCGCGGCACGATCCACCCTGGATGTGAGGGCCGTCCGTTCGTTGCGTTCGCGGTGCACGCCTCAGATCCGCGCGAAGGCCCGTTCGAGATCGGCGATCAGCACATCGGCGTCCTCGAGGCCTATCGACAGGCGGACCAGGCCGAGTGGCAGGCCACCGCCGGCGCGCATCGGCGCATCGGCCGGAAACACCGCGCACACCGGCATCGCCAGCGATTCATAGCCGCCCCAGGAGACGGTCATCAGGAAACGCTGCAGGCCGTCGCAGAAGCGCTCGACCGCGGCGACGTCTTCCACATCGAGTTCGATCGACACGAGGCCGCTGGAACCGCGCAACTGCGCGGCGCTGAGGTCCAGCTGCGGATTGGCCGATGCATGCGGCGCATGCACCCGGCGCACGCGCGGATGCGCCTCGAGGAAGGCCAGCATCTTGCGCGTCGTGGCGGCAATCCGTTCCACGCGCACACCGAGCGTGCGCAATCCGCGGATCATGAGCCATGCATCGTGCGGCGAGAGGATCGCGCCGAACGTCATGTAAGGCCCCTTGAACACCTCGCGAAGCAGCGCCTCGGATCCGCACAGCATGCCCGCGACGACATCGCTGTGGCCATTGAGGTACTTGGTGGCCGAGTGAGCGACGAGATCGATGCCGAATGCGAGCGGCGACTGGTTCAGGGGCGTGGCATGGCTGTTGTCGCACAGGGTCAGGATGCCGCGCGCGCGCGCGAGCGCGGCGACCAGGGCGAGATCCTGCTGCTCGTAGGTCATCGAGTTCGGGCTTTCGAGCACGATCATGCGCGTCGAAGGCTGCAGGGCGGCGGCGAAGTGCGCCACGTCGGTGCCGTCGACGAAGCTCGACGTGACACCGAACTTCGCCAGCAGGTCGCGCAACAGGCTGCGCGTCCAGCTGTAGGGCCGCGCCACGCACACGACGTGGTCGCCGTGGCGGACGAATGCGGAAACGCCGGCCGCAATCGCCGCCGCGCCGCTGGCGAAGGCGAGGCAATCCTCGGCACCCTCGAGCGCGGCGATCTTGCGGCGCAGGATCGCCACTGTCGGATTGTTGCCGCGCGTATAGAGGTGGCTCGCGTACTCGTCGCGGAACCCATCGCGCATCGCCGCCACGGTCGGAAACGCGAAGATCGACGACTGCACGAGCGGAGGCGCAACCGCCCCGTGGTACGTCTCGCGCTCTTCGCCGAGGTGGTTGAGGATGTAGCTGAGATCCATGGGGAGGGTGAGTACCAGGGCGAAGGCGCGCAAACCAGTGAGTGGAACAGGGTTGCAGTACAGGTGGCCGCAGGGCATTCGAAGGCGAGCGGAAATCCGCTCGTCGCGCCCTCGCCCCTAACCCCTGCCCGCCAGATACGTCCGCGTCGCCGCGGCGAGCGCCGGATCCTCGAGCGCCATGTGCAAGGTGGCCTGGACGAGCCCGAGCTTGTTGCCGCAATCGAACCGCGTGCCTTCGAAGCGATAGGCCAGCACGGACGATTCGTGCAGCAGGTCTTCGATCGCATCGGTCAGCTGGATCTCGCCGCCCGCACCGGGCCTCGTGTTCTCGAGCAGTTCGAAGATGCGCTCGGGCAATACGTAGCGGCCGACGATGGCGAGGTTCGACGGCGCGACCTCGGGTTTCGGCTTCTCGACGACGAGCCGCACGCGAGCTGCGCGCTCGCTGATCGGCTCGGCGTCGACGATGCCGTACTTGCCGGTCTGCTCGCGCGGGACTTCCTCGACGGCGAGCACGCCGGCGTTCTCGCGCTCGGCGACCGCCGCCATCTGGCGCAACGCACCGGGTCGCCCGCTGCCGGCCGCGCCGTTCCAGATGAGATCGTCGGCGAGGATCACGCCGAACGGCTCGTCACCCACGACCGGCTTGGCGCACAGCACGGCGTGGCCGAGGCCAAGCGCTTCGGGCTGGGTCACGAACACGCAGCGCACGTGCTTCGGCAAGGTGCCCTGGACGAGCGCCAGCAGGTCATTCTTGCCTGCCTGTGCCAGCTTCGATTCGAGCTCGTACGCCTTGTCGAAGTAGTCGGCGATCGCATGCTTGTAGCGGTTGGTCACGAACACGAGGGTATCGGCGCCGGCGTCGACGGCTTCGTCGACCGCGTACTGGATCAGCGGACGGTCGAGGACGGGCAGCATCTCCTTCGCGACGACCTTGGTCGCCGGCAGGAAGCGCGTGCCGAGGCCGGCGACGGGAAACACGACTTTGCGCAGACGGGGCATCGGCTCACTCTCGGGCAGGGATGATCAGGATGGACGCGACGCGAACGGCAGCACGATGGCGGCTTCGCCGGCACGCGCATCGAACTCGGGCAGCAACTGGTCGAGGACACGCCTCAGCATGACTTCGTCGGCATCCTTCACCGCGAGTTCCGCCTGGCGCAGCAACGTGGTCAGGAGGGGCCAGGCCATGCTGCGCGGTTGGGCGAGGAAGATCTTCGCGTGCGCGGTGGACTGGTAGTTCTCGAGCGGGTGGAACAGTTCCTCGAACAGCTTCTCGCCGGCGCGCAGGCCGGTGTAGGCGATGGCGATGTCGCGCCCTGGCTGCTTGCCGGCGAGGCGGATCATCTGCTCGGCGAGGTAGCTGATCTTCACCGGCTCGCCCATGTCGAGGGCGAAGATTTCGCCACCGCGCCCGAGCACGGCGGCCTGAAGGATGAGCTGGCAGGCCTCGGGAATCGTCATGAACCAGCGTGTGATCTCCGGATGCGTGACCGTCACCGGCCCGCCCTTGCGGATCTGCTCGCGGAACAGCGGCACGACCGACCCGGCTGAATCGAGCACATTGCCGAAGCGCACGGTGATGAAACGCGTGTGCGACTGGGTCGCAAAGTTCTGGCACCAGATCTCGGCGGCACGCTTGCAGGCGCCCATGATGCTGCTCGGGTTTACCGCCTTGTCGGTCGAGATCAGGACGAAGCATTCGACGCCGTGGCGGTCCGCCGCCTCGGCGACGACGCGGGTGCCGAGCACGTTGTTGCGGAACGCTTCGCGCAATTGCTCCTGCAGCAGCGGCACGTGCTTGTAGGCGGCCGCATGGAACACGATCTGCGGGCGCGCGCGCACGAACGCCTGTTCGCAGCCAGGCACGTCACCGCAGTCGCCGAGGCGTGCATCGAGCAGAAGATCGGGAAACTCGGCGCGCAGTTCCTGCTCGATCCGATACAGGTTGTACTCGGATTGCTCGAGGATCGTCAGTGAAGCCGCGCCGAGGCGCGCGACCTGCCGGCACAGTTCCGAGCCGATCGAACCGCCGCCACCGGTGATCAGCACGCGCTTGCCGGACAGGCCGGTGCGGATCGCGGTCCAATCGAGCTGGACCGGTTCGCGGCCAAGCAGGTCCTCGATTGCGACCTCCTTCAGTTCGCCGAACAGCGAACGACCGGCGACGACGTCGGCGAGGCGCGGCATCGTGCGGAACGGCAGGTCGGTCGCCTCGCAGAACCCGACCACGCGCTGCATCTGCGCGCTGCCGGCCGAGGGCATCGCGATCAGCAGCATCTGCGCAGCGGTTTCGCGGGCGAGATCGGGCAGTTGCTCGAGCGTGCCGAGCACCGGCACGCCGTGGATGCGCGCGCCGCGGATCTGCGGGTTGTCGTCGAGAATGCCGACCGGCCGGTAGCGGTTCTCGCGCACGAGGTCGCGCACGAGGGCATCGCCGGCGCGCCCGGCGCCCAGCACGAGCACCCGCAGTGCCGGCGAGCGGGACATGAAATCGAGACGGTTGTCCTTCCAGTAGCGGTAGGCGAGTCGCGGCACGCCGAGCAGCACCGCGAGCGCGAACGGATACACCAGCAGGACCGTGCGCGGCACCGTGGCGAGGCGGTTGTAGAGGAACAGCGTGACCGCGATGGCGAGTGCGCCGAGCACGGCGGCGCGCAGGATGTTCCACAGGTCCGGCAGGCTCGCGAAGCGCCAAAGACCCTTGTACAAGCCGGTGATCCAGAAGATCAGGCCCTGCGCGGCGAGCACGAGCGCAACCTCGGGACTGAACAGCGCGACCTCGGGCCGCCCCGCTTCGAACGACCAGCGCGCCGAGGCGATCGCCGTCCATGCGATCCAGACCATCACGAGGTCGTGCACGACGACTGCGAGGCGGGGGTGGATCTTGGCGATGATCTTGTTCGGCACGTTCAATCCGGCGATCGGTTCGCGGCGATTCGTAGGCATCGGCGCTTGCCCGTCACCCATGCGCCGAGACCGAGCGCATGGACCACTCCGGCCAGCACGAGGGCGGTCGCCGGACCCGCCCGGCTCACAACGACGAACAGGATGACCGGCGTCGCAACAACGAGGTTCCACGCGAGGTAGATGCCGACCACGCGCGCGTGGCTGCTCCCCCCTCGCACGAGCCACTGGTAAAGGTGCTCGCGGTGCGCACTATACCAACGACGCCCGCGCAGCATGCGCGAGGCCAGGGTGGCTCCGGCGTCGACGACGAATCCCGAACAGGCGATCGACACGCAGGCACCGACGACCACGCCTTGCGCGGCCACCGCGAGGCCGAGCAGGCCGATCGCGAATCCGAGGCTGCCGCTGCCGACGTCGCCCATGAAGATGCGCGCGCGCGGGAAGTTGAACGGCAGGAAGCCGAGCACGGCGGCGGCGACGACCAGCGCCAGCCACGCCAGCGACACGTCGCCATGCCATGCCGACAAGGCCGAGCACACGCCGCTGACGTAGATGGCCTGCACCGCGAGCAGGCCATCGATGCCGTCCATGAAATTGTGCAGGTTGATCGCCGCGACGAGCACGAACGCGACGACGAGCGCGGCCAGCACCACGCCGCCATCGAGGCGAACACCGTGCGCGTGCATGGCCGACGCGAACACGAGGATTGCGGCCGCCGCGTGCACCGAGAGGCGCAGTCGCGCCGACAACGGACGATGGTCATCGATCCAGCCGATCAGGGCGACCAGCGCGAAGGCCGAAGGGATCGCCCAGTGCTCGCCCGATACCACCAGCACCGGCACGCCGATGCAGCCCAGCAGGGCGACGACGATGCCGATCCCGCCGCCGCGCGGTGTCGGCGCCGCGTGCGAACGCCGACGTCCGGGCTCGTCGACGAGCCTGCGACGGCGCGCGTAGCCAATCGCGAACCACGTGACGATGGCCGAAACAGCGAAGGCGGCGGGCACGAGCCACGCCGTCGATGCGCCCGATGCCGGCATGCGCGCTATTCGCCCACGATGCCGTGGATCGGCCGCACCGAGCCCCAGCTCTTGCAGCTCGGGCACTGCCAATGGTGCGCCTTCGCGCCGAATCCGCACCGCGTGCAGCGATAAACGGCCTGCCCTTCGAGCAGCTTGCGCGTGAGATCACGCTGGATCAGCAGGTTGTCGCGTACCTCGCCCTCGGCGTTGTGCAGGTTCACGTCGATCAGGGCCATCAGCGCGCGCACCGAAGGACGCTGGCGCAGCTGCCGCGTCAGGAACTCGATCGCACGCGCCTCACCCTGGGTGCGCGCATAGAGCTTGGCCAGCGCCAGCACCGGCGATACGCCTTGGTAGCGCTCGTTGATCGCGAGCAGGAACTCCTCGGCGCGCTGCATGCGCTGTGCACGCGCGTAGCAGTCGAGCAGCGGCGAAAGGATCTCCGGAACGTAATCGACGTCGTGGTCGGCGACCTTCTCGTAGGCATCGATCGCGGCATCGAGTCGGTTGTTGGCGGCTTCGACGTGGCCGAGGATCATGCTCGCGCGCACGCAGTCCGGCTGCGCGGCGAACGCCGCATCGATCGCTGCACGCGATTCGCCCCAGTCCTGTCGCGCACGTGCCTGGTCGGCCAGTTCGCAGTGGAACTGGGCGATGAGCGCGGCCTGCGGCTCCCCGGTGGCTTCCTCGAGCTTGCGCGCATGGTCGATCGCCTTGTCCCAGTCGCGTTCGTGCTGGTAGATCGCGACGAGGTGGGTCAGTGCGGTCGGTGCGAGCGCATTCATCGCGACGAGGTCGGTGAACAGTGTTTCGGCACGATCGAGCAGGCCGGCGCGCATGTAGTCCTCGCCGAGCTCCAGCAGGACCACGGTCTTCTGCTCCTCGCTCAAGCTCGGCCTGGCGATGAGGTTCTGGTGCACGCGGATGGCGCGGTCGACCTCGCCGCGGCGTCTGAAAAGATTGCCGAGCGCGAGGTGCGTCTCGACGGTGTCGCGGTCGTACTCGGCGAGTTTGAGGAAGACCTCGATCGCCTTGTCCTGCTGTTCGTTGAGCAGGTAGTTGAGGCCGCGGAAGTAGTTAGTCGACAGCTCGCTGACGCGGGCGCCGGAGGTGCGCTCGCTGCCGCGCCGCGCGACGTACCACCCGGACAGGGCGGCCAGCGGCAACAGCAGGAACAGCAGGGCGAGCGCCGACATTGCGCTCATGCGCCGGCGCTGGGCTTGCCGTCATCGCCCGCCGCAAGTCCGGCACGCGCATCGCGCAGCTGCCGGCGAACATTGCGCAGTTCGCGCTGCAGTCGCGGCACGCGCAGGGCCCAGACGACGAGGCCACCGGCGATCCAGCCCGCCATCAACGCGACCAGCACGGCGGCGCCTCGCGGCATTTCGAAGCGTGCGAAGTAGAGGTCGAACGCGACCGGATCGGCGTTCAATGCACCGAACACGGCCCCGAAGGCGGCGAACACGAGGACCAGAACAACCGCGCCGAGGCGCATGGCTCCTCCCGGCGAAGTTCAGCGTTGGATGGTCACGGCGATCATGCCGGGCCAGACTGCCCGGACGCCGCATCGCGCGCAGTCGAACCGCCCGCGTTGACGCGTTCGCGCAGTTCCTTGCCCGGCTTGAAATGAGGCACGTGCTTGCCGGGCAATGCAACCGCATCGCCGGTCTTCGGATTGCGTCCCATGCGCGGCGGACGGAAGTGCAGCGAGAAACTGCCGAAACCGCGAATCTCGATGCGCTCGCCATTGGCGAGGGCATGCGTCATCTGTTCGAGCAGGCTCTTCACGGCGAGTTCGACGTCGTTGGCGGCGAGATGCTGCTGGCGCAGCGACAGCGCTTCGATCAGTTCCGACTTGGTCATCGCGGGTCGCACGGTGGGAAACTCGGGAAAAAAGCGCCCACCTCGCGGTGGGCGCCCTCATGCTGCACGGCACGCCGCTGGCGTGCCGATCGCATCACTCGCGGTTGAACTTTTCCTTCAGCAGGGCACCGAGCTGGGTCGTTGCGCCGGTCGAGCCCTGGTAGTCCTCTAGGACCGATTGCAGTTCTTCCTCGTCCTTGGCGCGAATCGACAACTGCAGCATGCGGCCCTTGCGGTCCATGCCGATGAACTTGGCCTCGACGCTGTCGCCGACCTTGAGGTGCTGGGTGGCGTCCTCGATGCGCTCCTTGGCGATGTCGTTCGCACGCAGGTAGCCCTCGACACCCTCCCCGAGGTCGATCGTCGCACCGCGCGCATCGACTTCCTTGACCGTGCCGGTGAGGATGCTGCCGCGCGGCTTGGTCGCCATGAACTGGCCGAACGGATCCTGTTCGAGCTGCTTGATGCCGAGCGAGATGCGCTCGCGCTCCGGGTCGACCGCGAGCACCACCGCCTCGATCTCGTCGCCCTTCTTGAAGTTGCGCACGAGGTCTTCGCCGGCGGTCGCCCACGAGATGTCCGACAGATGGACGAGGCCGTCGATGCCGCCTTCCAGGCCGATGAAGATGCCGAAATCGGTGATCGACTTGATGCTGCCGGAAACCTTGTCGCCCTTCTTGTGGATCGCGGCGAACGCTTCCCACGGGTTGGCGCGGGTCTGCTTGATGCCGAGCGAGATGCGACGACGCTCCTCGTCGACGTCGAGCACCATGACCTCGACCTCGTCGCCAACCTGCACGACCTTGGCCGGGTTGACGTTCTTGTTGGTCCAGTCCATCTCGGAAACGTGGACGAGGCCCTCGACGCCCGGCTCGAGCTCGACGAAGCAGCCGTAGTCGGTGACGTTGGAGACCTTGCCCATGACGCGCGTGCCGCTCGGATAGCGCCGGCTGATCGCGACCCACGGATCCTCGCCCAGCTGCTTGAGGCCGAGGCTGACGCGGTTGCGCTCGCGATCGAACTTCAGCACGCGCACGTCGAGTTCGTCGCCGACGTTGACGACTTCGCTCGGGTGGCGAACGCGCTTCCACGCCATGTCGGTGATGTGCAGCAGGCCGTCGATGCCGCCGAGGTCGACGAACGCGCCGTAATCGGTGAGGTTCTTGACCACGCCCTTGACGACCGCGCCTTCCTGCAGGCGATCGAGCAGCTGTTCGCGCTCGACGCTGAATTCGCTCTCGACCACCGCGCGGCGCGAGACCACGACGTTGTTGCGCTTGCGGTCGAGCTTGATGATCTTGAACTCGAGCTCCTTGCCCTCGAGGTAGGACGGATCGCGCACCGGGCGCACGTCGACGAGCGAACCGGGCAGGAACGCGCGGACGTCCTTGATGTCGACCGTGAATCCGCCCTTGACCTTGCCGGAGATGCGGCCGACGACGCTCTCGTTCTTCGAGTGGATCTCCTCGAGCTCGTCCCAGACCAGCGAGCGCTTGGCCTTCTCGCGCGAAAGCATGGTCTCGCCGAAACCGTTCTCGATCGAGTCGAGCGCGACCTTGACCTCGTCGCCCACGTGGATCTCGAGCTCACCCTGGTCGTTGCGGAACTGTTCGATCGGGACGATGCCCTCGGACTTCAGTCCGGCATTGATGACGACGACGTCGGAGCGGATCTCGACGACGGTGCCGAGCACGATCGAGCCGGGCTTGAGCTTGGCGATCGACTGGCTCTGCTCGAAGAGGTCGGCAAAACTTTCGGTGAGGGTGTTTTCGGCGAGACTGGCGTTCATTTGGGTTTCCAGTTGGGACAACAGGCCGTTGCGTCGCGGATCTGCCGCGGACGCGGATGCGGCCCACCTGTCGGGGGCATGCGTGCATGCCATTGCTGTTGCCGGCGCGGTGCGCCGGTCCGTTCCCCTTCGCGCGGGCTTCAGGCGCGACGCACCACCGCCAGCACGGCCGCGACGACGCGCTCGACCGGAATACCCGTGGTATCGATCGTCAGTGCATCGTCCGCCGGCCGCAGCGGTGCCACCGCACGGGTGGCGTCACGCTCGTCGCGCGCCTGGATCTCGCGCAAAAGGGCGGCAAGGGTAACATTCAACCCCTTGTCCTTCAACTGCTTATAGCGTCGGCGGGCGCGCTCCTCGGCGCTTGCCGTCAGGAACACCTTGTACGGCGCATCGGGGAAGATGACCGTGCCCATGTCGCGCCCGTCGGCGACCAGTCCCGGGGCCTTGCGGAAGCCGCGCTGCTTGTCGAACAAGGCCGCGCGCAGCGCGGGGTAGGCGGCGATCGCCGACGCGGCGGCGCCGGCGGTCTCGGTGCGCAGCTCGTCGGTCGCGTCGTGGCCGTTGACGATCACGCGCGTGTCACCGCCATCCCTGGCCGCGCGGAATGCGATCTTCGCCGATTCGGCCATGCGCGTGACCGCCTCGGCGTCGGTCAGGTCGATGCCGGCCATGCCGGCGGCGTAGCCGACCGCGCGGTAGATCGCCCCCGAGTCGAGCAGATGCCAGCCGAGGTGCTCGGCGACGAGCCGACTGATCGTGCCCTTGCCCGAGCCGGACGGGCCATCGATGGTCAATACCGGAATCGCGTCGCTCGACATGGTCGACAGCCCGTGGGAAGACGACAGTGTAATGGCGCCGGATCACACTTCGGCGATCGAGAATCCGCAGTCGTTGGCGAGTGCGAGGAAGCCCGGGAACGAGGTCGCCACGTTCGCGCAGTCGCCGATCCGCACCGGCCCCACGGCGATCAGGCCGGCCACGGCGAAGCTCATCGCGATGCGATGATCGCCATGGCTGTCGACGCGCCCTGCACCGATCGCGCCGCCGCGGATGTCGGCGCCGTCGGGGGTTTCGCCGACGTCGATGCCGAGCGCGCGCAGGCCGGTCGCCATCGTCGCGATGCGATCGGACTCCTTGACCCGCAGCTCGGCCGCGCCGCGCACGCGCGTG
>JAFLDX010000061.1 GCA_017302215.1 Lysobacterales bacterium
GACGCCCTGGTGGCGGCCGCCGCCGGTCATGCGCTCGAGCGCGGCGCGATCTCGCGCATGCGGCTTGATGCCGAGTTCGCGCGCTCGCTCGGCCAGTTCGCGCACGCGCGGGTTCTGGCTGTCGGTCTCGATGTAAAGCTCGACGATGTTGCCGGCGTCGTAGTTGAGCGCGGCTTCGACCGGATGGATGCCGATGAGGAGTTCGTTGCTCATGCGCCAGGAGAGGCTGTCGGGAGGCCGCGAAGTCTCGCAGAAATCGCGGCTCGCGACCTGCCCCGAGAGCCGTTCAGTCGCGCACGCGCTCGTAGACCGTCTCGATCGCCCTGGTCTCCGCCTCGCCGGGCTGGATGTTCCAGGCCGTGATGACAAGGCGATCGTCGCCGTCGGCCTCGATCGCGGTGCGCCAGCCCCAGGGTTCACTGCCGTCGTGGCCGCCGTAGTGGCCGAGCACGGAGAACGCGTCGGCGCCGGCCTCGCCCTCGCAGAACATGAGCTGCGTGCCGGTGTGGCCGCTGTCGATCCAGGCCATCTCGTGACGGTTGCCGTCGATGTGCCAGCCGATGATCGCGATGCCTTCCTGGCGTGCGCCCATGAACCGCGTTTCGTACTCGTGGATCAGGAAGCGACCGCCGAGCACGGCGCGGATCGTGCCTTCGATCGGCGCCTGGTCGACCGGATCGCCCGGCTCGAACCATACCCGCGTGGTGCCCCGCCAACGGCCGACGAAGCGCGACAGCGCCTGGTGCCGGCCTGCGTGCAGAGAATCCTCGAATGCCTGCGCGCCCATGCCACACCTCCGCGTCGTGTCCGCAGGCAATCTACACCACGCGACATGACGCGTGGGCATCGCCGCTGGCAGCGCGCGCTCGACCGCTGGCCGCCGATCGCCGATTGCCCGGGCATACTGCCGGCAACGCGGAGAACGTACCCGATGGTCCGAGCTGCAGCGGTTCCGCTCCTGCTGCTGTCCATATCGGCCGGTGCCAGCGAATGCCGGCGCGACGACAGCCTGTTCCTGACCGGGTTCGAGCGCACGCCTGCGAACGCACGTTACGTCGCCGTGAACGGCAACGACGCCCATGACGGCAGCGCCGCCGCGCCGTGGCGCACGATCCAGCACGCCGTCGATGTCGCCGCCGCCGGCGACGCCATCTGCGTGCGCGGCGGCATCTACCGCGAGATCGTTACCATTGCCCGCTCCGGGTCGGCGCAGGCCGGTCCCATCGCCTTGCAAGCCGTGCGCGGAGACGCGGTGGTCATCGATGGCGGCGGACTCGATGTGCCCGAAGGCCAGTACGGGCTGGTCACCCTCGTCGACGCCAGCCATGTCAGCGTGCGCGGGCTGGAATTGCGCAACTACGTGACCACGTCCCCCGCCAAGGTGCCGATCGGCCTTTACGTGACCGGCGCGGGTACGCAGCTGCGCATCGAGAACAACCACATCCACGACATCCGCAACACCGCCAACGGATGCGCGGCGAACGCGTTCGGGCTGAAGGTCGACGGCACGCGTGCCCCGGACTCGATCAACCAGCTCGCGGTCGTCGGCAACGAAGTCGACCACCTCGTTCTCGGTTGCAGCGAGTCGCTCTCGCTCGACGGCAACGTCGAGCAATGGACGATCAGCGAAAACCGGGTGCACGACACCAACAACATCGGCATCGGCGCGATCGGCTTCGAGGGCATCGCGCCCGATCCGGCATTCGACCAGGCGCGCGATGGCACGATCGTCGGCAACACGGTCTACAACATATCCTCGTTCGGCAACCCCGCCTACGGCGACGAGTACGCCGCCGATGGCATCTACATCGATGGCGGCACGCGCATCCTCGTCGAGCGAAACCGCGTGCACCACGTCGACATCGGCATCGAGGTGGCCAGCGAGCACGCCGGACGCACCAGCAGTGACGTCGTCGTGCGCAGCAATCTCGTCTATTCCGGTTACTCGGCCGGGATCTCGATCGGCGGTTACGATGCCAACGTCGGCGGCAGCGAGCGCGTTTCGATCATCGGCAACACCCTGCTCGGGAACGACCAGGCGGGAACCGGTTCGGGCGAGTTCCAGATCCAGCATCACGCCCTATCCAACCTGTTCATCGACAACATCGTGCAGGCGGGCAGCGCCGGACGGCTGATCAACGCCTGGACCGGCGATACCGCGATGCCGGCCTCGCTCGACCACAATCTCTACTGGTCCGCTGCCGCCGGCGCGTCGTGGGTCTGGCGCGGAATCGAGTACTCCAGTCTCGCAAGCTGGAGAGCCGGCTCCGCGCAGGATGCGCACTCGCCGTTCGCGAACCCGCTGTTCGTCGATGCCGTGCTGCCCGACCTGCGCGTCACCGATGGATCACCCGCGATCGATGCCGGTGCTATTCCTGCCAACGGTCTCGCCGGCAGTCTCGACTTCGCCGGTCGGCCGCGCGTGATCGGCACGACGATCGACATCGGCGCCCACGAACGGTAATCCGGCGGTCCCGGCATCCCGTGGCCGCGGGGCATCTGGCAAAATGAGCACCTGCGCGCGCTCCGCCGCGCGCAGGCCCGCCAGTCCGCGCCACGCCACGAGCCCGATCGCCATGAACTCCGACTTCCGCAAGCCGCTCTCCGGCACCCGCCTCGACTGGTTCGACGCCTCCGCGGCCGTCGATGCGATCAAGTCCGGCGCATGGTCCGCGCTGCCATACACGGCGCGCGTGCATGCCGAGAACATCGTGCGCAAGGCCGATCCGGCGCGCATCCGCGACTACCTCGTCCAGCTGATCGAGCGCCGCCGCGACCTCGATTTCCCGTGGTTCCCGGCGCGCGTGGTCTGCCACGACATCCTCGGCCAGACCGCGCTCGTCGATCTCGCCGGCCTGCGCGACGCGATTGCCGATGCAGGCGGCGACCCGGCCAAGGTCAATCCGGTCGTGCCGGTGCAGCTGATCGTCGATCATTCGCTCGCCGTCGAATGCGGCGGCTACGACCCGCAGGCCTTCGCCAGGAACCGCGCGATCGAGGACCGGCGCAACGAGGATCGCTTCCACTTCATCGACTGGACGAAGAAGGCCTTCGAGAACGTCGACGTCATTCCGCCGGGCAACGGCATCATGCACCAGATCAATCTGGAGAAGATGTCGCCGGTGATCCAGGTGCTGGACGGCGTCGCCTTCCCGGACACCTGCGTCGGCACGGACAGCCACACGCCGCACGTCGATGCGCTCGGCGTGATCGCGGTCGGCGTCGGCGGTCTCGAGGCCGAGAACGTCATGCTCGGGCGCGCCTCGTGGATGCGTGTGCCCGACATCGTCGGCGTGGAACTGTCCGGCAGGCCGCAGCCCGGCATCACCGCGACCGACATCGTGCTGGCCCTGACCGAGTTCCTGCGCCAGTCGAAGGTCGTCGGTGCCTATCTCGAGTTCTTCGGCGAGGGCGCCGCCGCGCTGACCATCGGCGACCGCGCGACGATCTCGAACATGTGCCCGGAGTACGGAGCGACGGCGGCGCTGTTCTTCATCGACCGCCAGACCATCGACTACCTGCGCCTGACCGGGCGCAGTGACGACCAGGTCGCGCTGGTCGAGACCTACGCGAAGGCGGCCGGCCTGTGGGCCGATGCACTGGCCGGCGCGCACTACGAGCGCACGCTCAAGTTCGATCTCGCCACCGTGGTGCGCAACCTCGCCGGCCCGTCGAACCCGCACAAGCGCCTGCCGACCTCGGCGCTCGCCGAGCGCGGCATCGCCGACGAGGGCAAGCTCGAGGCGGGCAAGGCCGGTGAAGCCCAGGGCCTGATGCCCGATGGTGCCGTCATCATCGCCGCCATCACCAGTTGCACGAACACGTCGAATCCGCGCAACGTCATCGCCGCCGGCCTGCTCGCGCGCAATGCAAACGCGCGCGGACTCGTGCGCAAGCCGTGGGTCAAGTCCTCGCTCGCGCCGGGTTCCAAGGCCGTCCAGCTCTACCTCGAGGAAGCCGGCCTGCTGCCCGAACTCGAGAAGCTCGGCTTCGGCATCGTCGCGTTCGCCTGCACGACCTGCAACGGCATGTCCGGCGCGCTCGATCCGCGCATCCAGCAGGAAATCATCGATCGCGACCTCTATGCAACGGCCGTGCTGTCCGGCAACCGCAACTTCGACGGACGCATCCATCCCTACGCGAAGCAGGCCTTCCTCGCCTCGCCGCCGCTCGTCATCGCCTACGCGATCGCCGGGACGATGCGTTTCGACATCGAGAAGGACGTGCTCGGCACCGACGCCGACGGCGAGGCCGTGCGCCTCGCCGACATCTGGCCGGACGATGCCGAGATCGACGCGATCGTGAAGCAGAGCGTAAAGCCCGAACAGTTCCGTCGCGTCTACGAGCCAATGTTCGCTGTACGCGTCGAGAACGGCCCAAGGGCCGAGCCGCTGTATGCCTGGCGGCCGCAGAGCACCTACATCCGGCGCCCACCATACTGGGAAGGCGCGCTCGCCGGCGCACGCACATTGGCCGGCATGCGTCCGCTCGCCGTGCTGCCCGACAACATCACGACCGACCACCTGTCGCCGTCGAACGCAATCCTGGCCGACAGCGCAGCCGGCGAATACCTCGCGCGCATGGGCCTGCCCGAGGAGGACTTCAATTCGTACGCGACGCACCGCGGCGATCACCTCACCGCGCAGCGCGCGACCTTCGCCAATCCCCAGCTCGTCAACGAGATGGCGCTCGTCAACGGTGCGGTGAAGAAGGGCTCGCTGGCGCGCCTCGAACCGGACGGCCGTGTCATGCGCATGTGGGAGGCGATCGAAACCTACATGCAACGCAAGCAGCCGCTCATCATCATTGCCGGCGCCGACTACGGCCAGGGCAGCTCGCGCGACTGGGCCGCCAAGGGCGTGCGCCTCGCAGGCGTCGAGGCGATCGTCGCCGAGGGCTTCGAGCGCATCCACCGCACGAACCTGATCGGCATGGGCGTGCTGCCGCTCGAGTTCAAGCCGGGCGAGAACCGCAGGACCTGGGCGATCGACGGCAGCGAGACCTTCGATGTCCTCGGCACGCGCACGCCGCGCGCGACGCTGACCCTCGTCATCCACCGTCGCAGCGGCGAGCGCGTCGAGGTACCCGTCACCTGCCGCCTCGATTCGGACGAGGAAGTGTCGATCTACGAGGCCGGCGGCGTGCTGCAGCGCTTCGCCCAGGATTTCCTTGAGTCGAGCCGAGCTGCTTGATCGAGCTGAAGGCCCGAAGGCGAGACCCGGAACCTGACCCTCGCACTCACGTAGAGCGGAGCTTGCTCCGCTGCTTGTGCTCTGCTCACGTAGAGCGGAGCTTGCTCCGCTGCTTGTGCTCCGCTCACGTAGAGCGGAGCTTGCTCCGCTGCTTGTGCTCCGCTCGCGTAGAGCGGAGCTTGCTCCGCTGCTCTGACTCTATCACCGCGCCCCAGCCGAGCGAGCTCGGCTCTACCTCTATCACCGCGCCCCAGCCGAGCGAGCTCGGCTCTACGAAAAAGCCCGCACGTCCCGATCCGTCCGCAGAGACTGCTCCTACAAGCCTTCGAATCGCGCACGGGCCAGGTGCGCACATAACCTGCCCCGCACTCGATCCGGCGGTGCGCTCCCACGGCGCACGCGACATCCCCGGCTCACCACGTCGACAGGCCGAGCGCCTCGCCGACGCGGTACCACGCGCGGCGCAGCAGCGAATCGTCGGCATGGCGTTCGTAGTCGACGCTGTATCCACGGCCCGCTTCGTTGTTCCACTGCTCCTCGAACCAGCGCGTCGCCTCGACGATCGCCGCGTGGTCGGTCGGCGCCGCCAGCTCGACGCTGGTCTCGAGGTTGAGGTCGTCAAGGTTGCGCCGCGTGTAGTTGGCCGAGCCGACGATCAGGTTCGCCGAGGCGGCATTTCTGCGCAGAAGCAGCTTGGCGTGGCACTGCTCGCCGTGAGTGTCGCACCAGCGCACGGCCACGCCGGCCGCGACGAGCTCGCGCGCAACCTGGCGATTCGGCACGCCGTTCTTCTTGCGGCCGAACGCATCCTCGTTCGGATCCAGAAGCACGCGCACGACCGCGCCGCGCGCCTGCGCGCCGAGCAAGGCCGCGACGACATCGCGATCGGCAAGATAGAACACGGCGACATCCAGGTCGTCCCCGGTCTGGGCTGCGTCGATCGCCTGCACCAGGACGCGTCCGATCGCGCCCTCGGTCAACACGCGCAGTCTCGCGCCGTGCGGCTCCAGTGCGGGTGGTGGTGACGGCAGGTCGTGTGACTCGCGACCCGAGAACGCCGCGACGGCCGCCTCGCTCGCGACGATATCGAGCGCAGCCGCGCCGCGGAACGCGAGGGCGACGTTGCCGTGCGCGCTGCTCGCATCGTGCGGATTGGCCGAGGTGACGAGCGCCTGCCAGTCGTCGCCGGCGTCGACGACGAGCGTCTTGCGGTGATTGGCACGGAAGTTCGGCAAGGCCAACCAACTGCGCAGGGAAACCTGTCCGGGCCCGAACGGATTCGGCAACCAGCCGCCCTCGGCGCGGTTGCCGAGCCAGCCGCAACACAGCGCCCACGGCCCGGACCACAGCGGATTCGATGCGCGCAATGCGCCGAGATCGGTCAGCACGATCTCGACGCCGGCCGCACGCAGCCGTTCAAGGTGTGCCGCTACGAGCCCCCCGTAGACGGTATTGATCGGATCGGTGACGACGATGATGCGCAGCGCGGGCACCTCGCTCTTGCGCGCGAGCAGCGCGTCGGTCAGCTCGCCACTGAGCGGGCGCAACGCGACGCCGCCGAACTCGTTGAACAGGAACATGTCGAGCACGACGAGGCGGCGCGCCTGAGCGATCATCGCAAACGCCGCGTCGAAGATCGCCTGCTCGCTGCGGCGCGCACCGGCTGCATCGACGAACGTGCGGTCGGCGAAGAAGACGGCCTCTTCGGCATCACGCCACGGCCCCTGGACGCCGAGGCCGGGCGGCAACGGCTTGTACGCCTGCCACGCCGCGCTGGCCAGCCACACGAGGACGATCACTCGCAGCAGGCTCGACCTGCCACGACGAGGTTTGCGCATCCGCCCTCCCGTGCCCGGTGCGTGGCGGGCATGCCACGATGACGGGCTCTTCCGCGAATTCCGACGATTGTGGTGTCGAAAGTTCGCCCTGTCGATCGTCGTGATCACGCACGACCCCCAACAACGGAGAACCACGATGCCCGGCACCGTCACCCTGCACCGCGTCCTCAAGGCACCACCCGCGCGCATCTACAACGCCTTCCTCGATCCCGATGCGATGGCCAAGTGGCTGCCGCCGTACGGCTTCACCGGCAAGGTCCAGTCGATCGACGCCCGCGTCGGCGGCAGCTACCGCATGTCGTTCACGAACTTCGCGACCGGCGCCAGCCACAGCTTCGGCGGCACCTATCTCGAACTCGTCGAGAACGAGCGGATCCGCTACAACGATCGCTTCGACGATGCGAACCTGCCCGGTGAAATGCGCGTGGCCGTCAGCCTCAAGGCGGTTGCCACCGGCTGCGAACTGGCGATCACGCAGGAGGGCATCCCGGACATGATCCCGGTCGAGATGTGCTACCTCGGCTGGCAGGAAAGCCTCGAGCAACTGGCCCGCCTGGTCGAGCCGGAGATCCCGGACGGGACCTGACCGGAACGAGCGCGACACGCCCTGCGCGTCAATGGACCGCGCCAACGCCCTTGTCGGCGCGACGAGGAGACCCTACCGTGGAGAGCCCCGAGCCGGCGTGTCCCGCCGGACGACCCGCCAAGGCACGCACTCCGATGACCCATCCTCCGCAACTGCGCCTCCCCGCCACCTACATGCGTGGCGGCACGTCGAAAGGCGTGTTCTTCAGGCTCGAGGACCTGCCGCAGGCCGCACGGGTTCCGGGCCCCGCGCGCGACCGCCTCATGCAACGCGTGATCGGCTCGCCCGACCCGTACGGCAAGCAGACCGACGGCATGGGCGGCGCGACTTCGAGCACGAGCAAGGTCGTGATCGTGTCGCCTGCAACGCGCGCCGACCATGACATCGATTACCTGTACGGGCAGGTCTCGATCGACGGCGATTTCGTCGACTGGTCCGGCAACTGCGGCAACCTGTCGACCGCGGCCGGCGCGTTCGCGATCCATGCCGGCTACCTCGACGCCGCTCGCCTCGCGCAAGACGGTACCGCAGTCGTGCGCGTCTGGCAGGCCAACATCCACAAGACGATCGTCGCGCACGTGCCGGTCAGCGGTGGCGAGGTGCAGGAGACGGGTGACTTCGAACTCGACGGCGTGACCTTTCCGGCCGCCGAGATCGTGCTCGAATTCATCGACCCGGCCGACGAAGGGGAGGGTGACGGCGCGGGCGGTTCGACCTTCCCGACCGGAAACCTCGTCGACGTGCTCGACGTGCCCGGCATCGGCGTACTGCAGGCGACACTGATCAATGCCGGCGTGCCGACCGTGTTCGTCAATGCCACCGACATCGGCTACGACGGCAGCGAACTGCAGCCGGCCGTCAACGAGGACAAGGCCGCACTCGCGCGACTGGAATCGATCCGCGTGGCCGGTGCGCTGCGCATGGGCCTGATCAAGGAACCCGCCGAGGCGCTGACGCGCCAGCACACGCCGAAGGTCGCGTTCGTGGCGCCGCCGAAGGACTACGTGACCTCGGCCGGCAAGGCCGTCGCCGCCGCCGACATCGACCTGCTCGTGCGCGCGATGTCGATGGGCAAGCTTCACCACGCGATGATGGGCACGGCCGCGGTCGCGATCGCGACTGCGGCATCGGTTCCCGGCACCCTCGTCAACCTCGCCGCCGGCGGCGGCACGCGCGCCGCGGTGCGCTTCGGCCATCCGTCCGGCATCTTGCGCGTCGGAGCCGAAGCGATCGAGGTCGACGGCCAATGGACCGTCACCAAGGCCGTCATGAGCCGCAGTGCGCGCGTGCTGATGGAAGGCTTCGTGCGCGTGCCGGCCGACGCGACCGAATCGTCCCTGTAGGAAGCGGCTTCAGCCGCGATGCCCTGTCTGCACCGCGCAGCAACGTCGCAGCATCACGCCCGAGGTGGATCCCCATGGATCCCTTGACTGACCTCGATCGCGGCTCCCACAAGGGTTCGATTCTGTGGGAGCGGCTTCAGCCGCGATGTTCCGTGTTCAAACCTTCCCTGCAGGAGCCGGTTTCAGCCGTCATGTCCTGGCCGTGCAATGCGGCGAAGAAATGGCATCACGCCTGGGCGTGTCCCGCCATCGCCTCGACGAACGAGGTCTATGCCCTCCTGCCCGGCCCGGCCGCCTCGGTCACGAGCCGGAAATCGATCTTGCGGTCCTCGAGGCTCGCGCGCAGCACCTGCACGCGCACCGCGTCGCCCAGGCGGAACCTGAGCCCGCGGCGCTCGCCGGCGAGCAGGTGCCGCACCGGGTCGTAGTGGTAGTAGTCGTTCGGCAGCTGCGTGATGTGCACGAGGCCGGTGATCTTCGAGTCGGCCAACTCGACGAACAGGCCGAACGAGGCGACGCCCGAGACCACACCGTCGAACTCGCTGCCGACGTGCTTCTCCATCCACGCGCACTTGTAACGCTCGTCGACGTCGCGCTCGGCCTCGGTCGCGCGGCGCTCGTTGTGCGAGCAGTGCACCGCCATCGAGGTCATCTGGGTCGGCGAATACGCGTAGCCCGCCGGCTTGCCACCCGCGATCGCATGGCGGATCGCGCGGTGCACGAGCAGGTCCGGGTAGCGGCGGATCGGCGAGGTGAAGTGCGCATAGGCCTCGAGGGCGAGCCCGAAGTGGCCGGTGTTCTCGGGTTGATAGACGGCCAGGCTCTGCGAGCGCAGCAGCACCGATTCGATCAGGCTGACGTCGGGCCGGTTGCGGATCTTCCTCAGCAGGGCCGCGAAATCGGCCGGCCGGACCTCGCCGGCCGGCGGCAGGCCGAGCTTGAACTCGCGCAGGAACTCGAGCAGGTCGTCGTACTTCGACGCCGGCGGCGGCTCGTGGACGCGGTACGGTGCCGGGATGCGCTTGCGCAGCAGGAACTTCGCCGCCTCGACGTTGGCCGCGATCATGCACTCCTCGATGAGCTTGTGCGCGTCGTTGCGCGGCTCGGCGCCGAGCTGGATGACCTCGCCGGCCGCACCGAGGCGGAACTTGACCTCGGTTGATTCGAAGTCGATCGAGCCGCGCTTCTGGCGCGCCTTGGCCAGCAGCCTGTACAGCTGGTGCAGATGCTCGATGTGCGGCAACAGCCCGCCCATCTCGGCGCGCGCGTCGGCATCCTTCTCGCCGATCGCCTGCCAGACGCGCGTGTACGTGAGGCGTGCGTGCGAGCGCATGATCGCGTCGTGGAATGTCGAACGCGTGACCTGGCCGTGGCGGTCGATCTGCATGTCGCAGACCATGCACAGGCGCTCGACGCGCGGATTGAGCGAGCAGATGCCGTTCGACAGCGACTCCGGCAGCATCGGCACGACGAAGCCCGGGAAGTAGACCGACGTCGCGCGGTGGTAGGCTTCGTCGTCGAGGGCGCTGCCGATCGGTACGTAGTGCGAGACATCGGCGATCGCGACGACGAGGCGAAAGCCGTGCGCGTTCGGCTCGGCGTACACCGCATCGTCGAAATCGCGGGCGTCCTCGCCGTCGATCGTCACCAGCGGAAGGTCGCGCAGGTCGACGCGCCCGGAGCGCTCCGCCGCGGACACGACCGGCTCGACCTCGGCCGCCTCGCGCAGCACGGCCTCGGGCCATTCGTGCGGCAGGCCGTGGCTCGCGATCGCCATCTCGACGATGATCGAAGGCGTGAGGCGCTCGCCGAGCACGGCAAGGATGCGACCCATCGGCCCACGGTACGCAGTCGGCGGGTCGCTGATCTCGGCGATGACGATCTGCCCCGCTCGCGCGTCCTTCGATTCGCCGGGCCGGATCAGCACGTCCTGGTGCAGGCGGCGATCGTCCGGCACGACGAGGGTCAGTCCGTTCTCGACGATCACCCGACCGACCAGGCGTGGCGAGCGGCGCTCGAGCACCTCGACGATCGCGCCCTGGCGACGCCCGCGCCGGTCGACGCCGACGACGCTGCCGAGCACGCGGTCACCGTGCAGGACCGGGCGCATCTGCGCGGGCGACAGGTACAGGTCCTCGCCACCGCTGTCCGGGCGCAGGAATCCGTAGCCCTCGGCGTTGGCGAGCACGACACCGGGAATCAGGTCGAGCTTCTCGGCGACGCCGTACCCGCCACGGCGGTTCTGCAGCAACTGGCCGTCGCGCACCATCGCGGCGAGGCGCTTGCTCAGCGCATCGATGTCCTGTTCGCCGGCGAGACCGAGCGCTTGCGCGAGCGCTTCGGTCTTCATCAGCGTGGCGTTCTCGCCGAGCAGGGCGAGGATCGCCTCGCGACTCGGGATCGGGCGCGCGTAGCGCTGCGCCTCTCGATCGGCGAACGGATCGCGAATCGACGCGCCGTGCGCAGCCGGGGTTTGCCGCCTCGCGCGCGCCGGAGCGCTCGCTCCGGCCGGTTGCGGCTCCGGCAGCCACGACTTGGGCGGGCGCGCCGATACCGCTTTGCCGGGCGAGGATGATTTTTGCTTGGCGGCGGCTGGCGCGCGGATGTTACGGCCTTCGGTTGACTCGAAAACCGGCGGCAGCCACGGCGCGGCCTTTTTCCCGGGCTTCTTCGTCGCGGGCTTTCCGGCGAAGGCGGAGGTGGACTTCCCGCGCGCGGCGGACTTCAAGCCGCCCTTCACGGCGGCCTTCGACGCCTTGCCCTTCGCGCCGTGGAACTTGTTCGTCGTGATTCTCTTCGTCACGTGATCTGGAACTCCTTGGGTCTGCACGGATCATCGATCGACGCGCATCAATTGTGATTGACAGGCCTCGGGCCTGCCCAGTATCGTTCGCGCCCCCGAATGGCGCACGCCTTGCGGGGAATGCCCAGGTGGCGGAATTGGTAGACGCACTAGCTTCAGGTGCTAGCGGGGCGACCCGTGGAGGTTCGAGTCCTCTCCTGGGCACCACATCGATCGACCCTGGAGGGCGCACCGCCTCTTCAGGGTCTCACGAAAACCCCGCCGCCGTGCGGGGTTTTTCGTTGCTGGCCGGCCCCTTGTGCGTAGAGCGCAGCTTGCTGCTGATCCGACGTTACCCGTAGAGCGCAGCTTGCTGCGCTGAAAGTCCCGAGGCGGAAAGGCAGCGCAGCAAGCTGCGCTCTGCGAAGACCCACCCTTTCGCTGCGGCGCCGTCGAGTCGTCACCACGCGGCGTGCGCGGCGCGACGCATCGGATCCGCGGTCAGGCAAACGGATCGCGCAGCACGATCGTGTCGTCGCGGTCGGCGCCCGTCGCGACCAGGGCGAGGTGGCAGCCCGACAGCTCCTCGACGGCGCGCAGATAGGCTCGCGCGGCGGCCGGCAACCGATTCCACTCGCGCACCCCCGAGGTCGGCTCTTCCCAACCCGGAAACTCGAGGTACACCGGCTTGCACTCGGCCCAGCCGTCGGCGTCGAGCGGAGCGAGCTCGCGGCGCTTGCCGCGGTACTCGTAGGCGATGCAGACCTTGATCGTCGGCAGGCCGTCGAGCACGTCGAGCTTGGTGATCGCGAGGCCGTTGATCGCGTTGATCTGGGTCGCGCGCTTCAGTGCGACGAGGTCGATCCAGCCGCAGCGACGCGGACGGCCGGTGCTCGCGCCGAACTCGTTGCCGACCTTGCGCAGGCGCTCGCCCATCTCGTCGTCGAGTTCGGTCGGGAACGGGCCGCCGCCGACGCGCGTCGCGTAGGCCTTGCAGATGCCGAGCACGTAGTCGATGTCGCACGCACCGACACCGGTCCCGGCCAGCGCACCACCGACCGTCGTGTTCGACGAGGTGACGTACGGATAAGTGCCGTGGTCGATGTCGAGCAGCGCGCCCTGCGCGCCCTCGAACAGGATGTTCTCGCCGCGCCGACGCGCGTCGTAGAGCAGGGTCGAGACGTCGTCGATCATCGGCCGCAGGTACTCGCCGAAGGCGAGCGCATCATCGAGGGTCTTCGTGTAGTCGACCGCATCGGCCTTGAGCCATTGGGTCAGCACGAAGTTGTGGTAGTCGACCGCCGCGCGCACCTTGTCCGGCAGTTCGGACGGATACATCAGATCGGCGACGCGGATACTGCGGCGGGCAACCTTGTCCTCGTAGGCGGGGCCGATGCCGCGACCGGTCGTTCCGATCGCCTTCGCGCCGGAGGCCCTCTCGCGCGCCTGATCGACCGCGATGTGGTACGGCATGATCAACGGCGTCGCGGGGCTGATCTTGAGGCGCGAGCGCACTTCGACGCCCTGCCCCTCGAGTTCGGCGATCTCGTGCTGCAGCGCAGCCGGCGAGAGCACGACACCGTTGCCGATCAGGCAGGCCACGCCCTCGCGCAGGATGCCGGACGGAATCAGGTGCAGGACCGTCTTCTTGCCGCCGATGACGAGCGTGTGGCCGGCATTGTGGCCGCCCTGGAAGCGCGCGACCGCGCCGACGCGCTCGGTCAGCAGGTCGACGATTTTGCCCTTGCCCTCGTCGCCCCACTGCGCGCCGAGAATCACGACTGACTTGCCCATGTCTGTTGCCTGGTCGATGCGCCGCTCGAGGCGGCGCGGAAGGAATGACGGTGCCGCGCGGAAGTTTACGGGAAGCGCCGGTTCAACGTACCAGCCGCAGCACGACGAGCCCGATCACGACGAGCACGCCACCGATGACGCGCAGCCGACGCTCCTCGACCTGCGTGAGCTGCTCGGCCATGCGCTTCCACGCGCCCGGCGCGGCGAACAGCAGCAAGCCCTCGAGCACGAGCACGAGGCACAGCGCGGCCGCGAGGTCGGCCGGCATGCCGACCTACTTGCTGTCGCGCAGGTAGCGCAGGAATTCCGCGTCCGGGTCGAGCATGAGCACGCCGTTGCCACCCTGCAGCGATTCGCGGTAGGCCTCGAGGCTGCGGTAGAACGCGTAGAACTCGGCATCCTTGCCGTACGAGGCGGCATATACCTCGGCGGCCTTGGCGTCACCTTCGCCACGCGCCTTCTGCGCGTCGCGGTACGCATCGGCTCGAATCACCTGCACCTGGCGATCGGCGTCGGCCTGGATGCGCTCGGCGGCCTCGTTGCCCTCCGCGCGCAGCGAGTCGGCGACCTGCTTGCGCTCCGAACGCATGCGCTCGTAGACCGAGCGCAACACCGAACTCTCCTGCGGCAGGTCCACGCGACGGATGCGCACGTCGACGATCTCCATGCCGAGGTTCTGGGTGGCGACATTGGCCGTGCGTACGAGGGTCTGGGTCAGATCGGTGCGCGCGCTCGAAACGACCTCCTGCAGCGTGCGGCTGTTGATCGCCGTGCGCATGCCGTCGCGCACGATCGAGGCGAGGCGCGCCTGTGCACGATCTTCCTCGCCGCCGACCGAGGTGAAGAACTTCGCCGAGTCGGCGATCTTCCATTTGACGACGAAGTCGACGGTGACGTCCTTCTTCTCCGAAGTCAGGTAGTTCTCGGGTGCCGAATCGAGCGTCTGCAGGCGGCGATCGAAGCGCACGGCCTGCTGCACGAGCGGCAGCTTGAAGTGCAGGCCGGGTGCGTAGCCCGATTTCACGATGCGGCCGAACTGGGTCAGGATCGCGGTCTGGCTCTCGTTGACCACGAACACGCTGCTGCCGGCGATCAGGATGACCGCCGCAACGAGGATTCCGAGCATCGAGCGCATGTCAGCGTCCTCCCCGCGCGGATTCGTTGCGGGCGTTGGCCGGCGGGGCGGCTTCCGGAACAACCGCCTGCGGCGGCGTGGGTGGTGGCGCGGTGGCCGGCGACGGCAGGTACAGCACGTTCTTGCCATCCGTCATGTCGACGACCTTCGCGTTGCGGTTGACGACCTGCTGCATGGTCTCGAGATAGAGGCGCTTGCGCGTGACCTCGGGCGCCGCGCGGTACTCGGCCACGATGAGGTCGAAGCGCCGGGCATCGCCTTCGGCCTTGGCGATGCGCTCGGCCTTGTAACCCTCGGCTTCGGCGAGGATGCGCGCCGCCTCGCCGCGCGACTCGGGCACGACGCGCTTGGCGTAGGCGTCGGCGACGTTGCTGGCGCGCTGGCGATCCTCGCGCGCCGAGATGGCGTCGTCGAAGGCGTCCTTCACTTCCTGTGGCGGGCGCACGTTCTGGAAGTTCAGCGTGCTGACGCTTAGCCCGGCGTCGTAGCGGTCGAGCGTGGCCTGGATCACCGACTTGGCCTGGGCGGCGAGGTCCGCGGCCGGCGCGACCGGTGCCTCGCCTTCGACCGGCTCGACGCGCTGGTCGGGCATGATCGCGTCGAGCTTGCCGGCACCGATCACCTCGCGCACCGCGCTTTCGGCCGCCTGCTTGAGGGTCGCATCGGGATCGCGCGTCGCGAACAGGTACTTGACCGGATCGGCGACCAGATACTGGACCTCGAAATTGACCTGCACGATGTTCTCGTCGCCGGTCAGCATGCGCACGCTGTCGGAGGCCGAGCGCACGCTCGTCGCATCGACCTTGATGACCGTCTCTACCGGACGCGGCCACTTGAAGTTGAGGCCGGACGGCATGACGCGCGAAACCTGGCCGAAGCGCAGGACCACGCCCGCCTCGTTGGCGCGGATCGAGGTGAACGAATCGAACAGCAGCCACGCGATCGCGATGCCGACGACGGCGACGAAGACACCGCCGACGCCGCCCTCACCGGAGCCCGAGCCGGAGCCGCTGCCGCGGCCTCGGCCACCACCACCGAACAGCCGGCCGAACAGGTCCTTGAGGCGCTGCACGGCGGCGTCGACGTCGTTCTTCGGACCACCATTGTCGTTGTCGCGCCACGGGTCGCGCTGTTTGCCGCTGCCGGGTTCGTTCCAAGCCATTCCTGGGTTCCTGTCGAACGGTGCGCCGCGCAAGTCGATGCAGCGAAAAGGGTGTGATGCGGCGCCGGATCGGACTCTTGCGACCGAATCAGGATTGTAGGTAGGGGTCGACGGACGGGCAAGCAAGGGGCCTTGCACAAGCCCGCGATCCGGGGCGGAGCACGAGGGCATGCGGCCCGACCGGACGGAACTCGCTCGAGAAGGCGCGCACGAGCAGCCGCACCGCGCCTCCGCTTATCGCACCGCCGGGTCGTGGTGCCCTCGCCGCTCTTCCCCAAGCTCCGTCTCCAGGGCTTCGCGCATCCATTCGCCGTCTCCTCCAGGCAGGCCGAACAGCGGCTCGAGCAGTGCGCGCGGCGCATCGATGTCGACCTGCCAGCCGCCATCATCGGGACGTTCCGCGGCGACGAGCCCCTGTGCGTGCAGGCGTGCGCGCAGGCGCCCGGCGCCGGCGGGCACCGTGAGCGTGACGCGCACGCGATCGACCGACAGCGTCGCCGCGATCG
>JAFLDX010000062.1 GCA_017302215.1 Lysobacterales bacterium
GCCGAAGAAGCCGACTGCGCCGCCGCCGCCGCGCGAGCCGACGATCGCCGTGGTCGCCGCCGGCGACGACGTGATCGCCGATCCGGCGCGCGACGCGGTCGTCGATCTGCTGCAGCGCCGCGGTTTCCGCGTCATCGAAGCCAACCTCGGTGGCGGCAGCGCGCCGAACGTGCGCTCGCTGCGCGGACGCGCCGATGCGGTCGTGTTCGTGCATGCCAAGCCGGTCGGCTCGCAGGTGCTGACGTACTACGGCCAGGCCTCGACCCTGTATACGGTGCAGATGGGCGTCAAGGCGTTCCGCGTCACCGACGGCAGCACGCTGTGGTCGAGCGGCATGGAGCAGGTCAACTTCACCACGCTCAATGCCTCGGAGAAGGCGCGCGAAGCAGTCGATCCGATGCTCGACGCGGTCGATCGCAACCTCGACGAGTTCCGTCCGCGCCGCGGTCGCGGCTGAGCCACGACGACGATGCGACGAGGAAGGCGGGCTCCGGCCCGCCTTCCTCGTTTCGGGCCCGCGCACCGCGGGCTCGCGGGCAGGAGCGCACCCTGTTCGCTCTCGCGGCCGCTGCGGCCGGTCTGTCCCAGCCCGTGCGCGCGGAGCAGCCCGACACGAGCTTCAATGGCAACGGCCGCTACGTCTACGGCCCGACGGGCACGCTCGCCTTCCGCGCCGTGGCGAACCTGCCGCTGCCCGACGGCAGGATCGTCGCCGTGTTCCAGTTCCCGACCTTCACCGGCTTCTGCGCGGAACCGCGCTGCATCACGCTGGCACGCTTCGATGCGAATGGAACGCTCGAGCAGGTTGCCACCTTCGCCAACGGACTGCAGGAAGTCACCGCCGCCGCGCTCGATTCGAGCGGACGCGTCGTCGTGGTCGCGCAGACCACCGCCGGCGCCAACGGGCGCGACATCCACGTCGCTCGCTTCCTTCCGGCCTCGCTGTCGCGTGACCTGGGGTTTGCCGGCGGCACCGGCTGGACCCGGGTTTCGTACAACACGCAAGACGAGTACCCGGCCGCCGTCGCGATCGACGCGCAGGACCGGATCGTCGTCGCCGGCTCGTTCGCGCTTTCGGCGACCGATACCGATTTCGGCCTTCTGCGCCTGCGCAGCGATGGCACGCTCGACACGGGCTTCGACGGCACCGGGCGGCGCAGGGTCGCGTTCGACCTGTCCGGCAGCCTGCTCTTCGACCAGGCCAACGCGGTCGCGATCGCCAATGACGGCGACATCATCGCGGTCGGCACCGCATTCGATGCCGCGGCCTCGCGCGTGCGCGCGGCGATCACGCGCCTGCGCGGCGATGGCAGCTACGAGGCGTCGTTCTGTGCGGATGCCTGCGCGTTCAATACCGGCTACTCGGCGATCCGCCAGGGCCGCACGGTCTACCAGTTCGGTGCCGCCACGGTGTACTCCGATGAAGGCCTGGCGATCGACGCGATCGCCGCCGGCGGCTACGTGATCGCCGGCGCCACCTACGCCGACGACGGATCGAACCGGCGCGGCGTGCTCGCGCGCTTCAACGACGCCGGCGGCTTCGCCGCCGAGCGCATCGGCGCGAGCCTCGGCGACAATGGCGTGTTCCACAGCGTGCGCGTCGCCGACGGCACCGGCTCGCGCTTCCTCGTCGCCGGCAACAGCGGACCCAGCGACAACTTCCTGCTCGTCCAGGCGTACGACGCGTTCCTGCAGCCGGTCGCCGGTTACGGCAACTGCCACCCGCAGGACAACGGCTTCTGCCCGATCTTCGGCACGGCCTCGGCGACAACGGCCCGGACGTCGGTCGCTCCATCGTCCTCGATGCCGTCGGTCGCCCGGTGCTGCAGGCACAGGGTGTCGCGCTGTCGGGCGGCCTGCCGGCGATCATGATCGCGCGCTACACCAACGACAATGGCCCGCGACCGGACCGGATCTTCCGCAACGGCTTCAACTGAGCGGCAGGATCAGGCGGCAGGCTGCAGGCCGGCGTAGGCGAGCACGAGCCATTTCGATCCGCCATCCTCGAAGCTCACCTGCACGCGCGTGTGCGCGCCGGCGCCTTCGCAGTCGACGACCGTGCCGAAGCCGAAGCTGGCATGGCGCACGCGCTGGCCGAGCTTCAACGCAGGCGCCTCGTCGAGGCGCGCATGGCCGCCGTTCCACGACGGCCGGCTGACCTGCACGCGCGGACGAACCTCGCGCAGCAGCTCGGCAGGAATCTCGGCGAGGAAGCGCGATGGCCGGCCGTACATCTCCATGCCGTGCATGCGCCGCGACTCGGCGTAGCACAGCACGAGGCGTTCGCGCGCGCGCGTGATGCCGACATAGGCGAGGCGGCGTTCCTCCTCGAGCCGGCCCGGTTCCTCGACCGATTTCTGGCCCGGGAACAGCCCTTCCTCGAGGCCGACGATGAAGACCAGCGGAAACTCGAGGCCCTTGGCCGAGTGCAGCGTCATCAGCTGCACGCAGTCCTGCCAGGATTCGCCCTGCGCCTCGCCGGCCTCGAGCGCGGCATGGGCGAGGAAGGCGGCCAGTTCCGACAGGCCGGCCTCCACGTCATCGGGCGTGCGTTCGAAGCGGCTGGCGACGTTGACCAGCTCGTCGAGGTTCTCGATGCGCGATTCGGCGCTCGTCTTGTCGCGCTCGTGATACTCGCGCAGGCCCGGACGCTCGATCGCCTGCTCCATCTGCTCGGCCAGCGGCAGTGGTTCGACCGACCCGGCTTCATCGTCCGCAGCGGGGTCGCCGGCCACCGGGACGAGGCAGTCGCGCGCGAGCTCCGCGACCAGCGAGAGGAAGCCGCGCAGCGCGTTCTTCGCGCGCGCAGCGAGCGTGCTGTCGCCGAGTTCGGCGAGCGCGGCCTCCCACAGCGAGGTGTCCTCGCGACGCGCGCGGCCGCGCAGCAGGTCGATCGTGCGTTCGCCGACGCCGCGCGGGGGCGTGTTGATGACGCGTTCGAACGCCGCGTCGTCGTGGCGGTTGGCGACCAGGCGCAGGTAGGCCAGCGCATCCTTGACCTCGGCGCGGTCGAAGTAGCGCAGGCCACCGTGGACGCGATAGGCGATGTCGTTCTGGATCAGCTGTTCCTCGAAGTTGCGCGACTGCGCATTCGAGCGATACAGGATCGCGACCTCGCTGGCGCGACGGTCGCCACGCAGGAATTCGCGCACGCGCTCGACGACGAAGCGCGCTTCGTCCTGCTCGTTGTAGGCCGCGTACAGTGCGATCGGTTCTCCGCTCGCGCCGTCGGTCCAGAGCTGCTTGCCGAGGCGGTCGGGGTTGCGTGCGATGACCGCGTTGGCGGCAGCGAGGATGTTGCCGGTCGAACGGTAGTTCTGCTCGAGGCGGATCGTGCGCGCGGTCGGAAAGTCGCGCAGGAAATGCTGCACGTTCTCGACGCGTGCGCCGCGCCAGCCGTAGATCGCCTGGTCGTCGTCGCCGACCACGAACAGCGAGCCGGTCCGGCCGGCGAGCACGCGCAGCCATGCATACTGCAGCGTGTTCGTGTCCTGGAATTCGTCGACGAGCAGGTGGCGCCAGCGCTCGCGGTAGTGGGCGAGCAGGGCCTCGTCGTGCAGCCACAGCTCGTGCGCGCGCAACAGCAGTTCGGCGAAGTCGACCAGGCCCGCGCGCCGGCAGGCCTGCTCGTACGCCTTGTAGATGTCGAGAAACGTCGTTGCGAGCGGATTGCCGCCGGTCTCGATCGCCTCGGGTCGCCGGCCCTCGTCCTTGTTCGCATTGATGTACCACGCGGCCTGGCGCGGCGGGAAACGCGACTCGTCGATGCCGAGTCCGGCGATCGTGCGCTTGAGCAGGCGCACCTGGTCGTCGGCGTCGAGGATCTGGAACGTTTCGGGCAGGCCGGCCTCGCGCCAGTGCCGGCGCAGCAGGCGATGGGCGATGCCGTGGAAGGTGCCGACCGTGAGCCCGCGCGCGTCGCCCACGAGCGTGGCGGCGCGCCCGCGCATCTCGGCCGCGGCCTTGTTGGTGAACGTGACCGCGAGCACCGACCACGGCGATTGCCGCTCGACCTCGAGCAGCCAGGCGATGCGGTGCACCAGCACGCGCGTCTTGCCGGAGCCGGCCCCGGCCAGCACGAGGGCATGGCCGGGCGCTGCGGTGACGGCATCACGCTGCGCCGGATTCAGCGCATCGAGCAAATGGGAGACATCCATCGCGGCCATTGTACGGAACCGCGCAAACTTCGAGGTCGCCGTGCCGCGATCGGGTGCCGCGCCCGGGAGCGGATGCGTTCAGGCGCCGCGTCGCGGAAGCCGCGCGACGGCGGCTTCCGCGCACGGCGCATGAAACATGACGACGGCGCGGATCAGCGCTTGCGCATCGCACCCGCGGCGATCAGGCCGAGCCCGACCAGGACGCCGACGCCGCCGGCCCACTGCGGCACGGTCTTCTCCTGCTGCACGGTGGCCGACAGGTCGCCGACCTTCAGCACTTCCTTGTCGCGCGTGAAGTCGAGCTTGCCGAGGAACGCCGCGATGCCGAGCGCGACGAGAAGGATGCCGACGATGATGAACCCGGTGCGCATGCTCACGTACTCCCCAGTCGAGTGGTGCGCGCAAGCATGTCGACCTGCCGGCGCGGCGGCAAGCCGTGAGTGCGCGCACGCTCGGCCTTCGTTCAGCCTCGCAGGGGGCTCCGTCGTCAGAGGCCGCCGTGCGGCTTCGGCTTGTGCGGCGCGGAGGCCTGCACGATGCGGTCGGTCCAGGCGATGCCGATCGCCGACAGGATGACCACGCAGTGGATGATCGTCTGCCAGAGCACGCCGGTCGTGGTCAGCGTCGCGCAGTTCGGATTCATCGCGGCGAGCTTCCTCGATCGCGATCCTCGACTCGCGCAAGGTCGCCGTTCGGCGAGGAATGCCTCCGGTGCGTTGGCATCCGTCGTGCGAAACAACTTGTGACAGCTCCGCAACAAATCTCCATGTTCGCCAAGGTTCGCATCCGTATGATGCTGCGTCCAAGCCGAACCTCGGCACGCGGGTTGTCCAGCACCCGTGTTGCTTGCGTGGTCGGTGCCGTTTGGGGGAACGGATTTGATCACGCTTTTCGATCTGCACCGTGCCGTGACGGTCGCCGTCGCGGCCGGTGGCGGACAGCGGGTTTACTTCTACGCGGCCGGCGGGCAAGCCGCGGGCCTGCGCCATGGTTTCATCAGCGTGCTGCCGGGCGGAGCGAGTTGCGTGATCTCGTTCGAGAAGCGCGACAACGACGACGCGCTCGCGGAGATCGCGAACCTCGATCTCGTCAAGGTGCAGCCGCTGCTGCTTTCGACATCGAGCGCAACCCTCGATTCCAATCCGGAACTGGACACGCGCCACCTGCTCAACCTCATCGATCCCGCGCTGCGCGCGCGCGGAGTGTCCGCCTCACCCAGGCTCCCCGCACCCGCACCCGCACCCGCACCAGCGACCCGCACGCCGGCCGCCGCGACACCGCTACCCGCTTCGAACGGGGCCCGCCACGAAGAGTCCGTGCAACGTCGACCGTCCGGAATCCACCTGGCCCATGTTCGTCTGCAGAAGCAGGCTGTCGAGGTGCTCGAGCAGCTGTACTGCAAGTCTGCCGAAGCCAAGGTCGTGGACCTGGCCGGCAAGCATGACCCCATCACCGAACCGATACCGTTCCTCAACGACTGCGAACAGTTGGCCTCGATGCTCGTGGGGGCCGGCCGCGCACACGAGCTGTTCATGCCGCTGCGCAACAGCCTCGACGCCTGACCTCAACCACGCGCCGACCGGTATTCATTCGGTCGCCCCGGATCGCCAACGGAGTCACCATGTCCCTGCGCGCTCGCCTTCTCTTCGCCGTCTGGCTTCTCGCCGGGCTCGCCATCTGGGTGCTACTCGTCGTCGATGCCCACGAGCAGTTCCGCCTCTACTACTCCAATGTCGTGCAGACGGCATCCGCGCTCGTGTGCGGCTTGGTCTGTCTCGGCACGCGCGACGTGTTTCCGCGGTCGAGTCCGCTGCGCCGGGCCTGGGGACTGATCGGCGTCGGCGTCATCGCGTGGGGAGTCGGTTCCGCGATCTTCGCCGGTTATCCGGTTCTGCACGGCGGCGAGGAGACGCCCTATCCGTACTACTCGGACCTTGCCTTCCTGATGACCAGTCCGCTGATCGCGCTCGGACTGCTGGCGTTCAAGCGCAGCACGGGCCTGGTGGCGCCGCTCTGGGGCATTTCGCTCGCGCTGGTAGTGCTCGCGGTCAGTGGCTACTGGTGTTTCGTCGCCAATGCGTCCGGCCTCGCCGAAGGTCCGGCGAGTGCGCTGACCGCGATCGGCTACATCGTGTTCGATCCGGTGTTGGTGGCCGTGACCGTGCTGGTCGCCTCGTCCTTTCGCGGTGGTGCGATCGGGAATGCGTGGTGGCTCGTGCTTGCCGGCGTCGGCTTGTACTTCTGCGCGAACCAGCTCTACAGCTACCTGAGCTTCCTCGAGGCCTACACGACCGGCTCGTGGATCGATGTCGGCTGGGTCTTCGGCTTCGGCCTGATCGCACTGGCGGGCCTCACCACGCGCAACCTCATGCGCTGAGCGGGCGACCGCTTGGCGCCTTGATCAACGATCCAGACAGGGGATTCACATGCGTCGATCTTCCTTCGCGCTGCTTGCCGGCGCACTCCTGCTTGCGCCTTTCGCCAACGCCGCCGAGGAGGTGGAGGAATCCACGACGGGCTTCAGCGGGAACGTGGCCGCCACCTCGGAGTACATCTACCGCGGCATCTCGCAGTCCGACGATCGGCCGGCGCTCCAGTTGAACGGCCAGTACACGCTCCGCAGCGGCATCTATTTCGGTCTCTGGGGATCGACCGTGGATTTCGGCGACTCCACCGATGCCGAGATCGACACCTTCATCGGCTGGGCCGGCGACATCGCCGAGGAGATGAATCTCGACGTACAGCTGGTGCGCTACAACTATCTCGATGAGCCGGCCGGCACCGACTACGCCTACAACGAAGTCGTGGGCATCCTCTCGGCAGGCGACATCTGGAGCTTCACGGCCGGCTACACCAACGACTACCTCAACACCGGCACCGACAGCATCTATGCGGCGGTGGGTTCCGAGTGGGCGATCGGCGACGACTACATGCTCAATCTCGGTGTCGGCTACACCACCGTCGACGGCCCGATCGAGGGCTATCTCGACTACGCCGTCGGCATCAGCCGAGCATTCGGCCCGGTCAGGATCGGCCTCGGCTATACCGGCACCAACAGCGATGCCAGGCGACTGTACGGGCGCGATGCGGCCGAGGCAAAGATCGCCCTGACGGTAACCGTTGAAGGCTGAGGCGCCCGACGGGAGTCGGGAACCGCGCTGCCGCGCCGATCATGCCGAGGCGCCGCCGACATCGATCAGTGCGGGGCGGCGCAAGGCAACGGCGCGGTCGATCAATGCCCGGGAGTCCTGGTCTTGTGCGGCGCGGAGGCCTGCATGATGCGGTCGGTCCAGGCGATGCCGATCGCCGACAGGATGAACACGCAGTGGATGATCGTCTGCCAGAGCACGCCGGTCGTGGTCAGCGTCGCGCAGTTCGGATTCATCGCGGTGATGTCCTTGATCGCGAGCAGCTGTTCGGGCGTGCAGAAATCGAGGCCGTCGAGCGTGCCGGCGGCGATGAAGGTCTTCAGCAGGTGGATCGACGAGATGCCGATGATCGCCATCGCCAGCTTGACCTTGAGCACCGACGCGTTGACGTGGCTCAGCCATTCCGGCTGATCCGGATGGCCGTCGAGGCCGAGGCGCGAGACGAAGGTCTCGTAGCCGCCGACGATGACCATGACGAGCAGGTTCGAGATCATGACCACGTCGATCAGGCCGAGCACGATCAGCATGATCTGCTGTTCGCCGAAGCCGGCCGCGCCATGGATCAGGTGCCACAGCTCCTTGAGGAACAGGAACACGTAGACGCCCTGGGCGACGATCAGGCCGAGGTAGAGCGGCAGCTGCAGCCAGCGCGTGAAGAAGATCAGGCGCGGCAGCGGCTTCATCGAACTGCGGTCGTACGGCGTGGTCATGCATCCGGCCCGGGCGAAGGGACGGCGATTCTAGGGACGCGCGCGCCGGTTCCGCAACGTCGCGGCGGCACCGGTCGTCAGGATGCCGTGCGCGCGCCGAGCAGGCGCGCCGGCAGCATGAGCAGGGCCCTGATGAAGGCCACGATGGCGTCCATCAGCGCGCCGACGATGCGGAACGGGATCGACAGCAGCCACAGCAGCGGCCACAGCACGAGCAGGACCAGCGCGACCGGCCAGCACAGCACGAGCACGATCGCCCACAACAGCAGCACGCAGAGGAAACGCATGGCCATCACTCCCGTCGCCGGCACCCGGCTGCCCCGAGCATGGGGTCGGCGCGGGCGGCGGACAAGGATGCCGTTCGTCAGGGGCGACCGCGCAGCCGGTGACGAGGCGTCCTGCGCTCAGCCGAGGCGGCGCACGCCCGGCAGGCCGAACACGTAGTCGGCACCCATCAGCATCGATGGCGTGTAGAAGCCGCCGGTCGGCCGCGTCGCGCGCACGTGCTCGACGATGCCGAGGCTCGCGCTGACCGTGAGGTCGTAGCCGTTCGGTGCGACGAGGGCGAGCTTCGCCTCGTCGCCGCGCGCATTGCGCACCTCGCCCCAGACCGTGCAGCCGCTGCGCGCACGGCGCGCGTCGTCGGGCCCCGAGGTGGCGCCCGCGCGCGACTGCAGGAACGTCTGCACGGGTCCCAGGGCCAGCAGCGGACGCAGATGGCGCATCCAGCGCATGCGCGCGATCGTCTTCGCGGGCACGGCCATGTAGGTCTCGATGTTCGGTATGCCGGTCGACACGAAGGCCGTGTAGACGTCGCCCCACGGGATCGTCATCGCGCTGCGCGGCGTGCCGTCTTCGCGCACGAACTCGCGTGCCTTCCAGGCCAGCGGCACGTCGGCGAGTTCGCCGTCGATGCGCGCGCGGCCACCCCTGGCCATGCCCTCGACGCTCGTGCGGGCGGTCCCCGGGCTCGGCCCGCCGGCGGCCTCGAACGCGAGCACGAGGTGATGCGCATCGGGCAGAAGTTGCTTGAGCGTCGCCGCCACGCAATCGGTCGGCACGACATCGAAGCCGGTCCCCGGAAAGACCACGACGCCTTCGTGGGCGGCACGCGCATGCGCGCGGTGGCAGTGCGCGAAGACGTCGATCTCGCCGGTGATGTCGAGGTAGTGCGCCTTGCGCTCGAGGCAGGCTTCGAGCACTGGCGCGCAGGTCCGCGAGAACGGACCCGCGCAGTTCAGCACGAGATCGATGTCGTCGAACTGGCGCGCGATCGCACCGGGGTCGTCGAGGCCGAACACGCGGCGGGTCAACTTGAGCGGACCGGCCAGTGCGTCGAGTGCGTCGCGGTCACGCCCGGCCAGTACCGGCTTGTGCCCGCGGCGCACGGCCTCGGCGGCGATCAGGCGCCCGGTGTAGCCGTTCGCCCCGTAGATCATCCAGCGGTCCATCAGCGCCTCCTCCCGTGCACGAGTTGCATGAGCTTGCGGAAATAGAGCTCGGGAAACCAGCGCTTGAGGCGCCAGCGCGTGCGCACCTCGGCGGTCGGCAGGATCAGGAAGTCCCGCCGCTCGACACCCTGGTAGATCGCCTCGGCGATGTCGGCCGCCGATTCCTTCGCGCTGCGCATGAGCCGCGTGGCGATCTGCAGCGAGGTCGGATCGGCGCTGCGGAAGCCGTCGAGCAGGTTGGTCTGGAAGAACGACGGGCACGCCACCGAGACGCCGACGCCGCTGCCTTCGAGATCGGCGCGCAGGCCTTCCGACAGCGCGACGACGCCGGCCTTGGCCGTCGCATACGCGGCCATGCCCGGCGCGCCGGCCAGCGCGGCGAACGAGGCGATGTTCAGGATGTGGCCCGCGGACTGTTCGGTCAGCACGGGCCCGAACAGGCGGCAGCCGCGCACGACGCCGAGCAGGTTGATCTCGAGCATCCAGCGCCAGTCGTCCATCGACGTCGTCAGCAGCGATCCGCCGCCGCTGACACCGGCATTGTTGACCACGAGGTCGACGCCGTCCCAGGCCGCCAGCACCTCGTCGCGCAGGCGCTCGAACGAGGCATCGCTGGCGATGTCGACGTGCATCGCCATCGCACCGATGCCGAAGCCGGTGATCAGGCCGACGGTCTCGCGCGCGCGCTCGATGTGGATGTCCGCGCAGGCCACGCGCCAGCCGGCTTCGGCGTACCGGAATGCGAGGGCGCGGCCGAGCCCGCTGCCTGCGCCGGTGATCAGCACGCGCCTGGCTGGATTCATGTCGGTCCCCTTTGCGTGCAAGTGGAAAAAACCGTTACGCTGGCCGCGGTGTCGGCCGGTTCTCCGGGTCGGATCGTACCGGCCCGCCGCCCCCCCGGCACACCCGCCTGCCCCGGAGCCCTGCATGCCCTGGACGACCGTGCTCAGCGATCGCGCCGAGATGCGCCTGCGCGTCGTGCTGCTCGCGATCGCCGTGCTCGCGAGCGTGCTGTTGCCGTACCTCATGCTGCAACGCACGGTGAGCGAGACGCAGGACGCTTCCGCGTGGGTCGAGCACAGCGCGAAGGTCAAGCAGACCACCACCGACCTGATGTACGTGCTGAGGGACATCGAGAACGTGCTGCTGGCCCTGTACACCGGTGTTCCGGTCGACGGGGGCGAGGCGATCTACACGCAGGGACGCGCCCAGGTCACGCCGCTGCTCGACCAGCTGGCCCGTCTGACCCGCGACAACCCGGACCAGCAGGCGAACGTCGGCACCCTCGAGGCGATCGTCGGCGGGCGCGTCAAGCTGTTCGACGCGGCCCACGAGGCGCTGAACGCCAAGGCCTACGATTCGGCCGGCGAATCGCTCGCCCAAGCGCGCGAGCTGTTCGCGTTCCGCACGGCGGCAAAGGCCATCCTCGATCTCGAACAGGGCCTGTTTGCCGAGCGCACCGCGATTGCCGAGGCGCGCGGGCGCAACGCGCGGTTCGCCACGTTCGGCGCGTTCGCTGCCCAGCTCGTCCTGCTCGGCGCAGTGATCTTCCTGTCGGAGCGCCAGACCCTGCGCCGGATCGCCGCCGAGCAGCGCGCGAACCGCGCCGTCGCGCGCTCGCGCTCGATCGTGGAGAACGTGCGCGAGCCGATCCTGCTGCTCGATGCGAGGCTTTCCGTGCTGATGACCAATGCGGCGTTCCGCGAAGTCTATGGCGGCGGCGATGCCATGGGGGACGCGCTGGCGACGCTCGGTGACGGCGCCTGGAGTGATCCGGCACTGCTGCAGCGCCTCGCCGATGTCGCCGCGCGCGGGCGCGAACTGTGGGACCACGAACTGGCCCAGGCCACCGCCGACGGCGGTCGCACGGTCCTCGTCAACGCGCGTCGCATCGAGCTGCCCGAGACCGATGCGGCCGTCGCGGTGCTGCTGACCGCGACCGACGTGACCGCGCGCAAGCGCTCGGAACAGCGCGTGCTCGAACTGAACCGCGAACTCGAATCGCAGGTCAGCCAGGTCTCGGAAGTCAATCGCGAGCTCGAGGCGTTCAGCTATTCGGTGTCGCACGACCTGCGCGCACCGCTGCGCCACATCGCCGGCTTTGCCGACAAGCTCGGCGCGCACCTCGGCGCCGGCGCCGACGAGCGTGCCCATCACTACCTCGAGGTCATCGGCAACTCGGCGCGACGCATGTCGGCCCTGATCGAGGATCTCCTGCTGTACTCGCGACTCGGGCGCAATGCCTTGCGCCTGCAGCCGGTCGACACGTCGGCGCTGGTCGCCGAGGTCAGGACCATGCTCGCCGAGGAGATCGGCGCTCGCGCCGTGCGCTGGTCGGTCGGCGGCCTGCCGATCGTCATGGCCGACGAGACGATGATGCGCCAGGTCTGGCAGAACCTGCTGTCGAATGCGGTCAAGTACACCGCGCGCCGCGACGAGGCGCGCATCGAGGTCGGCGTCGACCGTTCCGACGCGGCCGAGATCGTGTTCTTCGTGCGCGACAACGGCACCGGCTTCGACATGGAATATGCCGGCAAGCTGTTCGGCGTGTTCCAGCGCCTGCACAAGGCCAGTGATTTTCCCGGCACCGGCATCGGCCTCGCCAACGTCCGTCGCATCGTCAGCCGGCACGGCGGGCGCACGTGGGCGGATTCGGCGCCGGACCGGGGCGCCACCTTTTACTTCTCCCTGCCGTCGGGCATCGTTCGCGGCAAACCGATCGAGGCCAGTCCATGAACCGCGAAATACGCACGATCCTGCTCGCCGAGGACAGCGGCGCCGACGCCGAGATGGCCATCGATGCCTTGCGCGAGGCCAAGCTCGCCAACCCTGTCGTCCATGTCGAGGACGGCGTCGAAGCGCTCGACTACCTGTTCTGCCGGGGTGCCTACGCCGGGCGCGGCAAGGGCAACCCGGCGGTCGTCCTGCTCGACATCAAGATGCCGCGGCTGGACGGCCTCGAGGTGCTCAAGCGCATGCGCGAGACCGAAGGCCTGCGTCGCGTCCCGGTCGTGATCCTGTCGTCCTCGCGCGAGGAGAGCGATCTCGTGCACAGCTGGAACCTCGGCGTGAACGCTTACGTGGTCAAGCCGGTCGACGTGCGCCAGTTCTTCCAGGCCGTGCAGACGCTCGGCCAGTTCTGGGCCGTGCTCAACGAGTCGCCGAGCACGGAGTGAACGATGCCGTCGTCGCCTGACCCGCAGCCGAGCCTGCGCATCCTCCTCGTCGAGGACGATCCGCTCGATGCCGAACTCGTCCAGGACGAGTTGCGCGGCGACGGCCTGGCCTTCGATGCGCACGTGGTCGACGACGACATCGGTTTCCGCGCGGCGCTCGATGCATTCCGGCCCGACGTGGTGCTCTCGGACGTGACGATGCCGGGCTTCAGCGGCTTCCACGCCCTCGACATCCTGCGCGCGGCGCACCCGCACACGCCGTTCATCTTCGTGTCCGGCACGATCGGCGAGGAAGCGGCGATCGACGCCCTGCGGCGCGGCGCGACCGATTACGTGCTGAAGGGCCGGCTGGCCCGCCTCGCCTCGGCCGTGCGCCGCGCGCATCGCGAGGCCGAGGAGAAGCGTGCGCGCGACCACGCCGAGAAGGAGCTGTTGCGCGCACAGCGTTACGAGAGCCTCGCCCTGCTCGCCGGCGGCCTCAGCCACGACCTGCGCAACATCCTGCAACCGTTGCTGCTGACCGCCGACGCCATCGCCGAGTACCCCGACGAATCGCTGCGCAAGCATGGCGAACTGGTCGGTGATTGCGCGCGGCGCGGGCTCGAGATGGTCGCATCGATGCTGTCGTTCGCGCGCGGCGCGCGCGTCGCCGTCGAGCGCGTCCGCCTGCGCGTGCTGTTCGATGCGCTCGCGATGCTGTTGCGCGGCAGCGTTCCGCGCGGCGTCGAGCTGCGCTTCGAGCGGCCCGGCGACGACATCGTGCTGGACGGCAACCAGACCGAGCTGCAGCAATGCCTGCTCAACCTTTGTCTCAACGCCCTGCAGGCCATGCCCGAGGGCGGCACGCTGACCCTGGCGGCCGAACCGGCCACGGTCGGACCCGAGTTCTTCGCCGAGGGCGAGTCGTCGACACCCGGCGCCTACCTCAAGCTCAGCGTGCGCGATACCGGCATCGGCATGTCCGATGAAGTGCGTTCGAACCTGTTCCGGCCGTTCTTCACGACCAAGAGCGACGGCACCGGGCTCGGCCTGCTGTCATGCCGGCGCATCGTCACCAACCACGGCGGCTACCTGCGCATCGTCAGCACGCCCGGCGAGGGCACGACGTTCGAACTGTACTTCCCGCTGCCCGGCGCGGAATCGACGACCGGCGAGACGGTCGAGGTGCCGCGCGGCCGCGGCGAGCGCGTGCTGATCGTCGTCGAGAAGGCGGGCAAGCTCAACATGCTGTACGACACCGTCACGCTCAACGGCTACGAGGCGACGACTGCGCAGAGCAGCACCGAGGCACTGCAGAAGATCGCTGCCGAAGGCGTGCCGGACGTGCTGATCCTCGATGCCGACATGAGCCTGATGAGCGGCGAACGCACGCTGGCGGCCCTGCTCGATCTCGACTACCGCGGCCCGGTCATCCTGCTCGTGCGCCCGGACCATCTGCCCGACCCGGACGGCCTGCCGCCGATCGAGCGCATCCGCTTCGTCGAGAAGCCGGTCTCGCAGCCGTTGCTGCTGCGCAGCCTGCGCGACGAGCTCGATGCGGCATCCACGCAATGATCGACGCCTTCGGGTGCGATGCCTTTGCCATGCGGGGTTGTACGACCACGACATGCTTGCACGACATGTTTGCAGGAACCGGCTTCAGCGGTGGTGCATTTTCCTTGCGACGTTGTACAGCCGGAGCATCGCGGCTGAAGCCGGTCCCTGCAGCCGTTTCCGGTCGCCCCGTGCGGTTCAGCGTCGTGGCGACGCCGGCGTGGGCGGTGCGGCGAACAGCACCTCGGGCCGCTGGAACAGCACCCACGACGTCGCGATGTACTTGTCGCCGCCCTTCGGCATGTTGCCACGGTGCGTGTGCGTGTACCCGGCCGGCGCAATGAGCAATGAACCGGTCTGCGGAACGATCTTGCGCTGCTGGTGGAAGAACTCGGTCTCGCCCTCGGCGAACGCGTCGTTGAGGTAGATCGACCACAGCACGACGCGATGCAGGGTCTCGCCGTGCGTGTCGCCGGCCTTCGGATAGAGCTCGCAATGCCAGTACGGGTAGCCGCCCTGGTCGGCGACGTACTTCTGCAGGTTGATCGTGCCGGGCCGGAACACCTTGACCATGAGCATCTGCAGGGTCGCGTCGGGCAGGGCGCGGATGCCGTCCGGATCGAGCATGACGAGTTCGCCGGTGGCCGGGTCGGGCATGCGCAGCGACAGCGGCGCGAGCGCGGTGTACGGGTACTTGCGCACGTAGCGCATCAACGCGCCCATCATCACCGTGTTGAGGCGGTTGACCGCGTCGCGCCACTCGGCGTGGTCGTCGATGCAGATGTCCCAGCTGTCCTTGAGGCGCGTGTCGACGCCGCCGCCGGTGCGCCCGCGCACGGCCTTGCCGCTGGCATTGAAGCGCTCGATCAGCATGCGGCAGGTGGCCGCGTCGAGCGCATCCTCGTAGACCTCGATGAAATCGTTCGTCATGCGCGCGCTCCGGCGGGATGCGCATCCCGCGCCGGGACGGACGCGACGCCTGCGCCGGTGCGGGCCATCACGCCGCGGCCTCGCGGTGGTAGCGCGTGGCGAGTTCGACCTCGTTGCGCGAGCCGAGGAAGACGGCGACGCGCTCGTGCAGCTTCTCGGGCTGGATGTCGAGGATGCGCAGGCGCCCGTCGGTCGCCATGCCGCCGGCCTGCTCGACGATCATCGCCATCGGATTGGCCTCGTACATCAGGCGCAGCTTGCCCGGTTTCGACGGGTCCTTGAGGTCGCGCGGGTAGATGAACACGCCGCCGCGCGTGAGGATGCGGTGCACGTCGGCGACCATCGAGGCGACCCAGCGCATGTTGAAGTCGCGCCCGCGCGGGCCGTCGCGGCCGGCCAGCAGTTCGTCGATGTAGCGGCGCATCGGCGCCTCCCAGTGGCGCTGGTTCGACATGTTGATGGCGAACTCGCCGGTGTCCTCGGGGATGCGCATGTCCGGCTGGGTGAGCAGGAACGTACCCTGTTCGCGATCGAGCGTGAACGCGTGCACGCCATCGCCGAGGGTCAGCACGAACACCGTGCTCGAGCCGTACACGGCGTAACCGGCGGCGACCTGGCGCGCGCCGGCCTGCAGGAAGGCCTCCTCGTCGGGCTCGGGCACATCGGTCGGGCAGCGCAGCACCGAGAAGATCGTGCCGACCGAGATGTTCACGTCGATGTTCGAGGACCCGTCGAGCGGGTCGAACACGAGCAGGTACTCGCCCTTCGGGTAACGGTGCGGGATCGGGTGCGGATGATCCATCTCCTCGGACGCGAGCGCGGCGAGGTGGCCGCCCCATTCGTTCGCCTCGAGCAGGATCTCGTTGGAAAGGACATCGAGCTTCTTCTGCGCCTCGCCCTGGATATTGCCGGTGCCGGCGTCGCCGAGCACGCCGCCGAGCGCACCCTTGCCGACCGCGATCGAGATGCGCTTGCAGGCGCGCGCGACGACCTCGATGAGCAGGCGCAGGTCGGCGTTGATGCGGCCCTTGTCGCGTTGCTGCTCGAGCAGGAAGCGGGTCAGCGAGATCGGTCGGGAGCGTGGCATCGGCAGGGTCCGGCGGGTGGATGCGCATTGTCCCGGGTCCGGCCCGGCGCGGGCAAACGCGGCCTCGGAACCGGTCTCCCGCGCGGGCGGCTCA
>JAFLDX010000063.1 GCA_017302215.1 Lysobacterales bacterium
GGCGCCGCCCGCATGGTCGTTGTCGCCGTGGCTCACCACGATCCGGTCGAGCGGGTCGACGCCGAGCGCGCGCAGCGCCGGCACGACGACGGCTTCGCCGGCGTCGAAGCCGCCCGGATGACGCGCACCGGCGTCGTACAGCACGGCGTGGTCGCGCGTGCGCACGAGCACGGAGAGCCCCTGGCCTACGTCGAGCATCCACACCTCGAATTCGCCGGCCGCGAGCGGTGCGCGCGGCGGCACGAGCATCGGCAGGACGAGCAGGACGGCGCAGGCGCGCAGCGGTACGCCCCGCGGCAGCAGGCCCGCGGCAACGCCGATCGCGGCCAATGCAAGCGAGCCTGCCGGCACGACCACGAACCAATGCTGCGCCGGCGGCTGCGCGGCGAACCATTCCATCAGCCACCACAGCGGCCGCAGCAGCGCTTCGGCGAGGTGCAGCAGCGCGATGCCGGGCCCGGGCAGCGGCTCGAGCAGGATCGCCGCGGCGACCGTCACGGGCACGACGACGAAACTGATCCACGGCACGGCGAACAGGTTGGCCACGGGTCCGACCAGCGAGGCCTGGCCGAAGAAGCCGACCGTCAGCGGCAGCAACAACCAGCTCATGCGCCATTGCACGCGCGGCATGTCGCGCCACGGCGCGCGTTCGTCGCCGAGCGGCGTGGTCGTCGCGAGCAGGATCGCCACGCCGACGAACGAGAGCCAGAATCCCGGCGCGAGCACGGCCAGCGGGTCCCAGGCGATGATCGCGAATGCGGCCAGTCCGAGCGACTGTGCGACGCCCGTGGCGCGGCGCAGGAAGCGCGCCGCCAGCGCGACCGCGATCATGACCAGCGTGCGCACGGTCGGCAGGCCCATGCCGGCGAGCAGCCCGTACGCCGTCGCGCACGCGAGCGCCACCGGTGCCTCGAGCAGCGGGCCCGGGACGTGCATGACGAGGCGCGGAGCGGCTTTCCATGCGCGCCGCGCGAGCCACGCACCGAATGCGGCGAAAAGGCTCACGTGCAAGCCGGAAATCGCGATGAGGTGGCCGATTCCGGTCGCGCGCAACACGTCCCAATCGTGCTCGTCGATCGCCGACTGGTCGCCGACCGCGAGCGCGCGCAGCAACGGTCCGAGCGTCGCGTCGCCGACTTCGCGCGCGATCGCCTGCGTGATGTCCGCGCGCAGGCCATCGATGCACGGCGCCTGCTCGGGCTCGGTGACGCGGTTCGTCGCCGCGTCGCGCACGTAGCCGTCGGCCACCCGACCCTGCTGCGCGGCGCCGCGCTCGCTGTCGCCGAAACCCGGATTGACGAGGCCGCGCGGCGGACGCAGGCGCACGCGCAGGGTCCAGCGCGAGCACGGCGCGAGCGCCGGCGCATCGTCATACCAGGTCAGCCGCACCGGCCCTTCCAGATCGATCGGCCGGCCGTCGAGCTGCGCTGCATCGAGGTCGAGCTCGAAGCGCGTGCCGCGCGCCTCGACGCGCGGCAGGTCGCGCACGACACCGCTGACGACGAAGTCACGGCCATGCCACGCGGCCGGCAGGCGCGCCTCGAGCCAGCCGTCGGCGCGCACGACGGTCCAGGCGAACCCGGCGAGGAACCAGACGACGAGTCGGTTGCCGCGCGCAAACAGCAGCGCGACGATCGCCGCCGCGAGCACGCAAGGCATTGCATCAGGCCAGGGCAATACCGGCAGGACCTGCACGGACACCGCACCGGCCAGAGCCGCGGCAGCGCGCGCCGCACTCAACGACGGCAGGCGGACGCGCCACGAGCGAATCCGTTCGAACATCGACGTTCCCTCCTGGAACGCGCCGCCACGATGGCATGCCGGGACATTCTGGCGCGGATGCGCCGCGGTTGCGAGCACGGGGTGCGCGCCGCGTGTCAACCGTTTGCGCCCGCCCGCGTTGTCCGCTGCGAATGCCATTGCGCCGACGTGCGTCGGCGACGGCCTCGGGAGCCATGCCATGACCGCAGCGAATACCCCGTCACGCCGCTGGAGCCTGCTCTTCCTCGTGTGCGCGTGCATGCCGGCCGGCGCCCACGACCTCGTGTTCCGGGACGGCTTCCAGCGCGTCGCCGATGCGCCGGGCAGCGATGCCGAGGCGGCACGCTTCCTCGCCATGGCGACGTTCGGACCGAATGCGGCCGATGTCGCGCGCCTGCGCGCGGTCGGCTATCGCCAGTGGATCGAGCAGCAACTGTCGCTGCCGGCGAGCCTGCAGCGCCCCGAAGTCGAGCAGGCCGTGATCGCGGCGATTCCGAATCCACCCGGTCAGCTCGCGCGGCTCGAGATCTGGATGCGCAACGCGGTCACGGGCCCCGACCAGCTGCGCCAGCGCATCGCCTGGGCACTGAGCCAGGTGTTCGTGACCACGTACCTGCAGAGCAAGCTCAATGCCGATCCGGGTTCTCTGGCCGAGCTCTACGACACGTTCACGCGGCATGCCGGCGGCTGGTTCGACGCGGACGGTGCGTTTCATCCCGGCACCTACGAAAGCCTGCTCGGCGACGTCACGCGCAGCCCGGCGATGGCCAAGATGCTGACCTACCTGCGCAACAGGCCGGGCGATCCCGTGCTCGGCACCTCGCCCGACGAGAACTACGCGCGCGAGGTGCTGCAACTGTTCTCGATCGGGCTGGTCCTGCGCCACCCCGATTTCTCGCCCGTGCTCGACCGCGCCGGCATTCCGATCCCGACCTACACCCAGGCCGAGATCGGTGCGTACGCGCGCGTCTTCACCGGCTTGAGCTACGTCGGCGGCTTCAACAGCAACCCGCTCGGCGCGAACTGGTCGCCGGCTTCGTACCAGCCGTTGACCTGCTACGCGGGCCGCCACGATCGCGCGAGCAAGGTGCTGCTCGACTACGCCGGCGCCGACGCCGTGCCGCCACAGCACTTCGTGCTGCCAGAAGACCAGGCTTGCGAGACCGATCTCGCCGGCGGTCTCGGCGTGATCGCCGGCCATCCGAATGTCGCGCCGTTCATCGCACGCCAGTTGATCCAGCGATTCACCACGAGCAACCCGAGCCCGGCCTACGTCGCGCGCATCGCCGCGGTGTTCGACGGCGACGCGGCCGGTCGACGCGGCGACATCGGCGCGGTGGTTTCCGCCATCCTGCTCGACGACGAGGCACGCCAGGGCACGGCGGCAGCCCCGGCGGTGTTCGGCAAGGCGCGCGAGCCGCTGCTCAAGCTGACCGCGCTGTATCGCCGCTACGACGCGCGTGCGCAGAACGGCCTGTACGGACGCCCGAACTACGCGGCCTACCTGCAGACCCCGCAGGGTGCGCCGTCGGTGTTCAACTACTACTCGCCCGACTACCTGCCACCCGGCGAACTTGCGGCCGCGCACCTGGTGGCACCGGAACTGCAGATCGTCAACGAAAGTTCGGTGTTCTCGGCCGCGAACGACCTGATGACCCAGGTCAGGCGAACCATCGGCAGCGCGAACCTCAAGCCGACCCAGGTCGGACTCGACCTGTCGCCGCTGCTGCCGCTGGCCGGCAATCCGGCGGCGCTCGTCGCGCGCCTCGACGCCGACCTCATGTACGGCGCGATGAGCGCGCCGATGCGCGCGACCCTCGAATCGCTGGTCGCCGCCCTGCCGGCCGGCGATCCGATGCGACGCGTGCGCACGAGCCTGCACGTCGTGCTCGCATCGCCCGAATTCGCCGTCCAGAAGTGAGGCCCGCCATGACCACGTCGCACTCGCGTTCGCGTCGCCTGTTCCTGCGCAATGCCACCTGCCTCACCGCGGGCGCGGTCGCCGGCGGTGCCTGGCTCGGTCGTTTCGGCCTGATCGGCCAGGCCCTTGCCCAGGGCTGTCCGCCGCCCGGTGCGGTCGACGACTACCGCGCACTGGTCTGCGTGTTCCTGTTCGGCGGCAACGACTCGTTCAACCTGATCGTGCCGAGCGATGCGGCACGGCATGCGGTCTACGCGACCTCGCGCGGCGCCATGGCCCTCGACGCGGCGAGCCTGCATGCGCTCGACGTCACCGGCGGCACGAACGGCCATGCCTATGGCGTGCATCCACGTTGCGCCGGCCTGGCCGAGCTGTTCAACCGCGGCGACGGTGCCTTCGTCGTCAACGCCGGCACCCTGCTCGAGCCGACCACGAAGGCCGCCTACGCCGATCCGGACCATCCCTTGCCGCCGCAGCTGTTCTCGCACAACGACCAGCAGGCGCAGTGGCAGTACGGGCGTGCCGAGGCGAACGGCTCGGTCGGCTGGGGCGGCCTCGTCGCCGACCGCCTGCACGTGCTCAACGTCGGCGCGAGCCTGCCGATGTCGATCTCGCTCAACGGGCAGAACCGCTTCCAGGCCGGCGCCACGGTGCAGCCGTATGCGATGAGCGGAGCAGGAGCCGCCCAACTCGTCGACTATCCGGACGGATCGGTGCAACGCCAGGCGCTCGAGGCGCTGGTCGAGCAGGCCCACCCCGACCCGCTCACGCGCAGCTATGCGCGCACGCTCGGCAACGCCCTGGAGTACTCGCGCTTCATGCAGGGCGCGCTCGATGCAGTGCCGCCGCTGGCCACCGTCTTCCCCGGGGACAACAGCCTGGCCACCTCGCTGGCCATGGTTGCGCGCGTGATCGCGGCACGCACGACGCTCGCGGCGCGCAGGCAGGTCTTCTTCGTCTCGCTGGGCGGCTTCGACACGCATGCCGACCAGCTCGACGAGCAGCCCGACCTGCTCGGCACGCTGTCCGACGCGCTGCTCGCCTTCGACGCCGCGATGCACGAGATCGGCACACACGGAGCGGTCACGACCTTCACGATGTCCGAGTTCGCGCGCACGCTCAACAGCGACGGCAACGGCACCGATCACGCCTGGGGCGGCAACCAGTTCGTCATGGGCGGCGCGGTCAGGGGGCAGCGCCTGTACGGGACACCCGGCGCCAATGGCGACATCTTTCCCGACCTCGTGCTCGACGGACCGGACAGCCTCGCCCGCGGCCAGATGATCCCGAGCACGGCGTCCGACCAGTACGCGGCGACGCTCGCACGCTGGCTCGGGGTGGCCGAATGCGATCTCGCGACGATCTTCCCGTACCTGGCGACGTTCCCGCGCGCGAACCTCGGCTTCCTCGACTGAGTCCTCCCACGCACGCTTGTCGGCCGTGCGCGCGACGCCCACAATGCGGCGACCCGCGAAGGAGCCGACCGCATGAAAGCTTCGGACCTGTTCGTCAAGGCGCTCGAGGCCGAAGGCGTCGAATACGTGTTCGGCATTCCCGGCGAGGAAAACCTCGACCTGCTCGAATCGCTGCGCACCTCGTCGATCCGCCTGATCCTCACGCGCCACGAACAGGCTGCCGGTTTCATGGCGGCGACCTACGGGCGACTGACCGGCAAGGCCGGCGTCTGCCTCGCCACGCTCGGGCCCGGCGCGACCAACTTCGTGACCTCGGCCGCCTATGCCCAGCTCGGCGGCATGCCGATGCTCATGATCACCGGACAGAAACCGGTGAAGCTGTCCAAGCAGGGGCATTTCCAGATCGTCGACGTCGTCGACATGATGCGTCCGCTGACCAAGTACACGCGCCAGATCGTTTCGGCCGACAACATCCCGGCGCGCGTGCGCGAGGCGTTCCGCCGCGCCGAGGAAGAACGCCCGGGCGCCACCCATCTCGAACTGCCCGAGGACATCGCGCGCGATCCGTCGGACGCGATCCTGATCCCGGCCAGCTACAGCCGGCGCCCGGTCGCCGACGACAAGGCCGTGGCGCGCGCGGTGCAGGCGATCGTAGGCGCCGAGCGTCCGCTGCTGATGATCGGTGCCGGCGCGAACCGCAAGACCAGCAGCCGCATGCTGCGCGAGTTCGTCGACCACACCGGCATTCCGTTCTTCACCACCCAGATGGGCAAGGGAGTGATCGACGAGGAGCATCCGCTCTGGCTCGGCAACGCCGCCCTCTCGGACGGCGATTTCGTGCACCGCGCGATCGAGAAGGCCGACTGCATCATCAACGTCGGCCACGACGTCATCGAGAAGCCGCCGTTCTTCATGCGCCGCGGCCTGCGCACGGTCATCCACGTCAACTATCTCGGCGCCGAAGTCGACACGGTGTACTTCCCGCAGATCGAGGTCGTCGGCGACATCGCCAACACGATCTGGCGCCTGCGCGAGGCGGTCGCGCCGCAGAAGCACTGGGACTTCGCCTATCCGGACCTCGTGCGCAGCCACCTCGCCGAACACCTCGCCCGCGGCATCGGCGACGCGCGCTTCCCGATGTATCCGGCACGCATCGTCGACGACGTGCGCAGGGTCATGCCGGACGACGGCATCCTCTGCCTCGACAACGGCATGTACAAGCTGTGGTTCGCGCGCTGGTACCGCTGCCGCCGACCGAACACGCTGCTGCTCGACAACGCGCTCGCGACGATGGGCGCAGGCCTGCCGTCGGCGATCGGCGCGAAGATCGTGCACCCCGAACGCAAGATCGTCGCGGTCGCCGGCGACGGCGGCTTCATGATGAACTCGCAGGAGATCGAGACCGCCGTGCGCCTCGGCCTCGATATCGTCGTCCTGCTGTTGCGCGACGACGCCTACGGCATGATCAAGTGGAAGCAGGCGCACATGCACTTCCCGAACTTCGGCATGGACATGGGCAATCCGGATTTCATCGCCTATGCCGAAAGCTACGGCGCACACGGCCATCGTCCGCGCAGCGCGGACGAATTCGCCCCGCTGCTCGCGCGCTGCCTCGATACACCCGGCGTGCACCTGATCGACCTGCCGGTGGACTACTCCGACAACGACCGCGTCCTGAACCGCGAGATCAGGGAACTCAGCGCGGCGATCTGACGCCCCGATCCAAGGCATTCTTCCCCAGGAGCCCCTTCAGGAAAGCTCGAAAAACCCATCCCGCTCCGTCATTCCGGCGGCTTTCAACAGCCGAATGGCTGGTCAAGCCGGAGACGCTTTTCAACAGCCGAAGGCTGGTCATCCGGTTCCTCCGCTTTTAATGCGTTAGTGGCGCTGGATCCCGGCCTTCGTCGGGATGACGAGGAAATGAGGAGTTTTTCGAGGCTCCCTCCGGGGGCGACGCTCTCCAACACGAATGCCGCCAAGCAAGCATCGCCCCTGAAGGGGCTTCTACACAGTCCGGCGACCTGCCATCAGGAGCACGACATGCTCAAGCCCGCCTATCCGTACTTCCTCGCCAACGCGCCGGTGTTCGCCAACACCGACCTCGAAGTCACCGACAAGTACACGGGCGAGGTCGCGACGCGTGTCGCCCTGGCTGACGCGCAGGCGATCGACGCCGGCATCGCCGCCGCGGTCGAGGCGAGCGAACCGATGCGGCGTTTCACGCCGTACCAGCGCCAGGCCGTGCTCGAGCACTGCGTCGCGCGCTTCCGCGAGCGCTACGACGAACTCGCGATGGCGCTCTGCATCGAAGCCGGCAAGCCGATCAGGGACGCACGCGGCGAGGTCACGCGCCTGATCGACACGTTCAAGGTCGCCGCCGAGGAAGCCGTGCGCATCGACGGCGAAACGATCAATCTCGAGATCTCGCCACGCGCGAAGGGCTATCGCGGTTTCACGCGACGCGTGCCGATCGGGCCGTGTTCGTTCATCTCGCCGTTCAACTTCCCGCTCAACCTGGCCGCACACAAGGTCGCGCCGGGCATCGCCGCGGGCTGTCCGTTCGTGCTGAAGCCAGCCAGCCGCACGCCGGTCGGCGCGCTGATCATCGGCGAAATCCTCGCCGAGACCGACCTGCCGAAGGGCGCCTTCTCGATCCTGCCCGCGCACCGCGACGGCGCGGACCTGTTCACGACCGACGAGCGTCTGAAGCTGCTCTCGTTCACCGGCTCGCCGGCGGTCGGCTGGGATCTCAAGGCGCGCGCCGGCAAGAAGAAGGTCGTGCTCGAACTCGGCGGCAATGCGGCCTGCATCGTCGATTCCGACCAGCGTGCGCGCCTCGATTTCGTGGTCGAACGCCTGATCTTCGGCGCGTTCTACCAGTCCGGCCAGAGCTGCATCGGCGTGCAGCGCATCCTCGTGCAGGAAGACCTGTATCCGGAACTGCGCGATCGCCTCGTCAAGGCGACGAAGGCGCTCGTCGCGGGCGATCCGAAGGACGAGAAGACCTTCGTCGGTCCGATGATCGACGAGAAGGAAGCGAAGCGCCTCGATGACTGGATTCGCGAGGCCGTCACGGCCGGGGCGACCCTGCTCTGCGGCGGCGCGCGCAACGGCACGATGCTCGAGGCGACCCTGCTCGAGAATGTCGATCCGGCCGAGAAGGTGAGCTGCATGGAAGCGTTCGGCCCGGTCGCCGTCCTGCAGCCGTACCGCGATTTCGACGAGGCGATCCGCGTCGTCAACGACAGCATGTTCGGCCTCCAGGCCGGCCTGTTCACGAACGACATCGACAAGGCCATGCATGCCTGGGACGAACTCGAGGTCGGCGGCGTGCTGGTCGGCGACGTGCCGAGCTTCCGTGTCGACAACATGCCGTACGGCGGCGTCAAGGACTCGGGCCTCGGCCGCGAAGGCATCCGCTATGCGATCGAGGACATGACCGAACTGCGCCTGCTGGTCGTGCGCGACCGCCCGCGATCGACGTGAGCGCGCGCGACTGCGCTCACTGCGATGGCTCGAAGCCGCTGGCGAAGATCGAGTCGCTGCCGATGATGAAGACCCCGCCTGCGGAAGGCCCGCCGTTGAACGAGGTATCGACGGCACGAACCTGCCAGCGGTAGGCACCGTCGGCCAGGCCGGCGATCGCCCATGCGGTCGAAGAGCCGATGCTGCCCGGCTCCGGCAGGCGTCGCGAAAGCGGGATCGCGGCGGCCGCCGCGGTGATCTCGAGGTCGTAGGTCAGTTGCGCGGCCGGGGTGTGGTCGTCGGCCGGCGCCAGCCACGACAGCAGCACCCCGTCGCCGCTCGCCGTTGCGCCCGCCGACGCGGGCGCGGCGGGCGCTGCATTCGCCGCCGCGGTCTGGTTTCGATAGAGATGCATCTGCGCTTCGACGAGGCCGTTGCCGCCTTCGACGTAGTACGCGCCCGCCACGAGGTAGTCGAGGTCGCCGTCGCCGTCGATGTCGAACCAGGTGAAGGTGCCACCACGGCCGATCGAGTCGACCGGCGCCGGGAGATCAAGCCCGAGCGCGGTGAACGTGCCCGCGTTGTTGGCATAGATGTCGGACTTGCCGACGATCTTCGACTCGCCGATGAAACTGCCGGTCAGCAGGATGTCCATGTCGCCGTCGGAATCGTAGTCGGCCCAGGTCGCCGCCGTGAAGTCGAGCCAGTCGGCACCGGGCGATTGCGCGAGCGTGTGTGGCGTCAGCGTGCCGCCCGCGTTCTCGTAGGTGCGCAGGACCGTCGTGAAGCTGTCGTCGGCCTCGCGGATGTTGCCGGCGACGAGCACGTCGAGGTCGCCGTCGCCATCGGCATCGCCCCAGTCGGCCATGCCGTGTTCGACGCGGAGGTCGAGCAGCGCAGACCCGCTGAAACTGCCACCCGTGTTGAGGTAGCGGCGCAGGAAGCCGCTCTCCCCGTTCGAGTCGATGTTGAGCAGCATGAGGTCGAGGTCACCGTCGTCATCGGCGTCGGCCCATGCGCTCTGCGCGTTCGCGCTCGGATCGATTCCGGCCTGGGCATCCTCGACGAACTGCCAGCCGCCCTGCCCGTCGCTGCCGTCGTTGCGCAGCAGGACAGTGCGGAACTCGAACGTCTTCTCGTCGTAGACCGACGGCACGAGCAGGTCGAGGTCGCCGTCGTTGTCGGCATCGGCGAAGCTGAGCGAGCGCAGGTCGTAGGCGATCGTGAAGGCCGAATCCTCGTAGTAGCCCGGCAGCACGTTCGGCATCGGCGTGAGCGTGCCGTCGTCGTTGCGGTAGATGACCGTCGCGCCTTCCGAACCGAGCGCGAGATCGTCGTCACCGTCGTTGTCGAAATCGCCCCAGGCGAGATCCGAGGCGCCGGCGACGACGCTGCCGAGCGGTACGGGCAACGCGGTGAATGTCCATTGCCCGCCCGTTCCCGCGCCGTCGTTGCGCAGGATCACGAGGCGGTCCTCGACGCTCTTGTCGTAGACGACATGGAAACCGATCACGGCGAGATCGAGGTCGCCATCACCGTCGACGTCGGCCGGAGCCGTGGCGTTCACCCAGAAATCCTGTTCCGGTGGCGTGTCGAAGTACGGGTTCGCGGACGGGGTCACTTCGTCGAAGGTCGGCTGGGCGAAGCCCGGGCCGGCAACGAGTGCGAGCGCAAGCATCACGAGGACCGGCGGCATGCGTGTCATGAAGGATTCTCCCGCTGGCGGCGCGATGCTGCGGCACCCTGCCGGCCGATCATGATCCGGTCGGGCCCGCCGCTTCCAGTGCCTCGAGCCGGGGTTCCGACCGATGTTCAGCTTGCTGACGCCACGAGAACCATGCTGTCCCTTCTCCCCGTGCCAACGAGGAGAAGGTCGAAGCCGCCCTCCGGCGGCTGAGGGGAAGGGCGGATGAGGGGCGCTTCTGCGGTCAACGCGTTCGGACGCACAGTCCACCCGAAAGCCGCCCCTCATCCGGCGCTGCCGCGCCACCTTCTCCCCGCTTCGCGGGGCGCAGGGAGCGCTCTTGACCGATGCATCCGCCAGCGCGCCGGCCAGGCGTGCATGCGTCGCAGCCGCGACATGCGCCGGTAACGCGGGCGCAACGCGCACGGCCTAGCCTGCGACACCTGTCCCGGTCGTTCGGCCGGTCCATGACGGGGTGAACGATGAGTCGGCGATGGCGTTGCAGAAATTGCGCGATGGTGCTGCCGATGCTGTTCGCCGCTGCCGCGGCGCTCGCACATGCGCCGGGCGACGATGTCGAGACGCGCGAAGCGCCGGCCGCGCTGGCCGTTCGCCGCGGCTTGCCACCACCGCCGGCCGGGGTCGTCGAGCTGCGCTTTCGCGATCTCGTCAAGCTGCCGGTGGGACCGCGCGGACTCGAGCCGGGCGACGGTTTGCGCGCGAACCTCGGCAAGCGCGTGCGCCTCGTCGGCTTCATGGTGCGCCAGGCGCAGCCGCAGCGCGGACGATTCCTGCTGTCGCCGGTGCCGGTCGAGATCGGCGACGCCGACGAGGGACTCGCCGACGACGTGCCGGCCACCCTGGTCGAGATCGAACTCGCCGATCCCGCGAGCGTGCTGCCGTATCTGCCGGGCCTGCTCAGGATCGGCGGCACGCTCGAGGCGGGCGGCCACGCAACCGACGACAACCCGCGCACCGCGTTCGCACGCATCCGCCCCGACCCCGAAACCGCAAGGGCGCTCGCGCGCATCGCGACGCCACGCGCGCGCTGAATCCCACTCCCTCTCCTGCCGAGACCCGTCCATGCATGCCACGCCCCCTCCGCTGCCGCTTGTCCTCGCGGCGATCGCCCTGGTCGCCGGTGCCGCCGATGGCCACGCGCGCAGCGTCTCGCGCCTGACCCCGCCGAGTGAACTGTTCGCGAGCGGCAACCCCGCACCGGTCATCGCGCGATTCCTGCCCGGCCAGCGCTTCGACCTGCAGGCGACCGTGCAGCCCGATCCGGGCCGCTCGATCACCGCATTCGAGTTCTACGTCGACGGCATGCCGACGCGCAACGACACGACCGTGCCGATCGGCAGCGATCTCATCGTGATCCCTTCGACGGCCGTGCGCAGCACGATCACCGAGCTTCAGGACACTCGCTGCATCAGCGCGCAGGGGCGTACCACGGGCGCCGCGGAATGCCGTCTCGTCGCCGGCCTGCCGGCCAACAGCGCGGTCGTTTCGCAGCGCGCCTACTCGCACGCCGAGCCCGGCATGCACACGCTCAAGGTCGTGGCCTGGCAGGATGACGGTGCGCGCATCAGCGCGGTGGGCAACTTCGAGATCGTCGGCGTCGACGCCGGCGGCGCCACCGCCAGGAACATCATCATCCTGCTCGGCGACGGCATGGGTGCCTCGCATCGCACGGCCGCGCGCATCATGGCCAGGGGCTATGCGCAGGGCAAGGCGAAGGGCCGCCTCGCGATGGACGAGTTCAGCACGACCGGCATGGTCATGACCGCCTCGCTGAACTCGATCGTCACCGACTCCGCGCCGGGCATGCAGAACTACGTCAACGGCAACAAGGGCAACAACAACGAGGAAGGCGTGTTTCCCGACGACACGCGTGACGCCTTCGACAACCCGCGCATCGAATACCTGTCCGAATACCTGCACGCACTGCAGGGCAAGTCGCTCGGCATCGTCACCACCGCCGACGTGTTCGACGCGACGCCGGCCGCGAACGCCGTGCACACCTCGGCGCGCGGCAACGGCACGGGCATCGTCGACCAGTACCTCGACGACCGCCACCTGACCGGACTCAGCGTGCTGATGGGCGGCGGCCGCAAGTGGTTCCTGCCGAATGCCGCGAACAGCACGAGTCCGCAACCGCTGAACGGTTCGCAGCGACGCACGGCGAACGACTACGTGCTGCCCGACGACGTCGTGCACGGCTGGGGCGCGAGCCGCGGCGCCCTCGACGCGGGTCGCGACCTGATCGCCGACTTCGAGTCCGCCGGCTTCGCGTATGCATCCGACAGGACGGCGCTCGACGCGGCATTCGCCACGCGCGTGCCGGACCGCCTGCTCGGCCTGTTCGCGTACTCGAACATGAACGTCAGCTACGACAAGATCGCCGGCCGCCGCGGCCACGGCGCCGTGGTCGACGCCTACGGCTTCCCGGATCAGCCGATGCTCGACGAGATGGCCGAGCGCGCGCTGCAGGTGCTGGCGAAGAACCCACGCGGCTTCGTCGCGCTGATCGAGGGCGCTTCGATCGACAAGCAGTCGCACCTGATGGACAGCGATCGCTGGCCGCTCGAAGTCATCGAGTTCGACCGCGCCGTGGCCGTGGCGCGCCGCTTCGCCGACGCGAATCCCGACACGCTCGTCATCGTCACCGCGGACCACGAATGCTCCGGTGCGGCGATCATCGGCGCCTCGACCGTGAGCCAGGCCCAGCTCGAGGCCAATCCGTCGGCCGGCAAGACCATCGTGGGCGCCTACGAGGCGGCCAGGTTCCCGAAGTACGTGATCGCCGCCGACGGGTATCCACAGACCACCGCGGTCGACTTCCGCATGCTGATCGGCTACGGCGCGAACGCCGACCGCTACGAGACCTGGCTGCCGAGTGCCTACCCGACCCGCGACAGCCAGCAGCCGTTCTCGCCGTCCGCCTCGCCGGCCAATCCGAACCTGCGCAACCAGGCGACCGGCGCGCTGATCACGGGCCAGGTCGCCGGCGAGCAGGCCGTGCACACGGCAACCGACATCCCGCTGTCGGCGCACGGACGTGGCGCGCGGCACTTCACCGGCGTGTTCGACAACACCGACGTGTTCTTCAAGCTCGCCCAGGTCGCGATCGGCGGCGAGTGACGCGCAACGCCTGCCGCGGCCATGGAACGGCCGCTGCGCACGCCGGTCAGCGCATCAGCACGAGTTCCTCGGCCGAGGTCGGGTGGATCGCGACGGTCGCATCGAGATCGGCCTTGCGCGCGCCGAGTTTCACCGCGACCGCGAAACCCTGCAGGATCTCGTCGACCGCGTGGCCGATCATGTGGATGCCGACCACGCGTTCGTCGGTACCGGCACACACGAGCTTCATGAAGGTCGGACGGTCGACATCGACGAGGCGATGGCGCATCGGCGTGAAGCGCGTGCGATGGACGCTGACGACGTCGCCGAAACGCGCGCGCGCCTCGCGCTCGCTCAGGCCGACGCTGCCGAGGGGCTCGGTGAAGAACACGACGGTCGGCACGTTGGCGTAGTCGAGCTTCGCATTCGGCTTGCCGCCGAACAGGCGATCGGCGAGGCAGCGCGCCGACGCGGTCGCGACCGGAGTGAGCGCGAGGCGACCGGTGATGTCGCCGAGCGCGTGCACGCCGGCGACGTTCGTGTCCTGCCATTCGTCGACACGGACATGGCCGCGCGCGTCGACCGCGACGCCGCCCGCGTCGAGGCCGAGTCCTTCGCTGTTCGGCCGGCGCCCGGTCGCCCACAGCAGCACATCGATGTCATCGCGGCGCGCGCCGTCGTCGAAGCGCAGGTTCAGTCGATTCGCACCGGCACGCTCGACGGCCGCGATCTCGCGACCGTGCACGATGCCGATGCCGTGCGCCTGCAGGCGCGTGGCGAGCACCTCGGCGACTTCGTCGTCGAAGCCGTCGAGCAGGCGTTGTCCACGCACGACCAGTTCGACCTCGGCACCGAGCGCGCGCAGGATGCCCGACAGTTCGACGGCGATGTAGCCACCGCCGGCGATGGCCACGCGTCGCGGCAGCGCGCGCAGGCCGAAGAAGCCGTTCGAGTCGATGCCGAGATCGGCGCCCGGCACGGATGGCCGGCGCGGCCGGGCGCCGGTCGCGATGATCACGTGGCGTCCCTCGAGCCGGCGCGTCACCGTGTCGATCATGCGCGCGCCGACGAAGCGCCCCGCTTCGGCGACGCACGCGATGCCGGCCTCGTCGAGGCGGCGCGAATAGCTTTCGTGGATGCGCGCGATGTAGGCCTCGCGGCGGGCGATCCAGGCCGGCCAGTCCAGCCCGGCCGGCGGCGTTCCGAATCCGGCCGACGCCGCCAGCGCGTGTTCGCCGACCCGCTCCGCGGCGATCCACATCGCCTTCTTCGGCACGCAGCCGACATTGACACAGGTACCGCCGAGCGCGCCCGGATCGACGAGGGCGACCTTGGCGCCATGGCGCGCGGCGCGCAGCGCATGGGCGAGGCCGGCCGATCCGGCACCGAGGACGACCGCATCGAACGACTCGCGCTTCATGCGCGGAACCTGCCCGGGGAATACGCGGCCGGATCGAGGCCCGGCGCGGCGCCTTCGACGATCTCGCTGACGAGCAACCCGGTCAGCGCGGACATCGTCACGCCGAGCATGCCGTGACCGGTGGCGAGGCAAAGATTGTCGATGCCATGCGGACGCCCGATGATCGGCAGGTCATCCGGCGTCATCGGGCGCCAGCCGAACCATTCCTCGAGGCGCTGCGGGCCTTCCGGTTCGTGCAGGTACGCCGCCGCGCCGCGCCGCAACGCGTCGAGGCGCGCGCGGTTCAGGCTGGCATCGTAGCCGGCGAATTCCATCGTGCTGCCGAGCCGGTAGCCGGAGTTCCAGGCCGTCACGCACACGCTGGCCTCGCGCAACACGAGCGGCACGCGCGGACACGAGGCGGGTCGCGTGTACGTGATCGAATAGCCCTTGCCCGGCTGGATCGGCAGGTTCAGGCCGAGGCCGCGCGCGAGCCGCGGCGACCATGCACCGAGCGCGAACACGATGTCGCGGGCCGCGTAGTCGATGCCGTCGCAGCACACGCGCGTGATGCGTGCGCCGTCGCGCGCGAAACCCTCGACGCGCCGGTTCTCGACGAGTTCTCCACCGCGGCCGCGCACGACGCGCGCGAGCTCGGCGACATATCGATCCGGCCGCAGGCTGGCATCGCCCGGATGGAAGTACCCGCCGGCCACGCCGGGCTTCAGGGCCGGCTCGCGCGCCTCGACGCCGGCGCCATCGAGCGGCTCGATCGCGATGCCGACCGCGGCGAGCGCGCGCGGCAACCAGTGCGACACGGCGAACGCGTCGGCGTCACGGTACACATACAACGTGCCGTCGGTGCGGAACTCGCAGTCGAGGCCCTCGCCGTGCACGAGCTGCTCGATCAATGCGCGCGAGCGCACGAGGAACGGTGCCTTCGCCGCGGTCAGGCGCTCGAAGTCGCGCCAGTTGCACAGGCGCGCGGCGTCGCCGAGCCAGCGCCAGAGCCGCGGATCGACGCGCGGTGCGACGCGCAACGGTGCATCACGCTTCAGCATCCAGCGCAGCGCCGTGCCGATCATGCCGGGCATCGCCAGCGGCGTGGCATGGCTCGGCGTCAGGGTTCCGCAGTTGCCGTGCGAGCTGCCGCCGCCGATGCGCCCCTGGTCGAGGACGGTCACCGTGCGGCCGGAGACCTGCAGGTAGTGCGCACAGGCCAGGCCGATCACGCCGCCGCCGAGGACCAGCACATCGGTTTCGCGTTTCGTCATCGTGCGATTGTAGCGGCGCGCCCGCCGCGCGTATCGCTCAGGCGCCGAGCACGAGCGGCGCGAGCAGCAGCTTCCAGCGCAGGCACAGCGCGACCGCCGCGAGCATGACGACGATGGCGAGGACATGGCGCAGGCGCCGGCCGAAGCGCCAGCCGCGCGCACGCAGCACGCCGGGCAACGCGAGTGCACAGAGCAGGCTCGCCGCGGCCGCGACGTGCAGCGCGAT
>JAFLDX010000064.1 GCA_017302215.1 Lysobacterales bacterium
ACGTCCGCCGCGTCGCGCGCCGGTGCGGCCGCAATCCACGCCATGCCGGCTCGCGCTGCCAGCGGCAGCACGAGGCGACCGTCGGCGGCGACCACGCGTGCCGGTGCCTTGCCGTCGATCGCGTACAGCGCTTGCAGGCGCGTGCCGGGCGCGAGGCCGCTGTCGATCGCGAGCAGGCTCGCGTGTTCGGCCGTGTTGAAGGCGACGAGGGCGGTCTCCGCGCCGTCGTGCAGGGTGTAGGCGAGTACGCCGGCGCTCGCGGGTTCGGCGTCGAGGACGCGCGGCGTGCCGTGCGTGAAGACGCGATGGGCCTTGCGCAGGGCGGCCATCGAGGCCGTGGTGCGGTACAGCGGCGCCGCGGTGTCGAAGCGGTCGCGCCCGCCCGAACCGTAACCGCCGGCGAACATCGAAGCGCGCTGCGCGGTGAAGCCCTGTTCGGTGCCGTAGTAGATCACCGGGATGCCGGGCAGGGTCATGATCATGAGCAATGCCTGGCGCAGCGCAGCCTCGCTGCCGCCGGCGAGAAAGCGGTCGACGTCGTGGTTGTCGATGAAACTCGGCATGCGCCATGGATCGGCATGCACAGCCATCATGCGCGTGATGCGGTCGGCCAGGACGGCCGGTGCGCGACCGCGCGCGAACACCTCGAGCGTGCTGCCGTAGAGCGGGAAGTTGAGCATGCCGCCGAGGCGCGGCCTGCCATCGGGGCTGCGCGCATAGGTCTCGATGCGGCGTGCCTCGGTGTCGTCGAATGCACGGTCGATGCCGAAGCCTTCGCCGAACGCGAGGAACTCGCTGCGTCCGGTCGTGCGCGCGGCGGCAAGGATGCCGGGCGAGCGTGCGTCGGTGCCGTGCAGGAAATCGTCGAAGAACCCCGGCGGCACGTAGAACGCCGTGTCGACGCGGAATGCGTCGACACCGGCCTCACGTATCCAGAACGCGTAGCTGTCGCGCAACGCGGCCTGCACGACGGGGCTCTCCGTGTCGAGATCGTCGAGATCGGCGAGTTGCCAATCGAACAACTGCCGCGTGTCGGCGAAGTCGCGGATCGCCGGCGTCCAGTGGTAGATCGACGCCGCGCGGTCGGCCACGTCGCGCACGTCGTTGCGGTCGAACGGTGCCTGGGTCGGTGCGGCGTGCGGGCGCGATGCGCGGTTGCGGCGCACGTGCCGCCAGGGTTTCGCCGCGTCGAAGCGATCCGGCCAGCCGAAGAAGTTGCCGGTGTGGTTGACGACGATGTCCTGCACGAGGTGCATGCCGCGCGCGTGCAGCGCGCGCGACAGCCGGCGGACGTCGTCGAGCGTACCGAGGTGTGCGTCGACCTCGACGAAGTTCTCGGCCCAGTAGCCGTGGTAGCCGCTGAAGCCCGCCTGGGGGTCCCACCACTGGTTCGCGACCGGCGGCGTGATCCACAGCGCGGTCGCGCCGAGCCCCTCGATGTAGTCGAGGCGGCGCCGCAGGCCGGCAAGATCACCACCGCTGTACTTGCGTTCGTCGCGTGGATCGTATTCGCCGGCGCCCTGGTCGTTGTTCGCCGGATCGCCGTCGTCGAAGCGGTCGGTCATCGCGAAATAGATGATCTGTCCGCGCCAGTCGGGCGAGGGCACGTGCAAGGGTCCCGCGTCGCCCCACGCAGCGGCCGACGCAAGCAGCACGAGGAGCGCCGCTCGCCACCGGCCGCTCGGTCTGCGCGGAAGTTCATGTTGCATCGCACGATCCGGCGGCGCGCACGCGCGCGGGTGATCGACGGTAGCGATGCGCGCGGATGGCGTGAATGCGGCGCTGCATGAATACGTATGCAAGGACGCGGTGCCGCGTCGGGCAGCGGATACCATCCCGCCACGTTGCGGATATCGCGTTTTCGCCGCCGACGACCAGGTCCGCGGCCGCGATGCCGGGACCGCGGAATCGAACACTGTTTGGGGAGGACAGAAGGTGATTCTCAAGCGAAACATGCTCAGCGTGGCGCTCGTCTCGGCGCTCGTGGCGATGGCGTCCGGTGCGCAGGCGCAAGTCGTGGACACACCCGATGCGGCCGCGGCCGAGGACGAGCAACCGGCTGCCGGCAATGCGGCCGATGGCGATGCACCGGAGGAACAGGCGCTCGAGACGATCAAGGTGAGCGGCATCCGCGCCGGCATCGAGAAGGCGCTCGAAGTGAAGAAGGATTCGACCTCGATCGTCGACGTCGTCTCCGCCGAGGACCTCGGCAAGCTGCCCGACGTGTCGATCGCCGATTCGCTGTCGCGCCTGCCCGGTCTCGCCGCGCAGCGTGTCGCCGGCCGTTCGTCGACCTTGAGCATCCGCGGCCTCGCCGGCGACTACGGCACCACCCTGCTGAACGGCCGTGAGCAAGTCAGCGTCGGCGACAACCGCACGGTCGAGTTCGACCAGTTTCCGTCCGAGCTGATCAACCAGGTCGTCGTCTACAAGACGCCCGATGCCGAACTCGTCGGCCAGGGCCTCTCGGGCACGGTCGACCTGCGCACCGTGCGTCCGCTTTCGTTCGCCGAACGCGCGGTGTCGTTCAACGTGCGCGGCGACAAGAACTCGCTCGGCAAGCTCAATGCCGACTCCGACGATCTCGGCAGCCGCGTCAGCGCGTTCTACGTCGACCAGTTCCTCGATCGCAAGCTCGGTGTGGCCATCGGCTACGCCCGCCTCGATTCGCCGGGCCAGGCCGAGCGCTACGAGACCTGGGGCTATCCGAACGACAACGGTGGCGCGCCGGGTGCCTACCTGATCGGTGGCTCCAAGCTCATGGCCTCGTCGACCGACAACGTGCGCCAGGGCCTGATGGGCGTCATCCAGTACGACGCGAGCGACTCGTACCAGACCATGCTCGACGTCTACTACTCGAAGTTCGACAAGGCCGAGACCACGCGCTTCATGGAGACCGGCCTCGCCTGGGGTGGCGGCGTGACCTTGAGCAATCCGGTCATCGAAGGGGGCAACGTCGTCGCGGGCCGCTTCAACAACGTGCGCCCGGTGCTGCGCAACGACCTCAACGAAGGCAACGACAAGCTGTTCGCGATCGGCTGGAACAACCGCTGGCAGCTCTCGGATGCGTGGTCGGCCCAGCTCGACCTCAGCCATTCGCGCGCCGACCGCGAGGAGTCGATCCTCGAGATGTACGCCGGTACGCGCTCGGGCGTCACCGACACGGTCGACTTCGTCAATCGCGGCGACCGCGCGCCGGAGTTCGACTACGGCTTCGACTACACCGACCCGAACCTGATCGTGCTGACCGATCCGGGAGGCTGGGGACAGGACGGCTACATCAAGAAACCGCAGATCAACGACGAGCTGAGCTCGCTGCGCGCGAGCATGGAGAAGTCGTTCAACGGCGACTTCTTCACGAGCCTGCAGTTCGGCATCAACTTCGCCGACCGCGAGAAGTCGCGCAAGGTGCCGGAGGCCTTCCTCGACCTGCTCGTCGACGAGACCGTGCTGCCGGCCGGCTACCTGCTGCATCCGGTCGACCTCGGCTTTGCCGGCGTGCCGGGCAGCTTCAGCTTCCGCATCAACGACGTGCTCGCCGACTTCTACGGCCTGCGCGGCAACATCAACGCCGACATCGCCAACAAGCAGTGGACGGTGAACGAGGAAACGACGACGGCGTACCTGCAGCTCAACTTCGACTCGCAGTGGGGTTCGCTGCCGGTGCGCGGCAACGTCGGCGTGCAGGCCGTGTCGACCGACCAGAGCTCGGACGGCTTCCTCGTCGTGCAGGGCAATGCCGCGAACGCGCAACCGTTCAGCGGCGGCGACAAGTACACCGACGTCCTGCCGAGCGGCAACATCGCGTTCACCCTTCCGGCCGACATGGTCGTGCGCTTCGGCGCTGGTCGCCAGCTCGCGCGTCCGCGCATCGACCAGATGCGCGCGAACAACAACACGAACCTCGAGTTCAGCGGCGTCAACCAGGGCCTGTGGACGCGCAGTGGCGGCAATCCGGAATTGCAGCCGTGGGTCGCGAACGCGTTCGACGTGTCGTGGGAGAAATACTTCGCCGAGCGCGGCTACGTCAGCGCGGCCTACTTCTACAAGGACCTGCGCACCTACATCTACGACCAGCAGACCACGTTCGACGCGACCGGGTTGCCGATTCCGGCCGGCTATGAAGGCCCGACGCCCGAGACGGTCGGCCTGTACACGCGCCCGGCCAACGGCAGCGGCGGCAACGTCAAGGGCTTCGAGCTCTCGGCGTCGGTGCCGTTCGACATCCTGACCCCGGTGCTCGAAGGCTTCGGCGTCGTCGCGAACTACTCGGACACGAAGAGCTCGATCAAGCGGCTCGGTCCGGACGGTCCGGACGAGCCGATCGCGGGCCTCTCGCGCCGCGTGACGAACGTCTCGATGTATTACGAGAACCACGGCTTCCAGGCCCGCGTCAGCCAGCGCAAGCGCTCGGACTTCCTCGGCGAGATCCAGGGCTTCGGCGCCGACCGCGCGCTGGTCTACATCGACGGCGAGTCGGTACTCGACTTCCAGACCGGCTACACGTTCCGCGAAGGCAGCACGTTCGAGGGCCTCTCGGTGCTGCTGCAGGTCAACAACGTGACCGATGAGCCGTACCGCCAGTACTACCCGCAGAACGGCCTGACCCAGCGCTACGAGGAATACGGCCGCCAGTACCTGCTCGGCCTGACCTGGAAGTTCTGAGCGTCCGCGACCTCCCTCCCACTGACCCGCCGGAGCGATCCGGCGGGTTTTTTTGCATCGCTCTCGCCGCGATCGAGCGATACGGCACCGAACGCGGGCCGCCGGCGATGCTCAGACCTTGCGGACGGGGCCGGGGTACTGCGCCACCTGCGCATCCGAGGTCAACAGCAACATGCCTTCCACGACGGCCTGGGCAAGCAGGATGCGATCGAACGGATCCTTGTGCAGTGGCGGGAGGACGCCCACGGCGACGGCGTGCTCGCCATCGACGGGGATCTCGAGATAACCGTTCTCGATCAGGCCGCGGCGCAGCACCCCGGGATCGACGCGGAAGTCTTCGCGGCCGAGCGATTGCTTGATCGCGATCTCCCAGAGGCTCGCGGCGCTGAAACACGCGGTGTTGCGCGGATCGCCGATCGCGCGCCGCGCCGCGGCCGAGAGCTTCTTCGGCGCGCCTGCTGCCCACAGCAGCAGATGCGTATCGAGCAGCAGCTTCACGCCTCGATGCCGAAGAGACGGGCGATGGTCTCCGCACCCATCGTGTCGAAATCATCCGGCACCGCGATCTCCCCGGACAGGAAACCGAGGCGCTGCGGAGCAGTCGGTGCGTCCAGCGCAGTCACTTTCACGAGCGGCTTCCCGGCCTTGGCGATCACGAACGGTTTGCCCTTCACCGCCTGATCGACCAGCTTCGAGAGGTGCGTCTTGGCTTCGTGGATGTTGACGGTGCTCATTGCCGGGGGTGGACCAAGTCAGGTGGACCAAGTCTAGGGCTGCCGGATCGAACCCGCAAGGCGCTCCGATCGGCGCGGCGGCTGGATCGCATCGACCGGACGACCGGCCGGGCGAAAATCGGGACCGCGCTCAGTTCGCGGGAGACTCCAAAGATGAAGCCATTCCCGGAGCGAACTGATCGATTTGCAGCGTTGCCGGGTCGCCGACCGTTGAAAATGGATTGCCAGGCGCTGATCGGCTCACCGGACCGCTCTTGCGACCATCATCCCCCGCTTGGTCACGCTGCCGCAGCGAGATTGGCGAGCGTCCGCTCCACTCGGGTACAGAAGATCGAATCTCCCACACACGTGAGCGTGAGTCGATTCGTCGACCGGGTCATCGCGACGTAGAGCAACTTCGCCTCCGCCGCACTGTTCGCTTCATCGCCGGGCATGGTATCGACGCCGGGGATCAGGACGTTCTCGAACTCGAGTCCCTTGCTCGAGTGCATCGAGACCAATTTCACCGATGGGGCACCCGCGAACAGGGCATCCTTGCTCGCACTGTCTTTGGCCCACGAAAAAGGCAGGTTACGCCGGCTCAATGCTTGCGCTATCGCCTCCGCCTGGCGGCGATGGCGCCATATCACTGCGATGTCATTCGGGGAGCAGCCGTTGCTCTGGGCATCGAGAACGTGTTCGGCGATCGCATCCGCTTCCGCTACGCGACTGGCAAGACGAACGAATCGCGGCATCGGCCCACGCCGTCCGACGCTTTCGGGGTTGAGGAAGACAGGCATGTCGTCGCCTTGTGAATCGCCGCCAACGAGATCATCGACGAAGGCTTTCGCGACCGTCAGGATTTCCTGCGTGTTGCGATAATTGAGCTTGAGGATCGTGGTTCTGCCGACGGCCTTGATGCCCATGCTCGAGAAGCTGACTTTCCGGCGCTCGCGCCTGGAATAGATCGCCTGCGCGTCGTCGTAGAGCAGCAGCAGCGAATCCGTTGCCGGGTCGACCATCTGCGCGACCAGTTTGAGCCACTCGGGCTCGAAATCGTGGCCTTCGTCGATCAGCACCGCTCCGTACTGGGCGCGCGGGATCGCACCGCGCTCCACGCCGTCGATCACGGCCTGGACCTGGGCGGCGAAGAAGGCGTCGGCGTCCGCACACTTCATTGGCTCCGTCACGTGATAGGTGCGCAGCATGGCGTGACACCAGACGTGGAACGAGCGCACATCGACACGGGCCTTCAGCGACTGCCCTTCAACGAGTCGCATCAAGTACGCGGCCAAGGAACGGTTGAAGCACAGGACGAGAATGGGCTGCTCCTGGGATCTCGCCAGCTGCATGCAGCGATAGCCGAGGATCATCGTCTTGCCGGAGCCGGCGACACCGTGGATGACCCGGTGTCCGTCGCCCAGCGAGCGCGCGAGCTCCTCCTGCTGCAGGTCCATCACGCGGGTGATGTCGGGGATCGATGGAGGCCTGGAATGTTCGTCACCGATCGGAAGTTCCCGCTGTTTCGGCGCATGTATGCGGACTTCGGGAAATACATGCCATCGAATGCGCTCGACCTGGGGCAGCGACAAGCTATGGCCGAAGGCATAGCTGAACATGCCCCAGAGGTGTCTCTGAAAGAGCTCGGCATCCATGCTTTCGAGCATCTCGTCCTGGCAGATCACGAGATGCGAAGGCAGCGCATTGCCCAGTTCATTGCGATCGAACATGGCACGCGTGATGCCGGTGAGGACGACGCCATGCCCCCATGGAGCGACGAGCTTCCCCGCATGCGGGTGCTTGGCGGGATGGACGAGCGACGGGTCGCGTTTCAACGCGTCGACCAGCTCGAGAAGGATGTCGCGCGCCTGCAGCAGTGGGTTGAGATGCTTGACGAGTCCGCGTTCGGTGCGCAGTTGCACCACATGCTTGTCGATCGCGTGCAGGGTTTCCAGTTTCCAGTCCTTCACTTCGAGAACCAGCAATCCGCGACGCGGATGCAGGATGACGAAATCGGGACGGCGCTGTTTCATGCCGACAGGCACGTCGTACCAGAGGAGGTAGTCGTCCTCGAGCTTCTCTTCGAGTCGTTGAGCGAAGCGACGCTCGCCGGAGGTCATCCTGGACTGGCAGGCAGCGCGCGTCGGAATCAGCGTGGCCATCTCTATCCTTAAGAAATCCGTGCTCCTCAATCGAAGCAAATCGTATGCCACGATCGTCGATACAGCTATCGCGAGGAACGGCGGAGTGAATCTGGACCAGGCGGAGCAAGTGCCGTCGGCTCGATCCTCACGCTTTGCAGAGACAAGCCCAACGCGCGCTGCTCGGGTCTTTTCCTCGACGAAGTCGATGCTCGGTTCCCGCGTACCCGTCGAGGCACGCCGAGCTTCGGTCACCTGCGAGCATCGCGCATCACGACCCGTTGGCAACGTGATTCGATCCCGCGGCGCTCGATCCGCCACCCAGCCTTGCCAGCTTCGGCGTCACCACCGGCACGGTCAGCATCGTGCTAGCGACGGCCATCAGCAGCAGGGCGGTGAAGGTCTCGGCGGTGATGATGTGGCGGTCGAGCAGGACGTTGGCGAAGATGATCATGATCAGCGCCTTGGTCTGCAGCAGCCAGCCGATGATCGAGGCTTCGCCGCGCGGCCAGCCGAGCAGGCGGCCGGCGAGGTGGATACCGGCGAGTTTCCCGGCGACCGAGGCGACCAGGAGCAGGCCGGCTGCGGCGAACACGAGGCTGCCGCCGAGGCCCCAGTTCGTGCGCAGGCCGGTGCTGAGGAAGAACACCGGCATGATCACGAGCAGGACATGGTGGCGCAGCAGGTCGAGGCGTTCGCCGTCGAACCAGGCGCGGTCCATGACCACGCCGGACAGGAACGCCCCGACCATGAAATGCAGTCCGGCCCAGTCGGCGGCGAAGCCGCACGCAGCCAGCCAGATCAGGCTCGCGTACCAGCGGTCGCGCTCGGGGATGCGCCGCATCAGCGCGCGCAACGCGATCGCGATCGGCACGAAGGCGAGGATGAAGCCCGCCTGGCGCCCGATGCGCTGCCAGTCGAGCAGGATCAGGGCGAGCACGCCCCAGATCGCGACATCATCGAGGCTCGCGTAGCGCAGCACGCGCTGGCCGAGCGCCGTGCGCAGGATCGCGATCTTCTCCATCAGCAGGATCAGGATCGGCAGCGCGGTCACCGCGCAGGCCATGCCGACGCCGAGCACGAACTGCCAGGCCGTCCCGGATGTACCCATCCATCCGTCGCGGTACCACAGCAGCACGATCGCCGCGATGCAGCCGAGCGCGAGCGGCACGCCGAGCGCCAGTGCGCTGGTCAGCACGGTTTCGCCGCGGTTGCGCCAGGCGTCGACGAGGTCGAGCTCGATGCCGGCGATCCAGACGAACAGCATGACCGCCCACCAGGCGATGCCGTTCAGCGCGGTGATCGTCGTCGGCGTGAACACGAACGTGTAGTACTCGGGGAACGCGGCGCCGAGCACGCCGGGTCCGAGCAGGATGCCGGTGACGATCTGCACGACGACGAGCGGGGCGAAATGCTCGGTGCGACCGAGGCGCCAGATCAGGTACGGGACCGTGAAGATCAGGACGATCGCGATCAGGAAGATCTCGGTCGCATTCATCATGGCTCGTCCGTCGGCGGGTGCGCGCGAGTATGCCGGATGAGGCGGGGACTAGAGGCTAGGGGGAGGGCTCGAGAATCGGCGCCCGCGGCGATCCGCGGCGCACGGCATGCGCTGTAGCACGCTCCCGATCGCACGACGTCCGATCATCGCGCCCTCGCCCCTCGCCCCTGCTCCCCGCATGAATACGTATGCACGCCCCGAGCACGCCGGCGCGCGCCGGCCTACCATCGCCCGGCCGGAACAGACGACGACGCGGAGCCGACGATGACGAGCAAGCCGACCCTCACGTTCTGGCAGATATGGAACATGTGCTTCGGCTTCCTCGGCATCCAGTTCGGTTTCGCCCTGCAGAACGCGAACGTCAGCCGCATCTTCCAGACCCTCGGCGCCGAGATGGATGCGGTGCCGGGCCTGTGGATCGCCGCGCCGCTGACCGGCCTGATCGTGCAGCCGATCGTCGGTTACCTGTCCGACCGCACCTGGACCGGCCTCGGCCGGCGCCGACCGTACTTCCTCGCCGGCGCGGTGCTGTCGACGCTCGCCCTGTTCGTCATGCCGAACTCGCCGACGCTGTGGATCGCGGCCGGCACGCTGTGGATCCTCGACGCTTCGCTCAACATCTCGATGGAGCCGTTCCGCGCCTTCGTCGGCGACCAGCTCGGTCCGCGCCAGCGCCCGGGCGGATACCTCATGCAGAGCTTCTTCATCGGCGTCGGTTCGGTCGTCGCGAGCCTGCTGCCGTGGCTGCTGGCCAAGGCCGGCGTCGGCAACACGGCGCCGCATGGCGAGATTCCCGACACGGTGCGCTACGCGTTCTATTTCGGCGGCGTCGTGCTGCTGCTCGCGATCCTCTGGACCGTGCTGCGCACGCGCGAGTACACGCCGGACCAGCTCGCCGCCTTCGACGATGCCGAGCCGGCGTCCACGCCTGTCTCCGCATCGCCACCGGCGGCCGCGCGTCTGCGCGCGCACGGCATCGCCTGGCTCGTGCCGGGGCTGCTCGCCGCGCTCGCGGTGGCCTGGTACGGGCTCGATCGCCAGCTCTACATCCTCGCCGGCCTCGTCGCCGGTTACGGCGTCGCCCTCGTCGTCTCGACCCTGCTGCCGGCGCGCGCGATGCTCGCGACGATCGTGCGCGACCTGCACGACATGCCCGAGACGATGCGCCGGCTCGCGATCGTGCAGTTCTTCTCGTGGTTCGCCCTGTTCGCCATGTGGATCTACACGACGGCGGCGGTCACCTCGGTCCACTACGGCACGACGGACACCGCCTCGGCTGCGTGGAACGACGGCGCGAACTGGGTCGGCGTTCTGTTCGCCGCTTACAACGGCTTCGCCGCGCTCGCCGCCATCGTCATCCCGTGGATGGTGCGCAGGTTCGGATTGCGCATGAGCCACGTGATCAACGTGGTGCTCGGCGGCCTCGGCCTGCTCTCGTTCGCATGGATCGACGACCCGCGCTGGCTGCTCGTGTCGATGGTCGGCGTCGGCTTCGCCTGGGCCTCGATCCTGTCGCTGCCCTACGCGCTGCTGTCGGACAGCGTGCCGGCGCAGAAGATGGGCGTGTACATGGGCATCTTCAATTTCTTCATCGTCATCCCGCAGCTCGTCGCGGCGAGCCTGCTCGGATTCCTGCTGCGCACGTTCTTCGGCAATGCGCCGCTCGATGCGCTGGTGATCGGCGGCGTCAGCCTGATCGTGTCGGGCCTGTGCGTGCTGCGCGTGCGCGAAACGCCGCTGCGCCGCGTCGCCGTTGCCTCGTAGGCGCGCACCCTGTGCGCGATTCGGGGCACACAAGAATTGATCGCGCACAGGGTGCGCTCCTACGGGTCCTTCCGAAACGAGGAACTGCGCCGATGCGCTTTCTGCTGATCTCCCCCGCCCTCGCCGCGGGCTTCATCCTCGCTGGCTGCGCGACCGTGGGAACGCCCGATCAGAGCGCCCTCGCACCGCCGTCGCGAAGCGCGTACTACGGCACGCTCGAGCCGTTCGCGCGCGAGGCCGTCTACTTCGTCGTCACCGACCGCTTCGTCAACGGCGACACCGGCAACGACCACCGCGACCAGGGCGGCACGCTGCGCACGTTCGACATTCCGCTCGCGCCGTGCAATGGCGTGGCCGGCAACATCGGCTACCTCGGCGGCGACTTCCGCGGCCTCGCCGACCACCTCGACTACATCGCCGACATGGGGTTCAGCGCGGTCTGGATCACGCCGGTCGTCGACAACCCGGACGAGGCCTTCACCGGCGGCACCCCACCGGGCTGCGACTCGTTCCTGAGCGACCGCGGCAAGAGCGGATACCACGGCTACTGGGGCGTGGACTTCTACACACTCGACGAGCATCTGCCGAGCGCGGACCTCGACTTCGCCGGCCTCGCCGGCGCGCTGCACGCACGCGGCATGAAACTCGTGCTCGATATCGTCGGCAACCACGGCTCGCCGGCGTGGACGATGACGCACGACCAGCCGAAGTTCGGCAAGATACTCGACCATGGCCGCCTGATCGCCGACCACCAGAACCTGCCGCCGCAAAAGCTCGATCCCGAGCACAATCCGCTGCACCGCTTCTACAACACGACCGGCCCGGTCGACGCGGACAAGGGCTCGATCTACGCCGGCAACCTGGCCCAGCTGGCCGACTTCGATGCGACCAATCCGGACGTGCTCAACTATCTCGCCGGTGCCTACGAACACTGGATCGGGCAGGGCGCCGATGCCTTCCGCATCGACACGATCGCGTGGATGCCGACCGCGTTCTGGGAGGCCTTCACGCAGCGCATCCGCGCGAAGCATCCGGGCTTCTTCATGTTCGGCGAGGCCTTCGACTACGACGCCGCGAAGATCGCCGTGCACACGCAGCCGGGCCACGGCGCGACGAGCGTGCTCGACTTTCCGATGAAGCGCGCGATGGACGCCGTGTTCGGGCGCACGCGCGCCGGCTTCGAGACCCTCGCGCCGACCCTGTACCTCGACGGCGGCCCGTACGCCGACCCGTATGCCCTCGCGACGTTCTACGACAACCACGACATGCCGCGCATGGACGCCGACGATGCCGGCTTCATCGATGCCCACTACTGGCTGTTCACCGCGCGCGGCATCCCGGTCGTCTACTACGGTTCGGAGATGGGCTTCATGCGCGGCCGCGCCGAGCACGCCGGCAATCGCAACTACTTCGGCAACGAAGGCATCGCCGCCGCGCGCGCGCATCCGATCCGGACGAAGCTCGCGCGCATCGCGAAGGCACGCGCCGGATCGATCGCTCTGCAACGCGGCCTGCAGCTCGATCTCGAACTCGAAGGCGAGCGCGCCGCGTTCTACCGGGTCTACGACTATCACGGCAGCGCGCAGGTCGCGCTCGTGCTGCTCAACAAGGGCGATGCGGCCACGACCTTCGATCTCGGCGCGTCGTTGCAGCCCGGACGCTGGCGCGATGCGTTCGGCGAGGTCGCGCCGCGCCGCTTCGAGGCGGGCACGCACGTCGAAGTCGGGCCGCACGATGCCGCGGTCTGGCTGCTCGATGGCGCAATCACCGATGCCGCGCTGCGCGCGCGGCTCGACCGGCTCATGGCGTCGCGCGCGCCCCGCACGAACGGCGGATGACGATGCGCGCCGGCAGCATCGTGCTGGCCACGTCTTCGCCGGCGATGCGCTTGAGCAGGTGGCCGACCAGCATTTCGCCGGCGGCCTTGGTGTCCTGCTGCACGGTGGTCAGCGCAGGTGTGGCGAAGCTCGCCATCGGCAGGTCGTCGAATCCGACCACGGACACCTGCTCCGGCACGCGCAGACCGGCATCGGCGAGCGCATGCATCGCGCCGATCGCGAGCAGGTCCGACGCGGCGAACACGCCGTCGAACGGCGCGCCGCGCGCGATCAGCGCCTGCATCGCGGCATGGCCGACCTGCTCGGTCGAGTCGGCGGCGTCGAACTGCAGGGCCGGATCGACGTCGACGCCGGCTGCCTTGTGCGCCGCTGCGTAGCCGCGGTGGCGGTCACGGAACTCGGGGCGGTGTTCGGTGGTGTCGCCGATGAAGGCGATGCGGCGCCGGCCGAGGCCGAGCAGATGGCTCGTGATCGCCTGGCCACCCTGCACGTTGTCGCAACCGACCGATACGTCGGGCTGGCCGTCGACGATCGCGCCCCAGCGCACGAAGTGGGTCTGCTGCGCGACCAGCGCGGCGAGCTTGTCGCAGGCTTCGACGTAGTCGCCGTAGCCGAGCAGGATCAGGCCGTCGGCCTTGTGGCTCTCCTGGTATTCGGCGTGCCAGTCGTTCGACAGCTGCTGGAACGAGACGAGCAGGTCATGGCCCTGGCGTGCGCAGGCGCGCGTGATCGAGCCGAGCATCGACAGGAAGAACGGGTTGATCAGCGAATCGTCCGAGGTCGGGTCCTCGAACAGCAGCAGGGCCAGCGTGCCGGAGTGCTGGCGGCGCAACGCCGAGGCGTTCTTGTCGACCGTGTAATTGAGCTGGCGCGCGATCGCCTGGACCTTGCGCTGCGTATCGAGGTTGACCAGCGGACTGCCGCGCAGCGCGCGCGAGACGGTCGACTGCGAGACGCCGGCACGAAAGGCGATGTCGAACGACGTGGCGCGGGCCTTCGGACGCATGCTGGCGGGTGCGGTGGGCCGCGACGGGGGAATCGGCGATCCTTTTACCCGAAGCCTGCACACGGAGCCTGTCGCGGCGCAGCACGGAGCGGGCAACGCGACAGTGGCGGTCGACTCGTGCGAACCGGGCGGCGAGGCCCTCCGCGCCGTGTTCTTCGCTTCCGTGCAGGAGCGCACCCCCGGAGCGGGTCCGGGGCAGGCTCTGTGCGCGACAGGAACCGGCGCAAGCGCCAACACGCGTGGAACCCTTCCACGCGATGGACGGATACGGGCGCGCTGCCTCGTCGCACGTCGCGCACAGGGTGCGCTCCTGCGGATCCCTGTCGACGACGCGCCTAGGCCAGGCGTTCGAACCGCATCGCGACGGAGTTGAGGCAGTAGCGCAGGCGTGTCGGCGGCGGGCCGTCCGGGAAGACGTGGCCGAGGTGGCCGTCGCAGCGCGCGCAGCGGATCTCGGTGCGGGTCATGCCGAGGCTGGTGTCGCGGATCTCGCGGATGTGCTGCGGGTCGAACGGCTGGAAGAAACTCGGCCAGCCGGTGCCGGAATCGAACTTCGCGTCGGAGCGGAACAGCGGCAGTCCGCACAGGCGGCAGGCATAGGTGCCGTCTTCGTGGTTGTCGAGCAGGCCGCCGCAGAACGGCCGCTCGGTGCCGTGGTCAAGGATGACGCGACGCTCCTCCGGCGACAGCGCGGCGGCGAGGCGCTCGACTTCGGCCGACGCGAGCGGCGTGACGTCGTGGCCGGACGCGGAGCGGGTCACGTCGCGCTCCCCTTGAGCTTGTCGGCGTACTTCGCGCGCAGCTTGGCGACCTTCGGCAGCGCGACCGCGGCGATGTAGCCCTGTTCGGGATGCAGCTCGGCGTAGTTGTGGTGATAGGCCTCGGCGACGTGGAAGGCCTCGAGCGGCACGACTTCGGTGACGATCGGCGCATGGAACGCAGCGGCCGCGTCGAGCTGGCGGATGTAGGCCTCGGCGACGTCCTGCTGCGCGGCATCGGCGAAGAAGATCGCCGAGCGGTACTGGCGCCCGCGGTCCTCGCCCTGGCGGTCCTTCTGGGTCGGGTCGTGGGCGACCGAGAAGAACACCTTGAGCAGCTGGCCGTAGCTGACGCGGCGCGGATCGAAGCGCACCGAGACGACCTCGGCGTGGTTCGTCGTGCCGGTGCAGACGGTCTTGTAGTCGGCGTTGCCGGCGCCATCGCCGCTGTAACCCGGTAGCACCTCGGTCACGCCGTCGAGCTGCTTGAACACGGCCTCGACGCACCAGAAGCAGCCGCCGGCGAGCACGGCGACCTGTTCCTGCCCGGCCGAGGCCGGGTCGATGTCGCGTTCGGGATTCGGGAAGGCACCGCGCGCGATCGCGAGGTTGGCACCGGGAAGGTCGCAGACGAGGCTCATGGGGGCATCCGGCAGGAGGTCTGCGCCTTGATGCGTCCACGATCTGCGCGTTTCAAGCCGATTGTGCAGGCGCCTTTTCGATTTCCTTGCAAGCGGCGTGCTCAGGGCGCCGCATGCCCTCGGCATACTGCCGCCGTGTCGCGGCGCATGCCGCGACGCCCGACCCAGGCCACGGATCCGATCATGCAGAAACGCACGCAACGCCTTGTCCGCATCGCGATCGCCGCCGCCGTGGTCATCGCCGCGGCGACCGGCATCAAGCTGTGGCTGTTCCCGGCCAAGGCCGCCGCCAGCTACGTGACCGCGCCGGTGACCGTCGCCGACATCGAGGACACGGTCATCGCCACCGGCGAACTCGAGGCGCTGAATCTCGTCAGCGTCGGCGCGCAGGTGTCGGGCCGCGTCGTGGCGCTCAAGGTGGCCGTCGGCGACGTCGTGACGGCCGGCCAGCTGATCGCCGAGATCGACTCGCTGCCGCAGCAGAACACCCTGCGCAATGCCGAGGCCGCGTTGCAGACGACCCAGGCCCAGCGCGCCGCGCGCGTGGCGGCGCTGCGCCAGGCCGAACTCGCGTTCAAGCGCCAGCAGGACATGCTGGCCGGCGAGGCGACCTCGCGCGCCGAGTATGAAACCGCCGAGGCCACGCTCGCGACGACGCGCGCCGACATTGCCGCGCTCGATGCCCAGCTCGCCCAGGGCAAGATCCAGGTCGACACGGCGCGGCTCAACCTCGGCTACACCAAGATCACCGCGCCGATCGACGGCACGATCGTCGCGGTCGTCACCAAGGAGGGCCAGACCGTCAATGCCAACCAGTCGGCGCCGACGATCGTCAAGCTCGCCCGCCTCGATACGCTGACCGTCAAGGCGCAGATCTCCGAAGCCGACGTGCCGAAGGTCAAGGCCGGCCAGAAGGTCTGGTTCACGATCCTCGGCGAACCGGACCGGCGCTACTACGCCGAGCTGCGCGCGGTCGAGCCGGCACCGGAATCGATCGCGAGCGAGTCGAGCAGCACGTCCTCGTCGAGCTCGTCGTCGACCGCGATCTACTACAACGGCCTGTTCGACGTGCCGAACCCCGAGGGGCGGCTGCGCATCGCGATGACCGCCCAGGTCAACATCGTGCTGGCCGAGGCGAAGGACGCGCTGACCGTGCCGTCGTCGGCACTCGGCGCGGCGCAGCGCGCCGAAGGCCCGACCGCGGCCGGTGGCGAGGGCATGCGCGATTCC
>JAFLDX010000065.1 GCA_017302215.1 Lysobacterales bacterium
CGCCAAACCGCTCCGCGCCGATCTTCGTCAGCGCCGCCGTCAGCGTCGTCTTGCCATGGTCAACATGGCCGATCGTGCCCACGTTCACGTGCGGCTTCTTGCGCTCGAACTTCTCTTTCGACATGGCTCAGGACCTCGAAACTGGGAAACGAATGGATGGGGTTCAGGACTTCTTGATCACGGCTTCGGCGATGCTGTTGGGCGCCTCTGCGTAATGATCGAATTCCATGGTGAAAGTTGCGCGCCCCTGCGACATCGAACGCAGGCTGGTTGCGTAGCCGAACATCTCGCCGAGCGGGACCTGGGCATTGATGACCTTGCCGGATGGCGTGTCGTCCGTGCCCTGGAGCATGCCGCGACGACGGCTCAGGTCCCCCATGACGTCACCCATGTAGTCCTCGGGAGTGACGACCTCGACCTTCATCATCGGCTCGAGCAGCACGGGATTCGCTTTCGCGAAACCTTCCTTGAAGGCCATCGAACCGGCGATCTTGAACGCCATCTCGTTCGAATCGACTTCGTGATAGGAGCCGTCGACGAGCTTGATCTTGACGTCGACGACCGGGAAACCCGCCATCGGACCGCTCGTCATCGCCTCGCGGATGCCCTTGTCGACAGCCGGGACATATTCCTTCGGAACCGAACCGCCAACCGTGGTGTTCTCGAAGACATAGCCCGCACCACGCTCCTGCGGCTCCATCTCGATGACGACATGGCCGTACTGGCCCTTGCCGCCCGACTGGCGCACGAACTTGCCTTCCTGACGCACCGCCTTGCGGATCGCCTCGCGGTACGCCACCTGCGGCTTGCCGACGTTCGCCTCGACATTGAACTCGCGCCGCATGCGATCGACGATGATGTCGAGATGCAGTTCGCCCATGCCGGCGATGATCGTCTGGCCCGACTCCTCGTCGGTGCGCACACGGAATGACGGATCTTCCTGGGCAAGGCGAGACAGCGCGATGCCCATCTTCTCCTGGTCCGATTTCGTCTTCGGCTCGACAGCCATGGCGATCACGGGTTCCGGGAACGTCATGCGCTCGAGCGTGATGACCTTGTCCTGCGAGCAGAGGGTGTCACCGGTGGTGACATCCTTGAGGCCGACCGCGGCCGCGATGTCGCCGGCGCGGACTTCCTTGATCTCGTCGCGCTGATTCGCGTGCATCTGGAGCAGGCGTCCGACGCGCTCCTTCTTCGACTTGACCGGGTTGTACACCGTGTCGCCCGAGCTCAGCACGCCCGAATACACGCGGAAGAACGTCAACGAACCGACGAACGGGTCGGTCATGATCTTGAAGGCGAGCGCCGAGAACGGCTCGCCGTCCCCGGCCCTGCGACTGTCTTCCTGCTCGTTCTCGTCAATGCCCTTGACCGGCGGCCGATCGGAGGGCGACGGCAACAGCTGGATCACTGCATCGAGCATCGCCTGCACGCCCTTGTTCTTGAAGGCCGTGCCACAGAACACCGGAATGATCGCCGTGCTGACCGTTCCCGAGCGGATGCCGGCGAGGATCTCGGCTTCGGAAAGAGCGCCGTCCTCGAGATACTTGTTCATCAATTCTTCGGACGTCTCTGCCGCCGCCTCGACCAGAAACGAATGCGCCCTGGCGCAGGCTTCCTCGAGATGGGCGGGGATGTCGCGATACTCGAACTTGAGCCCCTGCGACTCGACGTCCCAGTAGATCGCCTTCATCTTGACGAGATCGACGACGCCCTCGAAGCCTTCCTCGGCGCCGATCGGCACCTGCATCGGCACCGGATTCGCGCCGAGGCGCGACTTCAGCTGGCCGACGACCTTGTCGAAATCGGCTCCGGTGCGATCCATCTTGTTGACGAACGCGAGGCGCGGAACGCCGTACTTGTTGGCCTGCCGCCATACCGTCTCGGACTGCGGCTGGACGCCACCGACGGCACACAGGACGAACACCGCACCGTCGAGCACGCGCAGCGAACGCTCGACCTCGATCGTGAAATCGACGTGGCCCGGGGTGTCGATGATGTTGAAACGGTGCTGCTCGAAGCCCTTCTCCATGCCGGACCAGAAGCAGGTCGTCGCGGCGGAGGTGATCGTGATCCCGCGCTCCTGCTCCTGCTCCATCCAGTCCATGGTGGCAGCGCCTTCGTGCACCTCACCGATCTTGTGGTTCACACCGGTGTAAAACAGGATGCGCTCGGTCGTCGTCGTCTTGCCGGCATCGATGTGGGCCATGATGCCGAAGTTGCGATAACGCTCGATGGGGGTGCTGCGGGCCACTGCCGATACCTCAGCCGATCACCAGCGATAGTGCGAGAAGGCCTTGTTGGCCTCTGCCATGCGGTGGGTCTCTTCACGCTTCTTCACGGCACCGCCGCGGCTCTCGGCCGCATCGAGCAGTTCCGCCGCGAGCTTGCGCGGCATCGAGTTCTCGCCGCGCTTGCGCGCCGCCTCGATCAGCCAACGCATCGCGAGGGCGATGCGGCGCGACGACCTGACTTCGACCGGCACCTGGTAAGTGGCGCCGCCGACGCGACGCGACTTGACCTCGACGGCCGGCGCGACGTTGTTCAGCGCCTTCTCGACGAGATTGACCGGCTCGGCGTGCTTCTCGCCGATCTGGTCGAGCGCTCCGTAGACGATCTTCTCGGCAACCGACTTCTTGCCGCTCTGCATCACCATGTTGATGAAGCGGGCGATGACATCGCTGCCATGCTTCGGGTCGGGGAGCGTCGACCGGCTGGGATTGGAACCTTTGCGCGACATAGTGAGACCTGTGTCTGTGGGGCTTCGGTGAGAACCACGGCCTGGACAGCCGCTTCTTCATCAGGACGGTGACGTCCGGGATCAGCTCTTCGGGCGTTTTGCGCCGTACTTGGAGCGACTCTGGCGACGCTTCGTCACGCCGGCTGCATCGAGGCTGCCGCGCACCGTGTGGTAGCGCACGCCCGGGAGATCCTTGACACGACCACCGCGGATCAGGACGACCGAGTGCTCCTGCAGGTTGTGGCCTTCGCCGCCGATGTAGCTGATGACCTCGAAGCCATTGGTCAGGCGCACCTTGGCGACCTTGCGAAGCGCCGAATTCGGCTTCTTCGGCGTGGTCGTGTAGACGCGCGTGCACACGCCACGTCGTTGCGGACAATCCTGCAGCGCGGGCGAGGCACTCTTGTAGGTCTTCGGGTTGCGCGGCTTGCGCACCAGCTGGTTGATCGTTGCCATGCGTTTTGGGCCCTAAGAAACAAAAGACAGGCCGAGTAAACTCGGCCTGCCCAGAAGCGGGAGTTTAACGATCAGGCAACGAAGCAGTCAACACTTCGCCGCCCACGTTCGCATCCTGTCGTTCGAACACGAGGCACATCCTGCGCCTCCTTTCGATGGTTGGTTCGGATCAGTCCGGAAGCAGTGCCTGCTCAGTGCGAATCGCCGTCTTCGGCGACCGCCTCGGCCACGGAACTCGTGGTTCCCAGCGCCTCACGCTCGGAGTCCGTCAGTCCGCCACCGAAGCTGCGCCGCTTCGAGTGGTAGGCAAGGCCGGTGCCAGCCGGAATCAAGCGCCCGACTATAACGTTTTCCTTCAATCCCCGCAAGGTATCGCGGGTTCCGCGAACAGCAGCCTCGGTCAGCACGCGCGTGGTTTCCTGGAACGACGCGGCCGAGATGAACGACTCGGTGGCGAGCGAAGCCTTCGTGATGCCGAGCAGGACCGGCTGGAACTCCGCCGACCGGCCATCGCGCGCCTTGGCACGCACGTTTTCCTCGAGCACGCGCAGGCGGTCGGCCTGCTCGCCCCGCAGGTAGCGGGTGTCACCCGCCACCGTGATCTCGACCTTGCGCAGCATCTGCCGAATGATCGCCTCGATGTGCTTGTCGTTGATCTTCACACCCTGCAGGCGGTAGACGTCCTGGATTTCCTTGACGAGATACGCCGCCAGCGGCTCGACTCCGAGCAGGCGCAGGATGTCGTGCGGATTCGGCTCGCCGTCGACGATCGTTTCGCCCTTCTCCACGTGTTCGCCCTCGAACACGATGATGTGGCGCCACTTCGGAATCAGCTCCTCGTGCTCGTTGCCATCGGCATCGCGGATGATCAGGCGCTGCTTGCCCTTGGTGTCCTTGCCGAAGCTGATGACACCCGAACGCTCGGCGAGGATCGCCGGCTCCTTGGGCTTGCGCGCCTCGAACAGGTCCGCCACGCGCGGCAGGCCGCCAGTGATGTCGCGGGTCTTGGACGTCTCCTGCGGGATGCGCGCGACGACGTCGCCGACGCCCACCTCGACGCCATTCTGCAGCGACACGATCGCCCCGGCAGGCAAGAAGTACTGCGCCGGGATGTCGGTTCCCGGAAGTCGCAGCTCTCCGCCCTTCTTGTCGACGATGCGGACCATTGGACGAAGGTCCTTGGCCGAGCCGCCGCGACGCTTCGGATCGGTGACCACCGAGCTGGCAAGGCCGGTCAGTTCATCGACCTGCTCCTGCACGGTGATGCCGTCCTGGAAGTCGATGAAGCGGATGACGCCAGCCACCTCGGAGACGATCGGATGGGTGTGCGGATCCCACTTGGCGATCATCTGACCGGCCTTGACTGCAGCACCGTCCTTGACCGAAATGACCGCACCGTAGGGGACCTTGTAGCGCTCGCGTTCGCGACCGTGGCCGTCCATGATCGACAGCTCGCCGGAGCGCGAGACGGCGACGAGGTTGCCGTTGTTGTGCTGCACGGTCTTGAGATTGTTGAACTTCAACGTGCCGGTCGTCTTGACCTGCACGTTGTCCACCGCGGCGGCACGCGAGGCGGCGCCGCCGATGTGGAACGTACGCATCGTCAGCTGCGTGCCGGGCTCGCCGATCGACTGCGCGGCGATCACGCCGACCGCTTCTCCGATGTTGACGATGTGGCCACGCGCGAGGTCACGGCCGTAGCAGCGCGCGCACACGCCGAACGTGGCGTCGCAGGTGATCGGCGAACGCACGAGCACCGACTGCACACTGGCCGCTTCGAGCTTCTCGACGATCTTCTCGTCGAGCAGCGTGTTGCGCTTGACGATGGGATCCTCGTCGTTGCCGGGCGCGTAGACGTCCTCGGCGACGACGCGTCCGAGCACGCGATCGCGCAGTGCTTCGACGACATCGCCACCTTCGACGATGGCGGTCATGGTCAGGCCATTGGCCGTCTCGCAGTCGACCGACGTCACGACCACATCCTGGGCCACGTCGACGAGGCGGCGCGTCAGGTAGCCGGAGTTGGCGGTCTTCAGCGCCGTGTCGGCGAGGCCCTTGCGCGCACCGTGCGTCGAGTTGAAGTACTGCAGGACGTCGAGGCCTTCGCGGAAGTTGGCCTTGATCGGGGTCTCGATGATCGAGCCGTCGGGTCGGGCCATCAGGCCGCGCATGCCGGCCAACTGGCGGATCTGAGCGGCCGAGCCGCGCGCACCGGAGTCGGCCATGATGTAGAGCGAGTTCATCGACTTCTGCTCGATCGCCTCGCCCTTGGCGGTGGTGACCTTGTCGAGGCCGATGCCCTTCATCATCGCGCCGGCGACGCGCTCGTTCGTGCGCGACCAGATGTCGACGACCTTGTTGTAGCGCTCGCCAGCCGTCACGAGGCCGGACTGGAACTGCTCCTGGATCTCGACGACCTCCTTCTCGGCATCCTCGAGGATCGCCTTCTTCTCGCCCGGGATCTTCATGTCGTCGATGCCGATCGAGATGCCGGCACGCGTGGCGTAGTGGAAGCCCATGTACATGAGCTTGTCGGCGAAAACGACGGTTTCCTTCAGGCCGAGCTGGCGATAGCACGCATTGATGAGACGCGAGATGTTCTTCTTGGTCAGCTCGGTGTTGATCAGGGCGAACGGCATGCCCGGCGGCAGGACTTCCGAGAGCAGCGCGCGGCCGACGGTCGTTTCCTGGATCGACGTGCGCTCGCTGCGCGCATCGCTCGACTCGTCGATGACGGTCTCGGTGATGCGCACGCGCACCTTCGCATGCAGGTCGACGGCGCGGTTGTCGTAGGCGCGGTGGACCTCCCCGACGTTGGCAAACACCATGCCCTCGCCGCGCCCGTTCTCGAGGCTGCGCGTCATGTAGTAGAGACCGAGCACGACGTCCTGGGTCGGCACGATGATCGGGTCACCGTTGGCCGGCGAAAGGATGTTGTTCGACGACATCATGAGGGCACGCGCCTCGAGCTGGGCTTCCAGCGAGAGCGGCACGTGCACGGCCATCTGGTCACCGTCGAAGTCGGCGTTGAACGCCGTGCAGACCAGCGGGTGCAGCTGGATCGCCTTGCCTTCGATGAGGACGGGCTCGAACGCCTGGATGCCGAGGCGATGCAGGGTGGGTGCGCGGTTGAGCAGCACCGGGTGCTCGCGGATGACCTCCTCGAGGATGTCCCAGACGTCGCCTTCCTCGCGCTCGACGAGCTTCTTCGCGGCCTTGATCGTCGTGGCGAGGCCACGGCGCTGCAGCTTCGAGAAGATGAAGGGCTTGAACAGCTCGAGCGCCATCTTCTTCGGCAGGCCGCACTGGTGCAGCTTGAGCGTCGGACCGACCACGATGACCGAACGGCCCGAGTAGTCGACGCGCTTGCCGAGCAGGTTCTGGCGGAAGCGCCCCTGCTTGCCCTTGATCATGTCGGCGAGCGACTTGAGCGGGCGCTTGTTCGTGCCGGTGATGGCCCGGCCACGACGACCGTTGTCCATCAGCGCGTCGACCGCTTCCTGCAGCATGCGCTTCTCGTTGCGCACGATGATGTCGGGCGCATTGAGCTCGAGCAGGCGCTTGAGGCGGTTGTTGCGGTTGATGACGCGGCGGTAGAGGTCATTGAGATCCGACGTCGCGAAACGCCCGCCATCGAGCGGCACGAGCGGGCGCAGGTCCGGCGGCAGCACCGGCAGAACGGTCAGCACCATCCACTCGGGACGGTTGCCCGACTCGAGGAAGCTCTCGACGAGCTTGATGCGCTTGGACAGGCGCTTGAGCTTGGTCTCGGAGTTCGTCGAGGCAATCTCCTCGCGCAGGCGCACGAGCTCGGCATTGAGGTCGATCGTCTTGAGCAGCTCGTAGACGGCCTCGGCGCCCATGCGCGCATCGAACTCGTCACCGTGCTCCTCGACCGCCTGCAGATACTGCTCCTCGTTCAGCAGCTGGCCGCGCTCGAGCGCGGTCAGGCCGGGATCGATGACCACGTAGGCCTCGAAATAGAGGATGCGCTCGATGTCGCGCAGCGTCATGTCGAGCATGAGGCCGATGCGCGACGGCAACGACTTGAGGAACCAGATGTGCGCGGTCGGCGACGCAAGCTCGATGTGGCCCATGCGCTCGCGCCGCACCTTGGCCAGGGTGACTTCGGTGCCGCACTTCTCGCAGACGACGCCACGATGCTTCATGCGCTTGTACTTGCCGCACAGGCACTCGTAGTCCTTGATCGGCCCGAAGATCGCCGCGCAGAACAGGCCGTCCCGTTCCGGCTTGAACGTGCGGTAGTTGATCGTCTCGGGCTTCTTGACTTCGCCGAACGACCACGAACGGATCAGGTCCGGCGAGGCGAGCGCGATCTTGATCGCGTCGAAGTCCAGCGTCTGGCGCTGCTGGTTGAACAGGTTAAGCAGGTCTTTCATGGGATTCTCCTGTGCTCAGCAGCCGATCACTTGGTCTTGGTTTCTTCGAGCTCGATGTTGATCGCGAGCGAGCGGATTTCCTTGACCAGCACGTTGAACGACTCGGGCATGCCGGCGACCATCTCGTGGTCACCGTCGACGATGTTCTTGTACATCTGGTTGCGTCCCGAGACGTCGTCGGACTTCACCGTCAGCATCTCCTGCAGCGTGTACGCCGCGCCGTAGGCCTCGAGCGCCCAGACCTCCATTTCGCCGAAGCGCTGGCCGCCGAACTGCGCCTTGCCACCGAGCGGCTGCTGGGTGACAAGCGAGTACGGGCCGGTCGAGCGCGCATGCATCTTGTCGTCGACGAGGTGGTTGAGCTTGAGCATGTGCATGTAGCCGACCGTGACCGGACGATCGAAGGACTCGCCGGTGCGTCCGTCGAACAGGCGCGTCTGCCCCGATTCGGGCAGGTCGGCGAGCTTCAGCATGGCCTTGATCTCCGACTCGAATGCGCCGTCGAACACCGGCGTCGCCATCGGCACGCCGTTGCGAAGGTTGCGCGCGAGCGCGAGCAGCTCGTCATCGCCGAGCGATTTCAGGTCGACACGCGCCTTGAACGCATCCTTGTCGTGGTTGTAGATGGCATCGAGGAACTTGCGCACCTCGCCGACCTTCTCGTTGGCGTCGAGCATGCGGCCGATCTTCTCGCCGAGGCCCTTGGCGGCCCAGCCGAGATGGGTCTCGAGGATCTGGCCGATGTTCATGCGCGACGGAACGCCGAGCGGGTTGAGGACGATGTCGACCGGGCGGCCGTCCGCCGCATACGGCATGTCCTCGACCGGCACGATCATCGACACGACGCCCTTGTTGCCGTGGCGGCCCGCCATCTTGTCGCCCGGCTGTATGCGGCGCTTCACGGCGAGATACACCTTGACCATCTTGAGCATGCCGGGAGCGAGATCGTCGCCCGCGGTGATCTTGGCCTGCTTCTCCTTGAAGCGGCGATCGAACTCCTCGCGGTGGCCCTTGATCTGCTCCTGCGCGCGCTCGAGGAACTCGGCGGCGTCCTCGTCCTTCATTCGGATCGAGAACCACTCGTCCTTCTTCAGGCCGTCGAGGTAGCCGTCATCGATCGTCGCGCCCTTCTTGATCGAGCCGGGACCGCCGTTGGCGACCTTGCCGACGAGTGCCGTGCGCAGGCGCGCGTAGATCGCGCCCTCGAGGATGCGGAACTGGTCGTCGAAGTCCTTCTTGATGCGCTTGATCTCCATTTCCTCGATCTGGCGCGCACGCTTGTCCTTCTCGATGCCGTCCCGGGTGAACACGGAGACATCGATGACGGTGCCGTCCATGCCGGGCGGCACGCGCAGCGAACTGTCCTTCACGTCCGAGGCCTTCTCGCCGAAGATCGCGCGCAGAAGCTTTTCTTCGGGCGTGAGCTGACTCTCGCCCTTCGGCGTGACCTTGCCGACGAGGATGTCACCCGCCTTCACCTCGGCACCGATGTAGACGATGCCCGACTCGTCGAGTCGCGCGAGCGCCTGCTCGCCGACGTTCGGGATGTCGGCCGTGATCTCCTCTGGACCGAGCTTGGTGTCACGGCACTGGCAGGTCAGTTCCTCGATGTGAATCGTCGTGTAGCGGTCCTCCTGGACCACGCGCTCCGAGATCAGGATCGAGTCCTCGAAGTTGTAGCCGTTCCAGGGCATGAACGCGACCAGCATGTTCTGGCCGAGGGCGAGTTCCCCGAGATCCGTGGACGGACCGTCCGCGAGCACGTCGCCGATCTCGACCTTGTCGCCGACCTTCACGAGCGGACGCTGGTTGAGGTTGGTGTTCTGGTTCGACCGCGTGTACTTGGTCAGCGGGTAGATGTCGACGCCGGCATCGTTGTCGCCGATCTCGTTCTCGTTGACCCGCACGACGATGCGCGCGGCATCGACCTGGTCGATCTCGCCGCCGCGACGGGCGGCAACGATGACGCCCGAGTCGCGCGCCACCGCACGCTCGATGCCGGTGCCGACGACCGGCGTCTGCGCGCGCAGCGTCGGCACGGCCTGGCGCTGCATGTTCGCCCCCATCAGCGCGCGGTTCGCGTCGTCGTGCTCGAGGAACGGCACGAGCGCTGCCGCGACCGACACGGTCTGCATCGGCGAGACGTCCATGTACTCGATGTCGCTCGACGGGCGCAGCTCCGACTCGCCGTGCGAACGGCAGGACACGAAGTCCTCGACGAAGCTGCCGTCCTTCTTGAGCGGCGAGTTCGCCTGGGCGATGACGTGGTCGCCCTCGTCGATCGCGGACAGGAACTCGACCTCGTTGGTGATCTTGCCGTTGACGACCTTGCGGTAGGGCGTTTCGAGGAAGCCGTACTCGTTGGTGCGGGCGTACACGGCGAGCGAGTTGATCAGGCCGATGTTCGGGCCTTCCGGCGTCTCGATCGTGCAGACGCGGCCGTAGTGGGTCGGGTGCACGTCGCGCACTTCGAATCCGGCGCGTTCGCGAGTCAGGCCGCCGGGACCGAGCGCGGAAACGCGGCGCTTGTGGGTCACTTCCGACAGCGGATTGTTCTGGTCCATGAACTGCGAAAGCTGCGACGAACCGAAGAATTCCTTGATCGCCGCCGCGACCGGCTTGGCGTTGATGAGTTCCTGCGGCGTCAGGCCTTCCGACTCCGCGAGCGACAGGCGTTCCTTGACGGCGCGCTCGACGCGCACGAGTCCGATGCGGAACACGTTCTCGGCCATTTCGCCGACCGAGCGCACGCGACGGTTGCCGAGGTGGTCGATGTCATCCACGGTGCCACGGCCGTTGCGGATCTCGATCAGCACCTTGAGCACGTCGAGGATGTCCGAACCCGTGCCGAGCTCCCTGACGAGGCCCTTCGACGTCTCGTCGTTGCGGTCGCGGAAATAACGGCCGTCGTAGAGCACGCCCGGGCCCTTGTCGTCCTTGCGGCCGACACGGCGGTTGAACTTCATGCGGCCGACGCGATCGAGGTCGTAGCGTTCGGACGAGAAGAACAGGTTCTGGAACAGGTTCTGCGCGGCGTCCTTGGTCGGCGGCTCGCCGGGGCGCATCATGCGATAGATCTCGACGAGCGCCTCGAGCGGCGTCTTCGAAGGATCGATGCGCAGCGTCTTGGAGATGTAGTCGCCGCGATCAAGGTCGTTGACCCACAGCGTGGCGATCTTGTCGACGCCGGCCTTGCGGAAGGCCTCGAGGTGCGATTCGGCGAGCTCGCTGTTCGCGGCCGCGAGCAGTTCGCCGGTCTTCGCGTCGACGATGTCGTTGGCGAGGATGCGCCCGACGAGGTACTCGTCAGGTACTTCCAGCGACTTGATCTTGGCACCCTCGAGCTTGCGCACGTGGCGCGCGGTGATGCGCTTGCCGGTTTCGACGATGACCTCATCACCAACACGCAGGTCGAAGTTGAGCGTCTCGCCGCGCAGGCGCTCCGCCACGAGTTCGAGCTCGGCGCCGTCCTTCTTGCCGAGGTGGAACACGTTGTGCTCGAAGAAGATGTCGAGCATCTGCTCGTTGGTGTAGCCGAGCGCGCGCAGGAGGATCGTCACCGGCAGCTTGCGGCGACGGTCGATGCGCGTGAACAGCGCGTCCTTGGGGTCGAACTCGAAATCAAGCCAGGAGCCGCGGTAGGGGATCACGCGCGCGGAGTAGAGCAGCTTGCCCGACGAATGCGTCTTGCCACGATCGTGGTCGAAGAACACGCCCGGCGAACGATGCAACTGCGAGACGATGACCCGCTCGGTGCCGTTGACGATGAAGGTGCCGGTGTCGGTCATGAGCGGGAGTTCGCCCATGTAGACTTCCTGTTCCTTGACGTACTTGATCGCCTTGTTCGACGACTCGCGATCGTAGATGACCAGGCGGACGGTGACGCGCAGCGGCGCGCCGTAGCTCATGCCGCGTGAGCGGCACTCGCGCTCGTCGAACGCGGGTTCGCCGAGCCGGTAGCTCACGTACTCCAGCGCTGCGTTGCCCGAATAGCTCGAGATCGGGAACACCGACTTCAGCGCGGCGTGCAGACCCTTGTCCTCGCGCTTGTTCGGATCGCCGTCGAGCTGCAGGAACTCGCGGTACGAGTCGACCTGGATGGCGAGCAGGAACGGGACGTCCAGCACCGGCGGACGCTTGCCGAAATCCTTGCGGATGCGCTTCTTTTCAGTGAACGAGTAGGTCATCGTGGGGTACCGCCTCGGAGCTTGGCCGGCGCGGGGAACGCCAACCGGGGTTTGAAAGCAGGAAATCGGGATCCGCGAGGCGCCGGCGACGCACCGGCGACTCGCGGATCACGATGTCCGTCGACTCAACGGACAAAGCCCGGGGGTTTTCACCCCCAGGCTTCTTGTCGTCATTGCGGCGAAAAACAGGAGCCGGCGAATCGCTTCTCGTCGAACGCCGGATCCCGGATCGCCGCCCGTCCATGGGCTGTCCGGGTTGACTTCATCCCGAGGTCACTTGACCTCGACGGTGGCGCCGGCAGCTTCGAGATCCTTCTTGAACTTCGCGGCGTCGTCCTTCGACACGCCTTCCTTGAGGACGCCACCGGCTTCGGTGAGATCCTTCGCTTCCTTGAGGCCGAGGCCGGTGATCGCGCGCACGGCCTTGATGACGTCGACCTTCTTGTCACCGGCGCTCTTGAGCACGACGGTGAACTCGGTCTGCTCCTCGGCCGGGGCCGCGGCGGCGGCCGGACCAGCGGCCATGGCGACCGGGGCGGCGGCGGACACGCCGAACTTCTCCTCGATGGCCTTGACCAGCTCCATCACCTCCATCAGCGACTTGGCGGCGATCGCGTCGACAATCTGTTCGTTCGACAGGGACATGTTGATTACCTTCTGAATGATTGACTGGTTGGGATTCTGTTGATCGTGGTCGTGGCCGGCATCAAGCCGTTTCCGCCGCGGCGGGGGCAGTTTCGCCACCGCCCTGCTTGTCGGCGACCGCCTTCACCGCGCGCGCGAACATCGCGGCCGGCTCGGCGAGCACGCGGGCCAGCATGGCCAGCGCCTGTTCGCGGGTCGGCAACGAGGCGAGCACGTCGACGTGGCTGGCCGGGTAGGCCTGGCCACCGACGGCGACGACCTTCGGCTTCAGCTTGTCGTTGGACTTGGCGAATTCCTTGATCAGGCGACCGGCGGCACCGGGCTCCTCGGTCGAGAACGCGTACAGCAGCGGACCGACGAGCGAATCCTGCACGCACTCGAACTCGGTGCCGGTGACGGCACGCGAGGCGAGCGTGTTCTTGACGACACGCAGGTAGACACCGGTCTCGCGCGCCTTCTTGCGCATCGCGGTCAACTGCTCGACCGTGGTGCCCGCGTACTCGGCTGCGATCAGGGAGTGGGCCGATCCCGCGACGCCCGACAGCTCGGCGACGACTTCTTGCTTCTGGGACAGATTAAGAGCCATTGGCACTCCTCCAAATGAACTCCGCTCACGGCTCCTGCCGCTCGCGGTCCAGGGCGACTCCCGTCCTGGGAGCCGGGGATGTCGAAACATCCCGGCGGTGGCCTCTCTGACCGATCTGTCCAGCGATCTGAAACAGAAAACGTCCAGCGAGGGGCACCATCTGCGCAGGCTGGGCTTTTTGAGGCCTTGCCGACGGATCGGGACCGTCCTTCGCACCGAACACGCATCCCTGCGTCCCGAACCGGCGGTTGCAGCCGCCTGCGGTCTTTGACGGCCATCACGCAGCCGTTGCCGGCCGCGCGATGCCCTCAAGATTCATCCGGCGGCCGCACGCGGCCGCCGGGTCGAAACGGTTACTTGACGGGCAGGCTCGACGGATCGACCGTCACGCCGACACCCATCGTGCTCGACAGCGAAACCTTCTGCAGGAACACGCCTTTCGCCGCGGCGGGCTTCGCCTTGACGAGGTCGGCGAGCAGGGCACCGAGGTTCTCGCTGAGCGCGGATGCCTCGAAGTTCACCTTGCCGATCGTGCAGTGGATGATGCCGGCCTTGTCGTTGCGGAAACGCACCTGGCCAGCCTTTGCGTTCTTGACCGCGTTGACGACGTCGGCGGCGACCGAGCCATCCTTCGGGTTCGGCATGAGGCCGCGCGGACCGAGCAGCTGGCCGAGCTTGCCGACGACGCGCATCGCATCGGGCGTCGCGATGACGCGGTCGTAGTTCAGCTCGCCACCCTGCATGCGCTCGGCGAGATCGTCCATGCCGACCGCGTCGGCACCGGCGGCCTTGGCGGCCTCCGCCTTCTCGCCCGGCGGGCAGAACACCGCCACGCGCACGCTCTTGCCCGTGCCGTGCGGCAGCACGGACGAACCGCGCACGCCCTGGTCGGATTTCTTCGCATCGATGCCGAGGCGGATGGCTACGTCGACCGATTCGACGAACTTGGTCTTGGCGCCGTCCTTGACGAGCTTCAGCGCATCGTCGAGACCGTAGGCCTTGCCCGGAACGACCTTCTCGCGAAGGGACTTGTAACGCTTTCCGATCGTGGTCATGTCTTAGCCCTCCACCACCAGACCCATGCTGCGCGCGCTGCCGGCGATCGTGCGCACGGCCGCGTCCAGGCTCGCCGCGGTCAGGTCGGGCTCCTTCGCCTTGGCGATGTCCTCGAGCTGCTTGCGCGTGACCTTGCCGACCTTCTCCGTGTTCGGGCGCTTCGAGCCCGACTGGATGCCGACGGCCTTCTTGAGCAGGATCGTCGCAGGTGGCGTCTTGGTGATGAACGTGAAGCTGCGATCCGAGTAGGCCGTGATGACCACCGGTATGGGCAGGCCCGGCTCGAGCTTCTGCGTGGCCGCGTTGAAGGCCTTGCAGAACTCCATGATGTTGAGGCCGCGCTGGCCCAGCGCGGGGCCGACCGGCGGCGAAGGGTTGGCCTGGCCGGCCTTCACCTGCAGCTTGATGTAACCGACGACTTTCTTTGCCATTTCACTCTCTCCGGGTACCAGCGCCTGGGTTCAGGCTCCCCATCGGATCGGGAGATTCTCGCGTCCCGACATCGCGTAGCTCGTTCGCGCGAATGGCCGCCCGGGGGCGGCCATTGCGGTTGCCCGGCTCGACCGGGCAAGGGAGCCGCGCAGCATAGCAGGATTGGGGTCAATACGGCAAACGCGGCGGCCGTTCGTCGGTCAGGCCTTCTCGACCTGGCCGAACTCGAGCTCAACCGGCGTCGAGCGCCCGAAGATGAGCACGGCGACGCGCAGGCGGCTCTTCTCGTAATTCACTTCTTCCACGACCCCATTGAAGTCGTTGAACGGGCCTTCGGTGACGCGCACCATCTCGCCCGGCTCGAACAGGACCTTCGGCTTCGGTTTGTCGACGCCTTCCTGGACGCGCTGCACGATCGCCTCGGCCTCGGAATCCTTGATCGGCAACGGACGGTCGGCGGTGCCGCCGATGAAGCCCATGACCTTCGAGGTTTCCTTGATGAGATGCCAGGAATCGTCGTCGATGCGCAGCCCGCCACCCTCTCCGCTCGTCTCGATCTGCACGAGCACGTAACCGGGGAAGAACTTGCGTTCGCTGCGGCGCTTCTGGCCGCCGCGCATCTCGATGACTTCCTCGGTTGGCACAAGCACGTCGCCGAACTTCTCCTGCATGTCGGCGCGCACGATGCGCTCCTTGAGCGCACGCGCGACCTGATGCTCGAAGCCCGAGTAGGCGTGGACGACGTACCAGCGCTTGGCCATGCTCGTTACTGCCCGAGTTTCAGCAGCCAGTCCATCACGATCACCTTGAGCAGGAGGTCGATCAGGCCCAGCACGATGCTGATGATGATGACGACGACGATGATCACGCCGGTGGTACGCAAGGTCTCCTGGCGAGTCGGCCAGACGATCTTGCGCAGTTCGAACTGCGACTCGGAGATGAACGCGCGCAACTCGCGGCCGGCATGCGTGCCGATGCCGACCAGGGCCGCCAGCACGAATGAACCGAGCAGCGCGAACACGCGCAGCGTCGTCGACCACTGACCCGAGAAATAGTAGAAACCGACCAGCCCGGCGACGACGATCAGGCCGGCCAGGATCAGTTTCGCGATGTCCGCCGGGCTGTTGCCACCGGCATGTTCGACCTTTGCGTTCATTCGTTCCGCCGTTGCGATTCCGTTGCCCGATCACTCGCGGCGGCATCGGTATCCACCGTGATGGCACGCCAGGAGGGACTCGAACCCCCAACCTGCGGTTTTGGAGACCGCTGCTCTGCCAATTGAGCTACTGGCGTTCATTTCAGCCGTCCTCCCTGACGGCAACGAACAGACCAGCATCCCTGCTGGACTCCTCACGAAGAGACCCGATCTCCCGGGCTTCTCGCCACTCCCTGTTCGCTGTTCTTACTGGACGATCTTGGCGACGACGCCGGCACCGACCGTGCGACCACCCTCGCGGATCGCGAAGCGCAGGCCTTCGTCCATCGCGATCGGCGCGATCAGCGTCACCACCATCTTCACGTTGTCGCCCGGCATCACCATCTCGACGCCTTCCGGCAGCTCGCACGCGCCCGTCACGTCCGTCGTGCGGAAGTAGAACTGCGGAC
>JAFLDX010000066.1 GCA_017302215.1 Lysobacterales bacterium
GTCGGCCAGAAGCACTTCGTTGCTTCCTCGAACAGGCCTCATACATAGACGCAACCGGATGGTCGTGTTCACAGCAGGGTTGTAACGGAGGGCGAGTCCATACATAGGAGCGCACCCTGTGCGCGATCGAGGGAAGAGGAAGGCGCAGTCGCGCACAAGGTGCGCTCCTACGACGTCGCCATTCCGTGCGCACCCCGCGGAGCCGTAACGAACCCGTAGGAGCGCACCCTGTGCGCGATCGAGGCACGAGGAAGGTGCCGTCGCGCACAAGGTGCGCTCCTACGACGTCGCCATTCCGTGCGCACCCCGCGGAGCCGTAACGAACACGTAGGAGCGCACCCTGTGCGCGATCGAGGCACGAGGAAGGCCCAGTCGCGCACAAAGCCTACCCCGGACTCGATCCGGGGGTGCGCTCCTCTGCAATCACCCCGCGCTGCGCATCACCGCCGGTGGGATCAGCGTCGCGAAGCGCGCGCGGATCGCGGCCTCGATGCCGGCGGCATCAAGGCCCGATTCGGCGAGCAGTTCCTCGCGGCTGGCGTGTTCGAGGTAGCTGTCGGCGAGGCCGAGGTGAAGCACCGGAACGTTGACGCCGTGTGCTGCGAGCAGTTCGGCGACGCCGGAACCGGCGCCACCCATGATCGCGTTGTCCTCGACCGTGACGATCGCCGCGTGCGCGCGCGCGAGTTCGAGCACGAGCTTCGCATCGAGCGGCTTGATGAAGCGCATGTTGGCGAGGCTCGCGCCGAGTGAGATCGCGGCCTTCTCGGCCGGTGCGACCGTTGCGCCGAAGGCGAGTACGGCGATCGCGTCGCCGCGCCGACGCAATTCGGCCTCGCCGATCACGAGCGTGTCGAGTTCGCTGCCGACGGCGACGCCGCTGCCGCTGCCGCGCGGGTAGCGCACGGCCGCCGGGCCGTTGTAGTGGAAGCCGGTACTCAGCATGCGACGGCATTCGGCTTCGTCGGCCGGCGCCATGATCACCATGTTCGGGATGCAGCGCAGGTACGAGAGGTCGAAGCTGCCCGAGTGCGTCGCGCCGTCCGGGCCGACCAGGCCGCCGCGATCGATCGCGAACAGCACGTCGAGATCTTGCAGCGCGACGTCGTGGATGAGCTGGTCGTAGGCGCGCTGCAGGAACGACGAGTAGATCGCCACGACCGGCTTGGCGCCCTCGCAGGCCATGCCGGCGCCGAGCGTGACCGCGTGCTGTTCGGCGATGCCGACGTCGAAGTAGCGCTGCGGGTACTCCTTCGAGTAGCGCACGAGGCCCGAACCTTCGCGCATGGCCGGCGTGATCGCGAGCAGGCGGCTGTCGGCCGCGGCCATGTCGCACAGCCAGTCGCCGAACACGTCCGTGTAGGTCGGCTTGCCGGCGCCCTTGCGCGCGAGGCCCTTGTCGGGATCGAACGGACCCACCGCGTGGTAGTCGATCTGCGCGCGCTCGGCCGGCGCGTAGCCCTTGCCCTTGGTCGTGATGACGTGCAGGAACTGCGGCCCCTTCAGTTCCTTGAGCGTCCGCAGTGCGTGCAGCAGCTGCGGCAAATCGTGGCCGTCGATTGGTCCGGTGTAGTGGAAGCCGAATTCCTCGAACAGCGTGCTCGGCATGAACATGCCCTTGGCGTGTTCCTCCCAGCGCTTGAGGAAGCGCCACAGCAGGCCGCCCTGTTTCATCATGCGCTTGCTGTTCTCGCGCAGTCGGTTGAGCGTGCGGCTCGACATCAGGCGCGCGAGCATCTGGGTCAGCGCACCGACGTTCTCGCTGATCGACATCTGGTTGTCGTTGAGGATGACCAGCATGTCGGGCTTGACGTCGCCGCCGTGGTTGAGCGCCTCGAAGGCCATGCCGGCGGTCATCGCGCCGTCGCCGATCACGGCGACGATGCGGCGCGGGTCGTCCTTGCGCTGTGCGGCGATCGCCATGCCGAGCGCGGCACTGATCGAGGTCGAGGAATGACCGACGCCGAACGTGTCGTACGGGCTTTCCTCGCGGCGCGGGAACGGCGCGAGGCCGTCCTTCTTCTTGATGGTGGTGATGCGATCGCGGCGGCCGGTCAGGATCTTGTGCGGATAGCACTGGTGGCCGACGTCCCAGACCAGGCGATCGTCCGGCGTGTCGTACAGGTAGTGCAGGGCCACGGTCAGCTCAACGACGCCTAGGCCGGCGCCGAAATGCCCGCCCGAGGTTGCGACCGACTCGATCAGGTATTCGCGCACCTCGCGGGCGATGTCTCCGAGTTCGGCTTCGGGGAAGCGGCGCAGGTCGGCAGGGCTGTCGATGCGCGCGAGGCGCGGATAGCGGTTCGGGTCGATCATCAGGAGGCGGCCGTCAACAGGCCGTCATTTTCGGCCACCCGGCCGCATCGAGCAAGGAAGGCTCCGGCACGCCCGCGGGCGCGGCATGGCGCGCTGCAGGCAATGCGGCGCGCGCGCAGCCCGGCGCCGTTCAGGTCGGCCGGCGTTTCTTCGGCAGGTGATTGACGAGGAACTCCATCTGGTCGGCGAGGATGTTGCGGTTCGACAGGATCAGGTGCTCGACCCAGCTCGGCCGGTACGGCACGGCGAGCAGCGGCATGTTGGCCTGTTGCGGCGTGCGGCAGCCTTTCCTGACGTTGCAGTGCAGGCAGGCGGTCACGACGTTCTGCCAGTTGTCGCGGCCGCCGCGCGATAGCGGGACGACATGGTCGCGGGTCAGCTCGCCGCGCGAGAAGTGGTTGCCGCAATACATGCACAGCATGCGGTCGCGTGCGAACAGCGCGGGATTGGTCAGCGCCGGCGCGGGGTCGATGCCGTGCAGGCGCGCATGGCCGGTGCTGGCGACGATCGGGTGCAACTCGAGCACGCTCTGGCGGCCGGACAGGCGGTTCATGCCGCCGTGCACGGTCAGGCATGGATCGCCGAGCGTCCAGGCGACGGCGCCGCGCACGTACAGGCAGGTCGCGTCCTGCCACGAGATCCAGTCCATGATGCGACCGCTCGCGTCGAGCGAGAGCACGCGGGTGGAATGGATGTCGCCGTGGTGGCGTGCGACGGCCTGCATTCGATCCTCCTCGGTCGGGCCGGATCCGCGGCATGCGCGGGCGTGGCCGGCTTGCGAAGCTGCCGCAGCATAGACCAAGTCGATGGCGGTTGTGCAACACGGGCCATCGGCGGCGCGGCACTGGCGTGTGGGTTGCATCGGGCGAGAGTCGCTTCGCTACTTCGCGCGCGTCATGTTGCTTCGACGCGAAGGTTCCGTTCGCCTCGCGGCGCGCTGCGTCATCGCGGTCAAGCAGGCGAGCACGGAGCGCAGGCTCATCACTCGCTCTCGGTTGTGTTCATTCGAGGGTTCCGCTCGCCTCGCGGCGAGCGGGTTACTTTCTCTTGTTTGCCCAAGAGAAAGTAACCAAAGAGAAGGGCACCCCGGCATCCGCGCCGATCGGGCGTTGCCCGGCCGGTACCCTGCGGTGCTCGCCGCCCAGCGGCCGGCGAACAACTCGGCCATCCCTGGCCTCGGACAGTTCGCCTATCCCCGCTGGTCGGCTGCGCTCCTCGGCGCTGCGCAGGGGGATGATGACGTAGGAGCGCACCCTGTGCGCGACCGTGTCGTGATCGCGCACAGGGTGCGCTCCTACATTTTCGGCGCGCAGGATGCGCGCTGATCGGGGCCCCTATGCCGCGGCGGGCAGGCGGAGAAGAGGCTCGCAGGGTGGCCGGCAGGGATGCGCTGTCAGCGAACCCCCGGGGCCTGCCCGCGCAGTCGCAGGGCAGAGCCTGCCCCGGACTCGATCCGGGGATGCCCGGAGACCGCGGCATCGGGGTGCCCTTTCTCTTGGTTACTTCTCTTTGGCGCATACCAAAGAGAAGTAACCCGCGCGCCGCGAGGCGAGCGGAACCTTCGGTTCAACGCATCGAAAAAATGAGCGATGAGCCAACGCTCAATATTCATCGGCTTTACCGCGTCGACGCAGCTCGCCGCGAGGCGAGCGGAACCTTCGGTTCGACTCAACCAAGAGCGAGCGAAGAGCCGACGTTGCGTTTGCGCCTGCAACCTGACGTCAGGCGTGCGCGCCGCGAGGCGAGCGGAACCTTCGAGTAGCCGCCACCAGGAGCGTGTGATGAGCCAACGTCCGATGCTCTCCGGCATCGCCGCGCCAACGCAGCGCGCAGCAAGGAGAGCGGACGACTTCGGGATGCAGCCGGTGTGACCGGGAAGGCAGCGCAGCAAGCTGCGCTCTACGGGAGATCACCTTCGAAGAAGAGCCATCGACACGGCGAAGGGAGCGCAGCAAGCTGCGTTCTACAGCGCTCACCTTCGATGAGGGGCCATCGGCACGGCAGGAGCACGGTGCCGGACTCCGCCGGCATTCCGCTGATGCGCATGGTCGCGCGAGCAGGCTGCGCTCAGCGCAGCGGCTTGACCAGGCGCACCGTTTCGGCTTCGAAGCCGTACTCGGCGTAGACGTCGATCGCGCGCGTGTTTCCCGGGAACGCGGCGAGGCTGAGGTATTTGCAGCGGTGTTCGCGGGCCCAGCGTTCGGCGTACGCGAGCAGGGCGCGGCCGATGCCCTTGCCGTCGTGGCCGGTGGCGACGGCGAGGTCGGAAATGTGGCAGTTCGGCGCGCCCGAGAAGAAGTCGATGTTGGTGTGCAGGTGGAGGAAGCCGACGCGCTCGCCGTCGTCGTTCTCGGCGACGAAGACGTGCGTGCCGGCCGGCTGTTCGCTCAGGTGGCGTGCGATGTCGCGACGGACGCCTTCGAGGTACTCGCCGCGCCGGCGCGACTTCGGCAGGTCGAAGCCGTCGACGAAGCGAGGCACGAGGCCGAGGATGAATGCGTCGTCATCGACGTCGGCCAGGCGGATGTGCAGGTCGGCTTCGCTGTCCACGGTTCGGCTCCGCACGGTCGGTCTCGGCTGTCAGCCGAACTGTACATCGGACATCGCCATCAGCGTATCCGACCCGGCGCGGATCGCGGCGCCATGGGCGTGGATGCGCGGCAGGATGCGCGTGTAGTAGAAGCGCGCGGTGAGCCGCTTGGCCTCGCGGAAGTCGGCCGGCAGCGTCGAGGTTTCCGCGGCGGCGACCGAGCGTGCCCAGAAATAGGCGAGCGCGACGTAGCCCGAATAGAACAGATAGTCGACCGCGGCCGCGCCGACCTCGTCCGGATTGGCCTGTGCCTTCTTCGCCAGTTCCTGGGTCAGCTCGCTCCATTCCCGCGTCACGATCGCGAGCGGGGCGACGAATTCGCCGAGCGCGGCCGTGCTCGACTGCTGCTGGCAGAACGCCGAGATCTCGCCGAGGAAGTGCTTGAGGCCGGCACCACCGGTGGCGAGCACCTTGCGCCCGAGCAGGTCGTTGGCCTGGATCTGCGTCGTGCCTTCGTAGAGCGTGGTGATGCGCGCATCGCGCGCGTACTGCTCGACGCCGGTCTCGGCGATGTAGCCGTGGCCGCCGAAGATCTGCACGGCGTCATAGGTCGATTCCTGGGCCAGTTCGGTCAACAGGCCCTTCACGATCGGGGTGAGGAACGAGACGAGTTCGTCGCCGCGCTTCGCCTCGGCCTCGTCGGCGGAATGGGTGGCGATGTCGTGCTGCATGTAGGCATACAGCGCGAGCACGCGGCCGCCTTCGGCGAAAGCCTTCTGGGTGAGCAGCATGCGGCGCACATCGGGATGCACGAGCAGTGGATCGGCCGGCTTGTCGGGGAACTTCGGGCCGGTCAGCGCGCGCATCTGCAGGCGGTCGCGCGCATAGGCCAGCGCGTTCTGGTAGGCGCGCTCGATCAGGCCGAGGCCCTGCACGCCGACGGCGAGGCGCGCGGTGTTCATCATCGTGAACATCGCGTTGAGGCCCTTGTTCGGCGCGCCGATCAGCCAGCCCTCGGCGCCGTCGAAGTTCATCACGCAGGTGACCGACGCCTTGATGCCCATCTTGTGCTCGATCGAACCGACCGCGAGCGCATTGCGTTCGCCGAGCTTGCCGTCCTTGCCGACCTTGAACTTCGGCACGATGAACAGCGAAATGCCCTTCACCCCGGGCGGCGCATCCGGCAGGCGCGCGAGCACGAGGTGGACGATGTTCTCGGTCAGGTCGTGCTCGCCGGCGGTGATGAAGATCTTGGTGCCACTGATCCGGTAGCTGCCGTCGGCGGCCGGCTCGGCGCGCGTCTTGAGCAGGCCGAGGTCGGTACCGCAGTGCGGTTCGGTCAGGCACATCGTGCCGGTCCAGCGTCCGTCGGTGATCGGCTTGAGGAAGGCATCCTGCTGCCACGGCTCGCCGTGCGCCTTGAGCGCCTCGACCGAGCCGTGCGAGAGCATCGGGAAGTTGCCCCACGACACGTTGGCCGAATCGATGAACTCCTTGACGATCGCGCCGATCGTCTCCGGCAGGCCCTGGCCGCCGAACTTCTCGGGCGTGGTCAGCGTCGACCAGCCACCGTCGACATACGTGGCATAGGCTTCCTTGAAGCCTTTCGGGGTGGTCACGCTCGCGCTCGCCTTGTCGAGCACGCAGCCCTCCTGATCACCGCTGTGGTTGATCGGCGCGAGCACCTGCTCGGCGAACTTCGCGGCCTCCTCGAGCACGGCGTCGATGATGTCGGGCGTGGCCGACTCGAGTCCGGGCAGGCGCTGGAACAAGGCTCCCGCGCCGAGCACGTCGAACAGCGCGAAACGGATGTCGGTCAGCGGGGCGGCGTAGCGGGTCATGGAGGGCTCCGGGGTGGGACGCGTGGCGCTCAGCGCCAGGTATGGGCGAGGCCGGGAACCGGCGACAGCCGGCTCGCGCGCTCGAAGGCGAAGTCGCCCTTCGGCTCGCTGGTGGTGATGCGGCCCTTCAGTTCGTAGGCGAAGTCGCTGGCTTCCAGACGCGAGCCCGGGGCGGGCGTCAGCGTGGTCTCGACGATGTCCGCGCTGGCCGGAGCGATGTCGAGCGCGATCGGCAGGGACAGCTTGCCGATCTCCTTGCCGGTGACGGCGAGGGTCGCCTCGAGGCGGTCGAAGCGCATCGAGACATTGCTGAAGTTCTGCACGCGCACGAGCAGGTGCCAGCGGCCATCGGCCTGCACGGTCAGTTCCTGCACGCTGGCCGTGGGCGGGCTGACGCGCTTGACCGGCCCACCTCCGCAGGCGGCGAGGGCGCACAGGGCGGCGAGCGCGACGAGAACACGGAGCAGGGTCATGGCGGGCCTCAAACGATCGTTCGAACGGGCCTAGCCTAGCCTGTTCGGCGGGCGCCGCAAAGCGCCTCAGTGCGCCGATCCGGACACGCGCGGTACTTGCATCGCGGCGAACGCGGCGACGTCGACCTGGCCGGCGACGTTGCCGGCGCGAAGCAGCACGACCTCGTCGGCCAGCGCGATGACTTCGTCGGCCTGGTGCGAGACGAGCAGGGTGGCGACGCGCAGTTCGCGCTTGAGCCGGCCAAGATGCCCGAGTACCTGCGCGCGCGCCTCGCGATGCAGGCCGGTCAACGGCTCGTCGAGCAGCAGGATGCGCGGTTGCGCGAGCAACGCGCGGCCGATCGCGACGCGCTGCCGTTCGCCTCCGGAAAGGGTCGACGGCGAGCGATCGAGCAAGTCGCCGAGATCGAGCAGTTCGACGATGCGCGCGAAATCGGTCGCGCTGCGCCGGCGCGCGCGCGCGCCGTACAGCAGGTTGGCGTGCACGCGAAGATGCGGGAACAGGCGGCCGTCCTGGAACACGTAGCCGACATCGCGCATCGACACCGGCATCGCCACGCGGGCCGCGTGATCGAACAGGCACTGGCCGTCGAGCACGATGCGGCCGTGCTGCGGTTCGAGCAGGCCGGCGATCGCATCGAGCACGCTGGTCTTGCCGGCCCCCGAATCGCCGAACAGGGCGAGCGCGCGCGCCGGCGAAGCGAACGCGACGTCGAGGGTCAGGTCGCGGAAGGCGTGCGTGATGGCGACTTCAATCATCGCGGCGACGCCCCCAGGCGGTGCCGCCGAGCACGGCGGCGGCGAGCGTCGCGACGAACGCGACGACGAGCGCGACCACGGTCAGGCGCTGCACGCCGGGCAGGCCGCCCGGCACGTTCATCAGCTCGTAGATCGCGATCGGCAGCGTGCGCGTCTCGCCCGGGATGTTCGAGACGAAGCTGATCGTCGCGCCGAACTCGCCGAAGGCCCGCGCGAATGCGAGCACGCAGCCGGCGACGATGCCGCGTACCGACAGCGGCACGACGATCGTCGCGAAGCGTCGCCAGGCGCCCGCGCCGAGCGTCTCGGCGGCGCGCTCGAGGCGGCGGTCGACGCCGTCGAACGCGACGCGGATCGACAGCACGAGCAACGGGAAGCCCATCACCGCGGCAGCCAGCACGGCCCCGGTCCAGCGAAACGCGAACACGATGCCGAGACCGGCCAGCCACTCGCCGAGCGCGCCGTGGCGACCGAACAGCACGAGCAGGGCATAACCGGTGACGACCGGCGGCAGGGTCAGCGGCAGGAACAGCACGGCCTCGACGAGCAGCCGTCCCGGGAAGCGCACGCGCGAAAGCAGCCAGGCGAGGCCGAGCGCGAACGGCAGCGAGGCCAGCACGCTCAGCCCGGCCACGCGCAGGCTCAGGGCCAGCGCCTGCCACTCGTCGGGCGTGAGCGGATTCACCGCGGCCGAACGTCGAAGCCGTGACGCTCGAACAGGGCTTTCGCCTCGTCCGAACGCAGCAGGCCCAGCGTCGCGCGCGCCGACGCCGCGTCGTTTCCGCGCAGCAAGGCGACCGGATAGACGATCGGCGCATGCGTCGATTGCGGAAACGTGTCGACCACGCGCACGCCCGGCTCGGACACGGCGTCGGAGCGGTAGACGATGCCGAGCGGCGCCTCGCGGCGCACGACGAAGTTCAACGCGGCGCGTACGTTGTCGGCGGCGACGGTGCGCGTGGAAACGGCATCCCAGACGTCGAGCGATACCAGAGCGGCCTTCGCGTACTTGCCGGCGGGCACGCTGTTCGGTTCGCCGATCGCGAGGCGACCGCCGGCGCCGAGTGCGGCGCCGAGGTCGACCCCGCGCTCCAGCCGGACCATGGTCGCCGAATCGGCCGGCGCAACGAGCACGAGCGCATTGCCGAGCAGGTCCGCGCGCGTGCCATCGACGACCTGGCCCGATTTCTCGACGACGTCCATCCAGTCCTGGTCGGCCGAGATGAACAGCGCCGCCGGCGCGCCGGCCTCGATCTGCCGCGCCAGTTGCGAGGACGCGGCGTAGCTCGCCTTGATCGACCCGATCGCCTTCGCTTCGGGGGTGGCAAGGATCGCATCGAGCGCAGGCTTGAGGCTCGCCGCGGCGAATACGAGGACGTCGTCGGCGCGGGCCTGCGCCGCACAAGGGATGCAGGCGGCGAGCATGAGCCCGGCGGCAAGCCGACGGGCGCCACGAAACAGGCGAGTCGATCGACGCGACATGCGGACCTCAACGGGCGAGGAGGGAGTCGATATCATCTCGGGTCCATGCGGGAGGGTGATCATGGCGAAGCAAGCCAGCGGTGTGCTGCGCGTGCGCATCCAGCTCGGTCGTCGCGTTGCGGTGGGACCGGGCAAGGCCGACCTGCTCGAAAGCATCCGCGAGACCGGATCGATCGCCGCCGCGGGCCGGCGCATGAAGATGAGCTACAAGCGCGCCTGGCAACTCGTCGAGGAGATGAACCTGTGCTTCCGCGCGCCGGTGGTCGAGGCGAGCAGCGGTGGCAGCGGCGGCGGTGGCGCCAAGCTCAGTGCGCTCGGCGCCGACGTGCTCGCGCGCTATCGCGCGATCGAGCACGCCTGCGCGGCGGCGGCGAAGTCCGAGCTTGCCGCGCTGCGCCGGCGCCTGCGCGCTGGCGCCTGACGGGAAAGCCGGGGCAGTGAGCGGCGCAGGCATGGATCGCATTCTCGCATGCGCGCCGTTATAGTCGAGTGGAAACAACGCTGTCGGCGCAGGCCGGGGGGAGATAGCCATGATCGCCGGACGCACCGGGGTCGTTCGCGCCGTGACACGCCGGATCTTCGTGCTGCTTGTCGTCCTCGCCGGAGGCGTTGTCTCGAACGCCTTTCCGGCCCATGTCGAGTCGCACCGCCATGCGGAGCCGGCCGCGAACGCGGCGACGACGCTGGCCGTCGGCGGCGAAGTGGCCAGGCCGCTCGCGCTCGATCGCTCCGCGCTCGCCGTCATGCCGCGCCACGTGGTGCGTGCGGGCGCTCACGGCGTGGAGAGCGAGTTCGCCGGCGTCGCCCTGATCGACGTGCTGCGCGCTGCCGGAGCGCCGCTCGGCGAGGCCTTGCGCGGGCCGAACCTCGCCCTGTACGTGCGCATCACGGCTGCCGACGGCTATCGAGTCGTCTACGCGCTGGCCGAACTCGACCCGAAGTTCCGCGATGACGGCGTGCTGCTCGTCGACACGCGCGACGGCAAGCCGCTCGATGCAGCTGAAGGCCCGTTCCGTCTCGTCGCTCCGGCCGAGAAGCGGCCGGGGCGCTGGGTGCGCCAGGTCACGCGCATCGATGTGCTGAAGGCGGCCGACTGACGACAGCCGCGAGGTCGGTCATTCGACCGACGCGTTGCCCTTGAGATTGAGGAACGGCACGGTGCCGCCCGGCACCATCGTCGCCGGCAGCACGCCGTTCCACTTCTCGGCCTGGGTCAGCGCGATCAGGCCGGCGTTCTGCTTGAGCGCCTCGCCGCGCGCCTTGATCGCGTCGGCCTCGGCGATGCCGCGCACGCGGATCGCCTCGGCTTCGGCCTGGGCCTGCGCGAGTGCCGAATCGGCCTGCGCCTTGGCCTGGGTGACGGTGATCTCGGCGTTGATGCGCTCGGTCTCGAGGTTCTGGCGCTTGGTCTGGATCTCGACCTCGGCCATCATGCGCTTCTCGATCGACTGCTCGTAGGCGTCGGAGAAGATCACCTCCTCGATCTGCACGCTCTCGATCACGACCGGTCCGGTCACGGCCTTCTTGAGCGCCTCGTTGACGTCCATGCCGAACTTCGTGCGGTCCTGGATCGCCGAGATCGCGGTGTAGCGGCCGAACACGTTCTTGACCTCGTCGGGTACCTTGCGGCTGATCAGGCGTTCGACCATCTTGTCGATCGATCCGTACTGCGAGTAGAGCTCCTCGACGCTGGCCTCGGGCACGCGGTAGCTGACCGAGATGCGCAGCGTGGCCGGCTGCTGGTCCTTGCTGTACGACTCGACGCGCTCGTAGACGATCGCCTGGTTCTGCACCGAGATGTGGCGCACCGTGTCGACGAAAGGAATCTTGAAATTGAGGCCCGGCTCGGCGATGCCGACGACGGCACCGTAACGCAGCTTCACGCCGCGCTCGCCCTGGTCGACCGTATACCAACTGCCGAACACGATCGACAGCAGCAGGAGGGCGACAAGCAGGAGGACGATGCCGACGCCCTTGAAGCGGCCCGGAATGTTCGAGAGGTAGGAGGCGGGACGGTTCATCGGTTTCCCCTTCGTGATGAATCGGCGGGACGGCGGCAGGACGATCGATTCGCGTGGCGAATCACGAGGCGGGTGGACCGCGGCGTATCGTATGGCGTGCAGCCCGCCACGACAGCCTTGAAGCGCCTCAGCGGCGCGAGCGGTAATCCTGCCAGAAGCCGATCGCGCCGCGAATCATCAAGGCGACGACGATGCCTCCTACGACCTGGATCAGTACACCCATCCGGCAGTCCCCCCTGTGCGGTCGCGGTCGCGACCGTCGCCGTCAATCTGGCGCCGCCGCGCGCCGAGTTCAAGTAGGAAGCGGCTGACCAGCCCTGCGGCTGCTGAAAGCCAGCCGCGATGCCCTGGTTGCATGACGTCGCGACGCGCTGGCTTCACGCTCGCGGGTATTCCCCGCAGGTTCCTCGATCATCGGTGCACGTACTTCTTCTCGCCGGCCGTCACGCGCAGGTCGAGGCGGTTGCCCGGCGGAGCGGTCGGACAGACCACGTGCGGCGAGAGTGCGCACGGCGGGTTGTAGGCCTTGTTGAAATCGAGCACGACCTTGCCGTTGGCGGGTGGATCGGCGTACAGGAAGCGCGCCGCGCCATAGGTTTCCTTGCCGCTCGTGCGATCGGCGATGATGAAGAACAGCCGGCCGTCGTCCTCGGCGACGGGTTCCAGCGTGTACTGCCTGCCGTCGCGCGTGAACAGGGCGCGTCCCGGCACGTCGCTCGGCTGCAGCGTGTTGATGACCGTAACGAGGTCGATCGAATGCGGCGGATCGTACGGTTGCCAGTCGGCCTCGATGCGCCACGACGGATCAGTCGGGTAGCGGTCGATGCCCTTGAATGCGGCGAGCGCCTGCGATTGCGGATCGCGCAGGCGCCAGCCGACGAGATCGCCGGTCGCGACGACATAGAACCAGGCCTTGCCGAAATGCACCTCGGTCGGCCGCGCGCCGTCGGCGTTCGTCGTCAGCACGACTTCGCCTGGCACCGGCCGGTCGTCGATCGTCGCCGCCGCCGCGGGATCGGCGCGAAAGTGCACGATGCCGTCGGCCAGGCGCAGCGTGCCGAGGCGCGCCGGACCCGTCGCCAGCACGATCGCGTTGCCTTTGGCACTGCCGATCGTGCTCTCGCCCGCGGGGACGATGCCCGATCCGACGTAGCTGAACCAGCCATCCGGCTTCTTAAGAGACTCGATCCGCGCTGCACGCCATTCGTCGATCGAGCGCGCGTAGTCGTCGTCGGCATGCAGCGGGGCGGCGAGGATGAGCAAGGTGGCGAACAGCAGGACGCGTTGCATGGATCGTCTACCTCGAGGGTTCATTGCAGTATAGGCCCTGTCGACGAGCCTCCGTCGCCCGGCAGCGGGCTCGGACGCACGCTTCATGACGCATCGCGCGCCGAAGCGGTAATGCCTTCAGCGGCTCACGCGCGCTCTCGTCGTCGCCCCCGAACCGATGCGAATGCCCTGGGCGGTCAGCCCGAAGCGGGCTTCCTCGCCGCGACCGCAAGCCCGGCCAGCAGGCGGTCGCATGCCGAGATCTGCGCTTGCAGTCGATGTGCGGCGAAACTCTTCAGCACGAACCCGGTCAGCTGGCGCGCTTCGGCATCGCGTCCGAGGCGTTCAGCGAGCCGCCTTGCCGCGAGCAGATGGATGGCCGGCAGGTCCCTGTGCTTCGGGTGGGTGCGATGGACCGACCCGTTCGGAGCAAACCTATCCCTCGAAGCCGCTGGCGAAGACGAGGTCGTTGACGGTCGGCGTCGAGCGCACGCAGTTCCAGGTCTCGGCAATGCGCGGCCCCGTGTCGATGACCTCGAAATGCGTGACGAGCAACGGCGTGGAGCCCGACGCGCCGTTCCAGAACAGCTGCGGGCCGATGCCGAGCGTCGACCATTTCGCCGTGGTGTGGCGGTCGCTCTCGAAGGTCAGCGCGATGTTGCCGCCGTCGGCGAGGACGATGCCGTAGCGTTGCATCGTGCGCAGGATCACGCGCGCGGCCGCGCTGTAGCCGCTCATGTCGAAGTTCGCCTTGAGGCGCATGCGCACGCCGTACGGCACGCTGCCGCTCTGGCCGCTCGGGCTGCCCGCATGCGAGGCCGGACGCACGTAGAGGCGCCCGCCGACGCCGCCGAGCGAGGTGTCGCGTGCCATGTACGCGTTCGGTAGGATGAAGCGGATCGCGTGGCCGAGGTCGGCATCCGCGATCGCGACACGCGCCGCGACCTCGTCGGCGTTGACCAGCAGCGGCGCGATCGGGAAACCGGCGGCGTCGGCGCCCGTGCAATGCTCGCCACGCCCTTCCGGCGGATAGTTCGCGGCCAGGTTCCAGACCGCGAGGCAGCGCGCATCGAGCACGTTGCCGTTGAGATTGCCCGAGTACAGTTCGTACAGCAGGTTGTCCTTGCGCACGATCAGGTGGCAGTCGTCCTCGGTGTTGTCGCAGCTCAGGCCCGACTGGCCCTCGAAGGCGGCATCGGCCGGAACCGGCATCGAGGCCGGCAGCGACTCGCAATCGGGCGTGTAGTACTCGCCCGACTCGAGGTGCGGAACGATCGAGCGCATCGGGGCATTCCCGGCCGCGGACGGGTAGACGTGGATCGAGAAGTCGATCTGCATGCGGTTGCCGTTGCCCCAGCCGCCGAGGCCGGCGAGGGTGTTGATCATCGAGGTCGACTGCGCGTGCAGCGGCGCGCTGCGGATGTCGGTTTGCCAGACCGAGCCGGGCGGGAAGCGTGGCGGCTCGATGCCCTGTGCGGCTGTCGCGGCGAATGCGAGCGCGACGCATGCGGCACGCGTGGTGGATGTGCGGAATCGAAGCGTTCCCATGACGCCAAGCTGAGCAGGAAGGGCGGGGTGGCGATTGTGACGCAGCCGGCAGGCCGGATGGATGCATGGCCGAGCCGATCCTAGCGTGTCGAGTGCGCATGGCGGGCCGGCGCAACGCGTTTGCTAGCATGCGCGCATGTCCGACGACGCGTTGCGCATCCTCCATTCGATCTTCGGCTACCCGGCATTCCGCGGCAGCCAGCAGGCCATCATCGAGCATGTCGCCGGCGGTGGCGACGCGCTCGTGCTGATGCCGACCGGTGGCGGCAAGTCGCTGTGCTACCAGATACCGGCGCTGATGCGTCCGGGCACCGCGATCGTGGTGTCGCCGCTGATCGCGCTGATGCAGGACCAGGTCGAGGCCCTGCGCCAGCTCGGCGTCGAGGCGGCCTTCCTCAACTCGAGCCTCGATGCGATCGCCCAGCGCGACGTCGAGACGCGCCTGCGCGGCGGCGACCTCAAGCTGCTCTACGTCGCTCCCGAGCGCCTTCTGACCGAGCGCTTCCTCGACCTGCTCGCACGCGTCGAGGTCAACCTGTTCGCGATCGACGAGGCACATTGCGTCTCGCAGTGGGGTCACGACTTCCGTCCCGAATACCGCCAGCTGACCGTGCTGCACGAGCGCTTCGCCGCAGTGCCGCGCATCGCGCTGACCGCGACGGCCGATGCGCCGACCCGGCGCGAGATCGTCGAGCGCCTGGCCCTCGATGCGGCTCGCCAGTTCGTCGCGAGCTTCGACCGCCCGAACATCCGCTACCGCGTGGTCGGCAAGGACGATGCACGCCGCCAGCTCGGCGATTTCCTCGCCGGGCACCGCGGTGATTCGGGCATTGTCTACTGCCTGTCGCGCAAGCGCGTCGATGCGACCGCGGCCGCGCTGGTCGCCGACGGCATCCCCGCGCTGGCCTACCATGCCGGCATGGACGCCGCCGAGCGCGCGCGCAACCAGCAGCGCTTCCTGCGCGAGGACGGCCTCGTGATGGTCGCGACAATCGCCTTCGGCATGGGCATCGACAAGCCGGATGTGCGTTTCGTCGCGCACCTCGACCTGCCGAAGAGCCTCGAGGGCTACTACCAGGAGACCGGACGCGCCGGCCGCGACGGCGTGCCGGCCGAGGCATGGATGGCCTGGGGTCTCGGTGACCTCGTGCAGTTGCGCCAGTTCATCGTGCAGGGCGAGTCGGGCGAGGAGCGCAAGCGCGTCGAGTTCGCCAAGCTTGAGGCCCTGGTCGGCTACGCCGAAACCACGACATGCCGGCGCCGGCGCCTGCTCGCCTACTTCGGCGAGTCGTTCGATGGAGCCTGTGGCAATTGCGACAATTGCCTCGAGCCGCCGGCAGCGTGGGATGCCACCGTGGTCGCGCAGAAGGCGCTCTCGTGCGTCTATCGCACCGGTCAGCGCTACGGTGCGCGCCACCTCGTCGACGTGCTGCGCGGGTCCGATGGGGCGCGCGTGGTCGACCTCGGCCATGACCGCCTGAGCGTGCACGGGATCGGCGGCGAACTCGACGAGGGTCAGTGGCTCGGCGTGTTCCGCCAGCTCGTCGCGGCCGGCCTGCTCGCGACCGACGACGAAGGCTACGGCGTGCTTGAGCTGACCACGGCGAGCCGCGCCGTGCTGCGCGGCGAGACCCCGGTGATGCTGCGGCCGATCGCCGACGGCAGGACGCGCAAGGCGGCACGCAAGGCGACGCGCGGCGCGAAGGGCCAGGCTTCGCTCGGCATCGCACCGCACGAAGCCGCGCTGTGGGACGCACTGCGCACGGCGCGCGCGCGTCTGGCGAAGGACCAGGGCGTACCGCCCTACGTGATC